>JANQIW010000049.1 GCA_028281945.1 Prochloraceae cyanobacterium PL24a_bin.78
CCAAGTTAAAAATTGTTCAAAAAATCCCATTTTTTTTTCTCCATAATTTATTTGAGATATTCCATAATTATAATAATACTTTATACAATAAATTTACTATTTTTTTTATCTTTTTACAAAACTTAATACACAATAAACCGAATTAAGATTCTATTTAAACCATTATTTTTTTTAATTATGAATTTTAACTACAGATAAAATATAAAAAATATCTTGATTAAAATTGAAATTCAGATATTAATAATAAGATGTTTATCGACGTAAAAGACTTTATACTAATACTTTTGTCAAGATTATTTAAGTCAGAAGATGATTTGTACAATAAAATAGATAGAAAAGATGAAAAGCTTTTGATTAATAATTTTTCTTTCCCAGAGAAATTTCAATTTTGCATAATTTATTAAATAGACATTGCTTAAAATTGTTAATTAGTTTCTAAGTAATTTATCAGGAAAAAAGAAAAGTTTTACTCATTTTGAGTTTTTAATTTTTGACAATAGAAATTGTGCTATGGTGATGAGATATATAAAAATATTGCATTAGAAGCGGAATGTAACTTTCTATAATAAATAGATAATCAATTCTATTTTACGGAGAAATACCATAACAAAAATGCGCGATCGTTTTAATCAATTTTTAGGGAAAACCAGATACGTTGTCTGCCGCCTATTTATCCATTTATCCGGATCTGAAGTTGCACCACTTCTTGGAATCCTAAACCAGGCAGGAAGAGAAGCCATGGAAGCAGAAGGGGATTTAGAAGTAACAGGAGAAAAACTGGTAGACATTTGCTACAACATCTTGAACTCACAAATCTACTGGAAAGCCGCCGCCAATGAAGGAGATGTATTTTGGGATGAAGGGGAAGCGGGAGACTACGTCAACGAATTATTCACGGATTCAGCAGGGCGTTACCTCAGCCAACCAGATTATAGTGCTGCCCTATCAGAGGACGAAGAATTATCATTAAGGGTAACTCAAAATGTCATAGTGATGATTACGGTAGCCTTCCAGGGTGAAATACCCGAACTTGAAACCGATCTAGCAAATATGTCAGCATTAGAACAGGGACTAAAGGCTCTAATTAACCTTCATTATAATAGGAAATTACGAGCCATACAAGTTCACTTCTCCCCGGCTCAATTGGGAGAAGATTTGAATTACGACCAAATTTTGGAAAATTTTCCAGAATTAATTCCCTTGTAAATATAATTGTAAATTTTGGAAACTTGAAAAAAGGATTTTATGTTACGTAAAGTTTTAGTAATTTTTATGTGTTTAAGTCTGTGTTTACCCGTAGTGGCTTGTAGTTCATCTACTCCTAATCAATCTCAAACTAATACTAACGGTAATACTGTAAGCAATCGTCCTCGTTTAACTGAAGGAACTTATCCAGTACAGCAGGCTACTTATAATGATGCCAATGGAGAATATTCCCTCATGTTATTAAATACCCCTTCAGGTTATCCTCCAGTCTTTGAAACTACCGATTTACAAATGGCTCGTTTAACTGATGAGGAAATATCTGAAGGAAAAAATACGTATTTAGAAGTAAAAAATGATAGTGCCGTGATGCACTTAACCGAGGACTTTAAGATTGAATACGTTCATAATGTAACAGAAACCAGAACAGATCCTCAAACAGGTCAACAACAAACCGTTATTGTTCGTCGTGAATCTAATTTTTGGACACCATTTGCAGGAGCACTAGCTGGACAAGCCATAGGTAGTTTGTTATTCAGACCACAGTATTATGTACCTCCTGTATATAGTTCTGGAGGAATTATGAGAGGTTATGGTGGTTATGGTAATACTTATGACAGTGCAGTGGAACGCTACCGTAGCAATTACAATTCTTCACCCGCAGCCGTCACTAATCGTCAAACTCTTCGCACCAGTGGCAATTTGAGAAATAGTTCAAGGAATCAAGCTACCAATAATCGTACAAACCTAAATAACAAGCCTAGTGGTTCCGGTTTTGGTTCGACTAATCTCAATTCTTCTGGTAATTCTAATCGATCGAAAACTAATAGTGGCAGTCGTTTTGGTAGCGGCGTGCGAACTCCTCGTCGTAGTTTTAGTCGTGGAAGAAGACGCTAATTTAATTTTTGCGAGAAACTTCAATTAAATTTAATTAGGTAAAGATTAAAACATTAATTTCTTTACCTTTAATTTTTTTTTTCATTACTTATTGAAGATTATTTATTACCTATTATTTATTACTTAAAATGGTTGGAATAGTTATTGTTTCTCATAGTGCAAAATTAGCAGGAGGTATTGCAGAATTAGCTCTACAAATGGCTCAAAATCCTGTTAGTATTGCCATCGCAGCGGGCATTGAAAATCCTGATGATTCTGAGGATGCTAATAATTTTTTAGGTACGGATCCTCTCAAAATTTGTGAAGCTATTTCCTCAGTTTATAGCGAAGATGGCGTGGTAGTTTTAATGGATTTAGGGAGTGCTATTCTTAGTACTGAAATGGCTTTAGATTTTTTATCAGAAGAAGAAAAAAATAAGATTAAATTGTGTAGTGCACCTATTGTTGAAGGTACAATTGCAGCAGTAGTTAGAGCATCTATTGGTGGTAATTTAGAGGAAGTAATTCATGAAGCAACAACGGCTTTAAATCCTAAAATTAGTCAATTAAATACAGCAGAAAATTCAAGTAATTATTTAACAGAAGTAGAAGCAAAAGAAACAAATCAAAATTTATCTTTTTCAGCAAAAAAAATCCAAATAACTATTAAAAATAAACAGGGAATTCACGCGCGCCCAGCAGCAAAAATTGTGACAACAGCCGCTCAATTTACATCAGAAATTACCATCCAAAATTTAACTACAAATTCTCAAATAATTAACGCCAAAAGCATTAACCAAGTAATTACATTGGGGATATTACAAGGGCATCAAATTGAAATTTCAGCGTCTGGAATGGATGCCGATGAAGCATTAAACGCATTAAATAAACTGGCCCAAAATAATTTTGGGGAATTAATAGAAGAAAATTTAGAAGAAAACTTAGAAGAAAGATTAGAAAAAACAATTAACAAAAAAAATACACCAGAAATAAATCAATCCCAAATAAATAAATTAAATCCTAATATTTCTAATGACATTTCTAATTACATTAAAGCCAATCCAGCATCTCCCGGAATTGCCGTCGGAAAAGCTATTTATTATCAAAGAGAATTCCCAGAAATAATTAACGAAACTATAGATAATCCTAGTGAAGAGTGGCAAAAATTACAGCAAGCAATCCAAATATCTAAACAAGAAATTCAAGCTTTAATTACTAACGATAATACAGGAGTTTTTCAAGCACATTTATTATTTTTAGAAGATCCAAATATATTAACTCAAACTCATCAATTAATATTTAAAGAAAATTTTTGTGCTGCTTTTGCTTGGCAAACAGTAATTAAAGATTTAATTATAACTTATGAAAATTTATCCCAACCCTATCTCAAAGCCCGTGCCATAGATATTAAAGATATAGGAAATCGAGTTTTAAGCTATTTAATAAAACCTTCTATTTCTTTATTGAATTTAACAGAATCAGGCATTATTATTGCTAATGAATTAACTCCTTCAGAAGTAAGTAAATTTAATCAAAATAATCAAGATAATCAAGTATTAGGAATATGTTTAATTAATGGCAATTCCACTAGTCATAGCATTTTAATTGCAAAGATGTTAGGAATTCCTGCTATTGTTAATACCCCTGTAGAATTATTACAATTAACATCAGAAACTTTCCTAGGATTAAACGGAGAAACTGGAGAAATTTGGGTTAACCCAGATGAAAAACAAATTCAAGAATTACAGCAAAAATCAACACCTAAAATCAATAAAACTCACCAAGAAAATAGAACATTACCTATTACAAAAGATGGTAAAAATATCAATATAAAAGCCAATATTATTAGCAAAAAAGATGCCAAATTAGCCATAGAATCTGGAGCAAAAGGAATAGGTTTATTACGAACAGAATTATTATATCTCGACAATTTAACGCCACCGACAGAAGCACAACAAATAGAAATTTATCAAGGAATTGCTTCAGTTTTAAAAGGATATCCATTGACAATTCGTAGCCTTGATATTGGTGGTGATAAACCCCTTCCTTTTTTAGATATGCCAACAGAAACTAACCCTTTTTTAGGGTGGCGAGGAATACGTCAAAGTTTAGAATGTTTGGATTTATTTACAACTCAATTAAGGGCAATTTTAAAAGCAAGTGATGGGCATAATTTTAGAGTAATGTTTCCCATGGTAACTTCTGTCGAAGAAGTGCATCAAGCCAAGGGAATTCTTAACAGAATCAAAGAAGAATTAAGGGCAGAAAATCTTCCTTTTCAAGAGGATATAAAAGTAGGCATTATGATAGAAACTCCCGCCGCTGTAACCATGTCAGATTGTTTAGCAAAAGAAGTGGATTTTTTTAGCATTGGCACTAATGATTTGAGTCAATATATGATGGCTGCCGATCGGACAAATACCAAGGTTTCTAAGTTAGCTGATGGTTTTTCTCCTGCTATTTTAAGAAGTATAGCCAAAACGATTACTCAAGCACATAATTTTAATACTTCTGTGAGTGTTTGTGGAGAATTAGCTAGTGAATCTTTAGCCATACCTATTTTATTAGGTTTAGGAGTAGATGAGTTGAGTGTTAATCCTATATCGATTAATTTTATAACTGAAGTCATTTCTCAGTTAAAAATGGTAGATTGTCAGGAAATGGCTTCTTATATTTTAAAGCTAGATTCGATTAATGCAGTAAGAGAAGAACTTTCTAAATTTATTTATTCTTGAAACCTATGTATATAACGAACCTAAAATAGGTTACTCTAAAAAAGAGATTTTAATAAAACAATTATAAAAATAATAAAAATAACCATGAATATTGAAATTAGTTCCCTGAAAGAAAAAGATCTTCAAAAAGCAGAAATCCTTTTAAAACTTGCTTTTAGCACATTTTTAAAACTACCCAACCCTATAGAATTTGCTAATGGTGCCCAATATTATAAACGATGGTATAATAATTCCTCATTTGCCTTTGCCGCCAAAAAAGAAAATAACCTAGATAATGAACTAATAGGTTATGTAATTTTAGTTAAATGGGGAAGTTTTGCTGGATTAGGTCCCATCGTAACCCATCCTGATTATTGGAATCAAGGGATAGCTTCACAATTAATGAAAGCAGCTTTAGCCAAATTTGAAGAATGGGGCATAAAACAAACGGGACTTTGCACCTATGCCAATAGTCCTAAACACATATATTTTTATGGAAAATTTGGTTATGCACCCAGATTTTTAATTGCTCTCTTTAGTAAATTTATTCCTAATACTCAACAAATCCTTAAAGCAAAAAGGTATTCTCAATTATCTAACCAACAACAGCCAGAATTTTTAACAGCAGCTTATCAATTTACCGATAAAATTTATGCAGGATTAGACTTACGTTGGGAAATTGAGGTAGTAAATCAACATTCCCTTGGAGATACCCTTTTTCTTTGGGAGAATGAAACACTAATAGGATTCGCTATTTGTCATTATGGTAAAGTATCGGAAGCACAAACCAATACTTGTTATATTAAATTTGGTGCTGCTAAATCATCTGAAAGTTTCCAAAAATTAGTTAATGAATGCGAAATATTCACTAAAACTGTAAATATGGAATCCCTCGTAGCAGGAGTAGATACCGCTTGTGAAGCGGCCTATCAAATAATGTTAAGTAAAAATTATGCTATTAAAAGTCTTATGGCTTCAATGTACAAACCTAATCAAATAAATTATAGTAGGCCAGATACTTATATTCTCAACGATCTACGATAATCATTTTCCTAAAATTATTTTTTAGTAAATCAACTCATCAAATCCCTCAAACGTTGAGCAACTTCAGGAGGAGTAACATGAGGGCGAGGTAAATTATCATCTACTCCCGGCTTTATTTTAACATGAACAAAAGTTAATTTCTCAAAAGCAGAATCTATCTCCTCTTTAACTTCATCCAAAGTAGTAGCAAAAGCAACTTTTTCATAACCACAAGCAGCGGCAATAGCACAAAAATCCACCGACGAAGACACAGTAGACTGACCACCAGTAGACTCGTGAACCTGATTATCCAGTAAAATGTGTAATAAATTACGTGGGCGTTCATAACCAATAGTAGCTAAAGCACCCAAACGCATTAAAGCAGCACCATCACCATCCACAACAATTACCCTTCTTTTAGGTTGACTAAGGGCAATACCTAGACCAATACTAGATACACAACCCATGGAACCCACCTGATAAAGTTGATTATTTTTATCCCCAAGAGCATATAATTCACGACCAGCATAACCAGTTGTTGCTAAAAGTATATCTTCTTGTACAGTATTCGATTGAACTAATTTAATCATTTCCTTACGACTAAACTTACCTTCTTCATGAATATAGGGTTTTGTTGAAGGAATAGACAAAGCTTTTAAACCTAATAAAGAATTACCATTAGGAGATTCAAGAGAACCTTTTTGAACAATTAATCCATAAGGACTATTATTAGCCTTCATATATTCCACAGCACGAGTTAAAGTAGGTTCAATTTCCTCTACTTGAGTAGGAAAAAGTTCCCAAGGAATATTCATTAGATCAAATAAACCAGGAGTAATTGCTCCCATGAGTTCATGTTGTGCCTGATCAAATTCTCTATCTGGTTGCCCACGCCAAGTAACTAATAAAAGAATAGGTATTTTAAATGTTTGATTCAAGGAGGTTAAAGGATTAACTGCATTACCAAAACCTGAATTTTGAAACATAGCCACACTAGGAATTCCCCCTAATTGGGCACCAGAGGCAATGGCTACGGCATCCCCTTCATTTGTAGCCCCTACATAGCTAACATCAGGGGAATCTATCGCCTGATTAATCAAAGATGTAATATAAGAACAAGGTACTCCTGCGAACAAACCAAAACCTTTTTTTGTTGCTATATTAATAAATTCTTCTGCTTTTATCATTTTATTTACAATTTATTTTTTCTACAGTTAACTTTTGAATTACTTCAATCTCTCAATTTGAATTCTTCCTTTAGTTTTCTAAGACTTTTAATAGACTTTTTAGCATTAGATAAGTGGAAGTAGCTCCAGGATCTTGGTGTCCTATACTTCTTTCTCCTAAATAACTGGCACGTCCTTTTCTTGCTACCAAAGGAATTGTGTTTTTCATACCATTTTCAGCCGCCGTAACTGCTTCCTTCATAGCATCAATCAGACTTTCTCCTTCAGATATTTTCTCTTTATATCTAATAATAGCAGGTTCAAGAGCATCAATCATTGTTTTATCATCTAAATTTGCTTTGCCTCTTTGTTTAACACCATCTAAACCAATTTGGAATAAATCCCCTAAATCTTTAGAATTTAAATCCTCCTTATTTGCAGTAACAGTACTTGCCTTGAGAAAAAAAGTACCATAAAGAGGTCCACTTGCCCCTCCAACACTAGAAATTAAAGTCATACTTATGGTTTTCAATATAGTACCAATATCCTTATCCTCAACAGTAAGTAATTTTTCCTTCACCTTAGAAAATCCTCGATTCATATTTATTCCATGATCTGCATCTCCAATAGCCGAATCCAATTCAGTTAAATATTCCTTATTTGTGGCAAGAACATTAGCAAATTCATCTAACCATTGAATAATTTGTTTTTTCGTAATCATAATCTTATTTTTTCAATTTTGATTTAAAATACCAACAATATAATAATTAATATTAGATAAATCTTGAAATAATTGAACTTATTATTCATTATTTAGATTAAACTCACCAACGGAAAGAAGGTGTTTTTACAGAAGCATCCCATAACTTAACCAATTCATCATCCATTTTCAATAAAGTAATAGAGCAACCTTGCATTTCTAAAGAAGTAATATAATTACCCACCAAATTACGAATAATTTTCAAACCTTTTTTATCACAAATTTCAGCCAACTTACGATAAACAATAAATAATTCAGGAAGAGGAGTTCCCCCCATACCATTCACAAAAGCTAAAATATGATCACCATTTTCTAAAGAAGTATCAGTTAATTCCACATCAATCCACTCATTTTTTCCCTCATCCCACTCTCTTAAAACACGATTATAACCATAATCTTCAATAATAGAAACTGCCAACATCTCGGTAATTTCATCAGCAGACTTTAATTCTAATCGCTGTCTTCCTGGTTCCCCGTGAATACCAATTCCAAATTCTATCTCATTCTCTCCTATATCAAATAAAGTAGTTCCTTTAGCAGGGGTAATACAAGAGGTTAAAGCCATTCCCATACTGCGACCATTAAGATTAATTTTGCGACATAAATCTGCTAATTGAGTGAGATTATATTGAGCTTCAGCTCCAGCACCAACTATTTTTGCTGCTAAAACAGAAGTGCCTACCCCTCTACGGCCTTGAGTATAAAGACTATCCTTAACAGCCACATCGTCATCAATAATAATATTGCGTACCCGAATACCTTCCGAGATAGCTAATTCCATAGCCATTTCATAATTCATCACATCTCCACTATAATTATTTACCATATAAAGAACCCCTTCTCCAGAGTGAACTAATTTAGCCGCTTCTAACATTTGATCAGGAGTAGGAGCCGTGAACACTTCCCCAGGGCAAGCAGCATCTAGCATTCCATAGCCAACACAACCAGTATACAACGGTTCGTGTCCACTTCCACTACCAGAAATTACTGCTACTTTTCCTTTGATAGGAGCATCAATTCGATAAACGAAATTAGGATCGTAATTTACTTTAATTAAATCAGGATAAGCCGCGCCAAGTCCAGCCAAACTTTCTTTAACCACATCTTCTGGTTTATTAATTAACTTTTTCATTTTTTCAAACTTTTTTCATAATTTTTTTTGTTTCTAATTTTTTATTAAACATCTTTTGAGGGCAAATTCAATTTTTTTTTAAATTTCTTAACAAAGAATAATAGATCTTTAAATAAAATCTTACCTTTAAAATTGATTTTAGATTTCTTAATACAGATTTAAGGTGATTTATGTTATCCTAATATGGAAACAAATTTTATTTTTAATCACCCTAATATACACAAAATTCAAAAAAAATAATTATGACAATTAATGAAACCAAACTTCAAGAATTTTTAGGCAAAATGATTAAGGATTTAGGAGCAGCTGCCAGTAGTTCTTTAGTATTAATAGGAGATAAATTAGGATTATATAAAGCGATAGTTAATGCAGGTTCAGTTAATTCAAACCAATTAGCAGAGTTAACCAATACTAATGAAAGGTATATTCGAGAATGGTTAGCAGCCCAAGCAGCATCTGGATACATTGAATACCATGCTGAAACTGATTCTTTTTCGATGAATCCCGAACAAATTTCCGTATTTGCAGATGAAGAAAGCCCTAATTATATGATCGGTGGATTTTATTCTCTTTCATCTGTAATGAGTGGTGAAGCAAAAATTACTGAAGCTTTTCGCACAGGCGAAGGAATTGGTTGGGGAGATCATAGTGAATGTTTATTTTGTGGCACAGCTAAATTTTTTCGACCTACTTATAAAACCTATCTTACTTCTCAATGGTTACCATCCTTAGAAGGAGTAATACAGAAGTTAGAAAAAGGAGCAAAAGTCGCAGATATAGGATGTGGTCATGGATGTTCTACTGCAATTATGGCAGAAGCTTTTCCTAATTCTGAATTTATTGGGTTTGATTTCCATGAACCTTCCATAGAAGCTGCAAAAAAATCTGCACTTGAAAAAAATCTTCAGAATATAAGTTTTGAAGTTGCTACAGCTAAAATATATAAAGGTAGTAATTATGATTTAGTAGCGTTTTTTGACTGTTTACATGATATGGGAGATCCCATTGGTGCTGTTTCTCATGTAAAAGAAACCTTGAATTCTGATGGTACTCTACTAATAGTTGAACCCATGGCTAACGATAATTTGGAGGAAAATTTACACCCCATCGGCAGGGTAATGTATAGTTTTTCTACCACGATTTGCACTCCTTCGTCTTTAAGTCAAGAGGTAGGATTAGCATTAGGTGCCCAAGCAGGGGAAAAACGTTTGAGAGAAGTAGTCACATCTGGGGGTTTTACCAAGTTTCGTCGAGCAGCTGAAACACCTTTTAATCTAATTTTGGAAGCAAGGCTTTAGTCTTTAGCTAGGCATCTGCCAAAATCTAATATCAGTATCCTCGCCCCCACTGACAAGAAGCTTTCCATCAGGAGTGAAGGCTAAAGTAAAAACTGCACCAGAATGCCCTTCTAAGGTACGAATTATTTTTCCAGTATTCAAATCCCAAAGATTGATAGTTTTATCCTGACTACCAGAAGCCAAAATTCTTGAATCAGGACTAATGGCAACACTATTCACCCAATCTGAATGTCCCTCTAAAGTAGTAATTAATTCATAAGTATTCAAATTCCAAAGATTGATAGTTTTATCCTGACTACCAGAAACCAAAATTCTTGAATCAGGACTAATGGCAACACTATTCACCCAATCTGAATGATGAAAAAGGGTATTAATTAATTCACCTGTATTTAAATTCCACACTTTTACACTATAATCATTACTACCAGAGACTAAAATTCTCGAATCTGCGCTAATAGCTAAAGTATTTACCAAATTCAAATGACCCGAAAGAGTTTGAATAAAATCTCTAAGTTTTAAATCCCAAATGAGGATCTTTTTATTACAACTACCAGAAACCAAAAAACGAGAATTTGAACTAATAGCTAGACTCAAAACCCAGCCACATTTACCAGAAAGGGTGTCAATTAAATCTCCAGTATTCAAATCCCAGATTTTAATCGTATGATCGTAACTACTAGAAGCCAAAAAACTCGAATCAGGAGTAATAGCCACACTCCAAACGGAATCTTCATGTGCTTTCAAAGAGTGAATCAATCCTCCAGTATTCAAATCCCAGATTTTAATCGTATGATCTTCACTACCAGATGCAAGAATTTTACCATTTGGGCTAATTGCCAGAGTTTTAATATCATCAGAATGTCCTTTAAAAGTACGGATTAATTCTCCAGTATTAAAATCCCATATTTTGACACTATGATCTTCACTACTAGAAGCCAACATTCTACTATCTGAGCTAATTGCCACATTTTTAACCACTTCTGAATGTCCTTTAAAAGTATGAATTATTTTTCCAGTTTTTAACTCCCAAGTGTTAATACTTTTCTCATAACTACCAGAAATTAATAGATTAGAGTCTGGGCTAATGGCAAAATCATCAATATCTTCCCAATATCCTTCAAGAGTATGAAGTAGTTTGCCAGTATTCAAATCCCAAATTTTTATAGTTTCATCATAGCTACCAGAGACTAAAAAACAAGAATCTGGACTAATTACAATACTTTTAATTTCATCGGAATGTCCATCTAGAATTTTAATTGTTTTTCCAGTATTTAAATCCCAAATCTTAATAGAAAAATTTTCAGTTTCAGATGCTAAAAAACAGAAATCAGAGCTAACTGCTAATTTTGCATAAGACTTATAGTTATTATTAAGAGTAAAAATTACTGATCCTATATCTAAATCCCAAATTTTAATAGTAGTATCTGAACTACTAGAAAGCAAAAATCGAGAATTAGAACTAATGACTAAACGACAAACTTCATCCTCATGCCCTTCAAGGGTACGAATCAAATTTCCACTTTTCAAATCCCAGATTTTGATAGTATTGTCTTTACTGCCTGATGCTAAAAAAGTAGAGTTGGGAGTTATGGCAACAGTATTTACATAATCTTGATGACTTTTGAGGTTATGGATTAATTTTTCTGTCTCTAAATTCCAGATTTTAATACCTTTTCCATAGGTAACTAAATGTTTTCCATCTGGAGTGAATAGTATTTCAAATCCGCTAAGTCCTGGTATAATATAGTTGTTATGGTTTGCTTTATTATAAAAATAACTATTTAATTTATTTTGTTCTGAAGATAGATAATGATTTATCATCGTTTTATCTTAATTTTTAAATAAATAACTACTTGATTTGTAAGGAATTAGTAGAATCTGGATCGAACAGATGAATTTTTTCAGAATTAATACTTAACCAAAGGGATTCACCTAATTTAAAAATACCATCGCCATTGATTCGCACTTGTAAATAACAATTTTGATCTTCAACTAAAGTAACAGAGATATAAGTATCATTTCCCAAAGATTCTATGAGATCTACTTTTACATTAATACTTTTCTTGTCTGGGGAACTCATCTCAAAATCTTCTGGACGTATCCCAAGAATTAAAGATCGTCCCACATAAGGTTTAACTAATGCTTCCCATTTATCTGGAATGCTAAGAGAGAATTGAGGATGACATAACAGCAAAGGATTTTTTACCTCTACTGTCAGAAAATTCATAGGAGGAGAACCAATAAATTCTGCTACAAAAATGTTAACTGGATTACGATATATCTCCAAAGGAGGGGCTATTTGTTGGATTTCACCAGCATTCATTACCGCAATACGATCCCCCATTGTCATAGCCTCCACCCGATCGTGAGTCACATAAATAGTAGTAATACCCAACTGACGTTGTAACCTAACAATTTGAGCGCGAGTAGAAGCTCGTAACTTAGCATC
Source organism: Prochloraceae cyanobacterium PL24a_bin.78 (assembly GCA_028281945.1). Taxonomy (GTDB): domain Bacteria; phylum Cyanobacteriota; class Cyanobacteriia; order Cyanobacteriales; family JANQIW01; genus JANQIW01. The sequence continues at coordinate 12,622 of JANQIW010000049.1, forward strand.
CAAATTTGACAAAGGCTCATCCATCAAAAAAACTTGAGGATTCCGAGCGATTGCCCTTCCCAAAGCCACTCGTTGCCTTTGCCCACCAGAAAGCTGTTTAGGTAATCTTCCCAAAAGGGATTCAATTTGTAATAATTCAGCCACATATCTGACTCTAGATTCAATAGTTTTTTCCTTATTAGAAACATACCGCAATTGAGAAGGAAGCCTACGAGAAATACCTACTAAAAGATTTTCCAACCAATTAGACAAAGAATTTTTGATCAGGAAACTTGGTTTTGCTTTTTCTAAGAAAGAGATTTTTTCACGATTCAAACCAGTGCGTCTCAAACCAAAAGCCATATTCTCATAGACATTTAGATGAGGATAGAGAGCGTAGTTTTGAAATACCATAGCGATATCTCTTGCTTTTGGCGCAACATTGTTAACTAGATAATTGTTAATAAAAATATTTCCTGCTGTTAATTCTTCCAACCCTGCAATTAAACGCAATAAAGTACTTTTACCGCAACCAGATGGTCCCACAAGCACCATAAATTCCCCATCTTGAACCTTTAAGTTAATATTGGACAAAACAGGGACACTTTGTTTTTTCTCTATAGCAGTTTTGTTAGCTGTAGTTTTAGCCGTACTTTTAGAGATAATATTTTCCGTCTTGCGACTAGGAAAACTTTTATAAATATTTTCTAGAATAACTTCTGCCAATCTTCCTACCTTAACAAATAATAAAGATTTTTAGGTTTAATTTTTTTTTGTAATTAGTATAGAGGAATTTTAATAGTTGATAGAGCTTGGAGGTTAAATTATAGTAACATTTTAAGTAATACTTTCTATCATATCATAAAATCTAAAAACAAGACAATTTTTTTTGGTTTAAAAGATACATAATATTAATCTAAATAAGTTACTCTAAAAAGTTGCAACTTTATTAAAAGCAGTTTAAACATGAAAATAGCAACAAGAATGTCTTCCATCGCACCTTCTTTAACTTTGGCAATTTCAGCTCAAGCTAAAGCCATGAAAGCAAAAGGGATTGATGTTATTAGTTTTAGTGCGGGGGAACCTGATTTTGATACTCCAATACATATCAAAGAAGCTGCCAAGTTAGCCTTAGATACTGGCAAAACCAAATATGGGCCCTCTGCCGGGGAACCAAAATTAAGAGAAGCCATTGCCTTAAAGTTAAGAACTCATAACAATTTAAATTATCAAGCAGAAAATGTAATCGTCACCAATGGGGGGAAATATTCTCTTTTCAATTTGATGTTAGCTTTGATTGAAACTGGAGATGAGGTAATTATTCCCGTACCTTACTGGTTAAGTTATCCAGAAATGGTAAAAATAGCTGGTGGTACACCGGTATGCGTCACTACTCAAGCTAGTAATGGTTATAAAATAACTGCAAAAGAATTAGAAAAAGCTATTACAAATAATACTAAATTATTAATTTTAAATTCTCCTTCCAATCCGACAGGATCTGTGTATCATCCAGATGAACTTCAGGCATTAGCGAAAGTAATTATAGAAAAAGATATATTAGTCGTTGCTGATGAAATTTATGAATATATTCTTTATGATAATGCTCAACACTTAAGTATTGGTTCCCTTTCCCCAGAAATTTTTCAACGTAGTATTGTTAGTAATGGTTTTGCCAAAAGTTATTCTATGACAGGATGGCGTATTGGTTATCTTGCAGGGAATGTGGAATTAATTAAAGCTATGACTAAAATCCAAGGACATAGTACCTCAAATGTATGCACTTTTGCTCAATATGGAGCCATGGCTGCATTAGAATCTTCTCAAGATTGTGTCAAAGAAATGTTAGAAGCATTTAAAGAAAGACGGAAAATAATGTTAGAAGGAATTACATCTATTTCTAATATTAGTTGTGCTAAACCAGAAGGAGCATTTTATTTATTCGTAGATATCAGTAAAACCGGACTAAAATCCATAGAATTTTGTGAAAAATTACTACAAGATCAACAAGTTGCCGCTATTCCCGGTAAAGCTTTTGGTGCAGATGATTGTGTTCGTTTTTCTTATGCAACGGATAATCAATCAATTATTAGAGGAATGGAGCGATTAGAAAGTTTTATCAATTCTTTGTAGAATTTAGATTACAAATTGAATGATAGTATTGGACACTGGTATAAATAGACAAAGAAATACTATCTCAAAATTGTAATAATAAAAATAATAAAAATTAATTCAATTCTCAATTATTAGCTATCAACTATCCAGCATTAATTGTTATACTATATTCTCAAAAGTCCATGATCAAGTGTTTATTATCAATCATTCCTTTTTAGAAATATGTCATATCAAAAAATCTTAGTAGCTCTCGATCGTTCTAATAAAAACAATATTATCTTTCAACAAGCATTGGAAATAGCCAAGCATAATCAAGCACAACTTATGATATTTCATTGCCTTGCTTTAGAAGAGACAGGAATCGGCAATTATACCAATCTCTATGGGGAAGAATTGGTGAACTGGAATCAGTCAATGGAGGAAACTCTCAAACAAGAAATCGAAAATATTAATATTTGGTTATCAGGATACGCTGAACAATCCCAAGCAGAAGGAATTCCAACTCAAATGGATTGGAAACTAGGTGATGCAGGTAGATGGATTCGAGAAATGGCTCATACCTGGCAAGCAGATTTGATTGTGTTAGGCCGTAGAGGCCGTCAGGGTTTGGCTGAATTTTTCTTGGGAAGTGTGAGTAATTATATTGTTCATCATGCTACTTGTTCAGTTTTAGTAGTACAAGGAAAGGAACTTTCTGAATAAATCTATTTCTATTTTTTATTTAAATCAAACAACTCAGAATAAAACAATTTTATAAAAAAAGATAGTAAAATCAGGAAAATCCATTACTCACTATCCAATTACTATTAATTAAAATCTACAAGTCATGAAATATTGATTAGAAATAATCAAAAAAAACTATCCTAATTCAGAAAAAGCACCATCAGGAGTCAAAGTAATAAATTGTTCTTGAAGAGGATCGGGGTTATTTTGATATAAACTAGTAATCCCACCAAATCCCTTATAGAAAACATCATCACCAGTAGACTTAGTAGGATCAGTAGGATCATTAGACTCATTAGGAGTAATAGATTCAACAATGCTTCCACCACCAAGAAGAACATCTTCACTAAAGAAACTAGTATCATTACTAAAGCCAGCAGAAAAAGCATTAGCAGTCAAACTAGAGCTACCAGAATCGATTCTTCTTTCAAGCTCATTCTCAATAGTATTAGGGACATTAGAAAGAAAATCAAAACCAGTTCGTGCTTCTAAATCATTAATAGAAACACGGAAATTTTGCCAAGGAGTATTACGAACACCTTGAACATTAGGAATATCCAGAGCAATTACACGAGTAGAAGTTGTAATTTCAGAAATAGAATCACCACCAGCATCTCCATTAGGTAATACAACTAAAATTTTCCAAGTACTAGAAGGAACTGTAATATTACCACCATCGATCGTATTAGCAAACCCATTTCTTCCTTCTCCACCTTGTCCACGTCCTCCAGCGATTACATATACTTCATTGCCAGCATTTACAAAATCTCTGGTGAAGTCTTCAAAAACACGCCATACACCTTGGTTATTATCTGGAGATTGAGGGATGATATTAGTTGTGAAGAATGTATTAGAGTTAGCAGTTACTGAACTTGTACGATCGGCAGAAGGAGTGATATGACCTCGATCGAAACCACTATTAGTATAATCTCCAGTGAAGATATCATCAAATGCAGATGGAAGAGCAGTATCAGGGCGGAAATTATCTTGTCGAGGTGCGCTTCCGAAGTCAGTAGAGTTTACATTCCAACTTACCCAATTAGCAATATTCCGACTTCCATTTAAAGATAAACTATACTCCGGTCTAAATTCCCATAAGTAATTATTGAATTGGCTATTTGTTGCATTACTAGGATTTCCTAAAAATAAATGATCTCTAGGACCACCGCCACCACCACCACTAAGAGTAGAACCGGAAGGAAGTAGAGTGATGTTGCTACGAGTGTTAGAGCGTGTCCAGTTGTTACGATTACTAATGGCAGAAAGTAACGTACTTTGGGATCCAGAAGTAGTGCTTCCTGAATAAATAGCATTATCTGTTTCGCTTAATGCTACTGCCGTAAATCCATTAGTTAATCCTGGTGGTAAGGCTGTGTTGTTGCTGCTATTTGCACTGGATTGGAAGCTACTACTTTGACTATTTAAAGCATAAAGAAATCGATCGGCAGTGTTAATACTACCTTGGTAAGCAATGATTTGATCTCCAGCAGTTGAAAAGGCTAAACCTGAATTATTAATAGTTATTACTTCACCAAAGTCAACCCCACCACTTGGGGCTGTCCATGTATAGGTATTTTCTCCACTTCTAAATGAACCATTGCTATTTACCCCTCGATCGGTAAATCTAATTTGTGTACCACCGTCGATATCATCAAGAGCTACAAATGAGAAAGCATCTGGATTATCAAAATTAAATCCAGTAATTGCGATGTCTCCTGCGAATAATGTTGAAGCCATATTTTTTCCTCTTTTTACTAAGGTTTAATTGACACTATTTGTGTCTTTTATTTAGAAATATTTTCAAGTTTTCTTGACATTTTTAATCCGTTAATTTTCAATGAAACTTGTTTTTTTGTTCAGTCTTATTTCTTATTTAGTTATATCAAAATTGTTTAATTTATAAATTAAAAAACCATGAAATTTTGTTGATTTTTTTATTACAAAATTCAATGTATTTTAAAACACATAACCCCTTAAACTTTCGTAATGATAAATCTAATATTCTATAATTTAATCTAGTTATGCCTTAATTCTTATAGGTTTCCTAAAAAAAAGAATTTTTATTAAAAACTAGTTTTTGAGTCAATTTCTTAAAAAGATAGCCAGTTCCAAATTTAAGAACTAGCTACTAGATAATTTTATTTAATTTTGGAAGATATCTTTTAGCAGAATTTCCTTAAACTTAGACAAGTTAGAAATCTCCTGAGAGTTACTTTCAAGCATTTAATGGAGAGAAGCTTGATAAATCTAAGTCTACTATACTTTTTTCAATAGATATTATTTACAAATCATTCATTGTAGTAAGTATTTTAAACTTTTAAAATGTAATAATTTTGCTTCTTTTAGTAACATATTTTCCTCTACAAATTTAATGATCTTTTAAATTACTACTTCAATATATTGATTAAATTTCGATTAAATTTTGGTTAAATTTTGATAGGATAATAAGTTAATAATTATGATTATAAATTCAACACTATTTTTAAAGCTTCATCTATTTTAATCATTAGATAAAATTCCAGCTTTCCTCTAATATTAATTAAAGGAAAATGATGGTTGATATTCTCTTTGTGTTAATAATTAGATGGATTTTTGGTAAATTGTTTCTTTGTGTAATAGCATTGAAATCAAGGTATTTTGCCCTTTAAAAGCTTAATAATAAAATAAAAAAAACAATAAATATATTCTAGTTTTCAGTAAATTTTAAAAGTTTTATAATTTTCAACAAATAATTATTTATCATATTATTAATCTCAAAAATTCAACCATAAATTCTATATAATAAAAAATATCTTATTTCTCTTTAGTAATTTTTCTTTCTTTAGAAATAACAGCCACAGCAACTCCTATTAATAAAATCAATCCCCCTAACCACACATTTTCATCAGGAATCTCTCCAAAAATAAAAAAAGCAAGAATACTAGCGATTACAGGTTCAAATAAAATCATTAAAGTAACGATCGTCGGAGAAATGAAACCCACAGCCCAGTTAAAACAAGTATGGCCTACCAACTGACAAACAATAGTCATAATAAAAAGATAGACATATACAAGAGGAGGATAACCAAAATAACCAAAATCAGACCAAAAAGGCAAAGGAAAAAGAATAACAGCACCAGTAGTATAAGCAATAGCAATATAACTGCTAATACTCAAACCATTTCTTTGAGCCTCACGCCCCAGAAGAAAATATAAACTAACCATCCAACTACCAAACAAAGCCAAAAAATAACCCAACAAAGGATTACTACCAATACCAGTAGTATTATCTGCAAAAGCAATGACAATTCCTCCTACAATGGCAATTCCCATCCCAATAATGGTATTTCTCTGAGGTTTTTCCCTAAACCAAAACCAAGATAAAATAGCAATCCAAATAGGATTAGTCGTAACCAAAGTAGTAGAGGCAGCAATAGAAGTAAAAGACAAAGACGAAATCCAAGTAACAAAATGCAAACCTAAAGAAAAACCCGCACCAACAGCATAAAACCATCCCGACTTAGAAACTTTAGCCTTAGATTGGGCGACACTACCCCAAGCAGGAAGAATCACAATAGCACTAACAATTAAACGAAAAGAGGCGATAAATAAACTAAATTCAACAGTATTTAATCCAGCAGCTACCATCGATAACCGAATAAAAATTGCTGAAGTTGAAACAGCAAGCACTCCAACCATTAAAATAAGGATTACTTGCCATTTTTTCGAGATTAATGGTAGTTTCATATTAAAGTAAAGAAAGAAAGTAAGAAATAAATTAAGATCAGATCATCATGTCCAAATTGCCACCTTTAACAACAGAAACTATCTGGGCTATTCTCAATGAAGAAATCGACGATGTTGTCGTTAATCAACTGGTATGGCATTATTTAGGTTATCGTTATGATGAGGATAGGGGAGATTGGGATAATAGCAATGTATCCGATGATTGGCGAGAAAAATACCCCCAACCTCCAGATTTTATCGCAAATCGTCCTCCAACGGTTCAACTTACTCGTTCTATTCCTAAAGAAAATAAACAATTACTTAAACAAAAATTAGGTTTTAAAGGTTATAAAATAGGTGAATTTACTCCAACACAAGCTCGTCGTGCAACTGCTGCTAATTGGCTTTTAAGTTATTTAACTATTCATAATTTTTAGTCGATATGAGAAATAAAACAATTGTAAAAAAAATAAAGAGAAATTATTGATAATTTTTGAGTTGATTACCAAGAGAATAGGGAAAAAATATTAAGATATCTTTTGATGAAAACCTCAAATCCAATTTTCGCCCTATTAATAGATAGAGTGTAAACCGAATCTACAACCTAGTTAAAAAAACATTATCCTAGAATTAGAAAAACTTATTTTAAAGAAGGAGTTAGCATGGCTGATTTAGGAAATTTCGTACAAAAAGCATTATTTCTCGGTGTAGGAATAGCTGATTATGCTGCCGAAAAAGCAGGATTAAAACTTCAAGAATTAAGAAAGAATGCAGAAAAACTTGCTGAAGAAATGGTAAAACGCGGCGAAATGAATATGGATGAAGCCCGTAAGTTTGTAGATGATATTATGCAGCAAGCTCAACAAAAAACTTTTAATAAAGAATCTCAAAACCAAAACAATCAAGCAAATGAGCCACGTATGATTGAAATTGTTGATGATGATGATTCCAATTCCCAATCCCAAAACAGCAAAAATGATGATAGTCAAGATAGTGATGAGAATATTGATGTTTTACGTCAACAAGTTGAATCTTTACAGGAAGAATTACATCGTCTCAAAATAGATTAAAACTAGATTAAAATTAGATGGATTTTCTACGTTAATATTATACCTACAGTGAATATAGGTTATCAAAAATGGATTCATGGCAAAAAGATTGTATGGAATTTTTAGAGGCATTGACGGTTGAAATGGAGCAATTTTTTGAAGATGTTAACCATACAGTTAATTTTATTGGAGAAGAAATAACTGAAGCATTTGATGATTTTGCTCATATCATAGAGAATGATATTTCTCATGAAGTTGATCAATTTTGGCATCAATTATTTGAGCCTTTTATTGATATATATATTGATTGGGAAGAATGGGAGGATGATTTATCAGTGGATTCTTCCAGAGTTTATTCTAGAAGAGTTAATTTAGAAAGAGTTGATTTAAATAATCCCACTAACAATAATCTCCCAGAAGAATACTTTTTTCTTAATCCTAAAGTTGAACCTAGTTTAGAAAAAAATTCTGCTTGTATTGGTTGCAAAAATTATCATGGTATCCTCTATGGTGGTAATTTATTGGTTTGTGGAATGCACCCATACGGTTGGGAAGATGAAAATTGCCCTGATTGGGAAGATGAAAATGCTTCCATGGATAATAACAATTGATAATTGATAATCCATAATTGGATAAATATTTTATTTGTACGATTTAATTCATCTCTATTTATAAAGATTTTGGACTCTCCCTCTATAGCAAATTATAATTTGATTTAATTTAATTTAATCATGATTTTTATGATGGAAATTATCTAGAAAGTACAAAAGATATAATTTCCATTAGCTATTGCTATATCAATTTTCTAAAATCTAATCTAGAATAATTAACAACAATTGATTCCCCCCAATTCTCAAATTCTCCCACTCTCCCACTCTCCCATTCTACATCTCTACATCTCTACATCTCTCCCATTCTCCCACTCTCCCACTCTCCCATTCTACATCTCTCCTATTCACCCATTCTCCCATTCTCCCACTCTCCCACTCTACATCTGTATCACTATTAAAGAAAAATGATATTATAAAACCCCCAATGTTATGGAGGTTTTCAATCTTAAGTTAAATAAAAATTAGTTCTAAATTACTGTTAAAGTAGTCTTAAGAATTAGCCTTAATATACTTCTTTATTTGGTTCACCTTCAAATGGTTGTACTCCTGTATTAGGATATTCATCGTCATTTGGTCCAAAAATTCTGGCAAATGCTTCTGTAATATACTTACTCATACTTCTCATCATCTTGTTAATTCTCATAACAATTACCTCCGTTTAGGCGTATATTGTTTTAATTGATTTTTTAAATTATTGTTACTGATTTCTAGAAGAATTTAACGATAAACTTTATCTTTTTCTTCTTGATTTAATTATGCCCTATGTAATTTCTCTTTGACAAGCATTGTTACGATCTTTTTATATATATTTATATTTCTTTGTTTTTTAGTTTTTTCAACGTTAAGATAATTTAATTTTCGTTTCTATTTGTTACAAAAAGTCCTTGAGCAGTGACTATATTTTATCATTTTTCTTTAACAATTGCCAAGAAAGCCATGATACTTGAGGAAAAAAGTTCTCTAATTCTAGAGTTTTGCTCACTAGTAGTTAATAGCTATATACTATTTATTTTCTTTGACCTTCATAGCATATGCTCGAAATCTTTCCAAGTCTGCCTGAATCGTCGATTCTACTATTTGCCCTAAAAAAAGATTATCCATTAATCTGCCTAACCATCCAGGTATACCATAAGCAACAGTTAATCTCACAATACTACTGCCATGACGATCGTAAAAACGAATCGCCCCCTTATTGGGCAAACCATCAACAGATTCCCACTGAATAATTTGATGGGGAATAATCTTGACAATTCGGGATAACCATTTAAATTCAAACCCACTACTAGCTAAAGTCCAACGGGATAATTCGGGATTCTCTGGTAAAATTTCTACAGAATCGATCCATTTCATCCAACGAGGCATTTGCTCTAAATCAGACCATAAATTCCATACTAAATCAATAGGAACTTTTACTTCAATTTCTACACTATGTTCTAACCAATTTGTCATATAGATTTTTCATATAAGTTGGATTTTATCTTTTTGTTCTCAGGCGAGAAACCCCCGCCTGATGAAAATTTTTCTTACAATTAATACCTAATCAATGATCTATGTTAATCAAGAAATTATTAATTATTAGAAATTCAATGTTTATTACTTAAAATTACTTGAGCTGCTCTACGGCCAGAAAGAGTAGCACCTTCCATACTATCAATATAATCTTGTTGAGTATAACTACCTGCAAGAAAGAAATTAGAAATAGGAGTTTTTTGAGGTGGACGATTTGGATCCATCCCCGGTGCTTCCCGATATAAAGATTGAGCTAGTTTAACTACATTATACCAAGTCATGTTTAATTCTTTTGAGGATGGAAAGAGTTGATGAACTTGTTTTAAAACATGGTGGGCGATGGTTTCGTTTTTCTCTTTAATAAATGGATCCCCTGGGGTTAAAACTAACTGAAGTAAAGATCCTTCTCCTTGACGATAATAGTCTCCGGGGCTTGTTAAGGCTAAATCGGCAAAACAGGAAAAATCAGCATCGGCTGTATAAAGCAAGTTGTCTATCCCTACAGCTTGGGATAATTGATTGCGCTTTTCTTCAGACTGTAATTCAGTTACCCAACCATCAAAACGTAATTGTACCGTAGCTACAGGCACTGTATCTAATTTATAAATATTATCAAATTCTGACCATTTCCGCCATGTTTCTGGCAAAAGTCTTTGAGTACCTGGTACATCACAAGCACATACATAAGCATCTGCTTTTATAATCTCTTCTTGATCTCCTTTTGCTATAACAAGTTCTGTTACTGAAGGGTTTTCTCCCTCTGTAAATCTAATTTCTTTTGCTCTTGCTCTGGTATATATTTTAGTATTTCGTGCTTCTAAATATTCGATAATCGGTTTATGAAGATATTCGTTGGGAGATCCTTCTAACATTCTTAAGACTGAAGCCTCTGTTTTAGCCGCAAATAACTGAAAAATTGTCAGCATACAACGGGCAGAGATATTTTCTGTGTCTATAAATCCTAAAGCATAGGCGATGGGATTCCACATTTTTTTGAGACTACCGTCATTGCCTCCTTTCGATCGAAACCAGTCAGCAAAGCTAATGGAGTCTAAATCTCTAATGGTTTTCATTGCACCTTCAAAGTCTACCAATCCTCTAACGATCGGGCTTGTACCTAATGCTAGTGAATTGGCCATTTTATCTATGGTAGATAATTGATTTGTTGTGAAAAATGCTTTCAATCCATTGAAGGGAGCACCTGTGAGAAAGCGAAAATCTAATTCTCCTATCTTTCCTCCAGTATTGATGAATGTATGTGTATGTTCTTTGAGGCGTAGATATTTAAATGCTCCTACTTTTTTCATTAAATCAAATAGTTGATAATAGCATCCAAAAAAGACGTGCAATCCCATTTCCAGGTGATTTCCATCTTGATCGACCCAACTACCCACTTTTCCCCCGACAAAAGGGCGTGATTCAAATATTTCTACTTCACAGCCAGCGTCTACTAAGTCTACTGCTGTGGCCATTCCGGCTAATCCTGCTCCTATTATTGCAACTCGCATTCAGCTTTTCCTTTTTACCAATATTTATGTATTTTAACAAAAAATTGGCTTTTTCGTTTTTTCTTTGAATTTTTGGTTAACTCTAACTATCTATGTCTCTATTTTGTTTTATTAATGCTTTTAATTTGTAGTACAATTGGGAAGGGTCGGGTTTGGGGTTAAATTTATGAATATAACTAGATCCTAATGGATCTAAAGACATGGGATATCCATTCATTGCTTTAAATTTGACTGTTTTAAAAGAAGTATTTGGATTTTTGCTATTGTTTTCTTCTTCAATATTTTGTTTTTCAATATTTTGTTTTTTATGATTTGGGGGGGGATAAGAAGATTCTTCTTGATGGATGGAATTTTCCACTGGGATCTCTTTTTGGATTACTTCTTTTTGATTTACTGAGGTTTCTTGTGGGTTGTTCTCTGGATATGATATTTCATGGGAGAGAGTTTGTTGTTTTTTTATTGGTGATTGATGACTATTTTTAGATTGAATATTACTTAAGATATTGATTACTGTACGGGAAAATGCTAATTCTTCGGGATGTAATCCTCTATTTTGATGATTTATTTCTTGATTATTCTCAAATTCTTCTTCTTCTATTTCTTCTTCTAATTCTAAATTATTTACTTCTAATTCTTCATTTGAAGTTTCTTCTTTTTCTGGATCTATTTCTGGATCTATTTGACGATGGCTTTGGTGACAATTACAATATCCTCTAGTATTTTCTGGAATTTCTGTCAATTCCCTTTCATTGGTGTCAGTTTCTTGAGGTTCCAATTGATCATTGAAGAGGCATTGCTCTACGATATTGCGACAAATCAAACGCTCGAAATCGTGGGTAAAATGAAAATTTAAAACTCCTCGACGATTCCAAATACTTAAGATTTGTTCTACAGAAATGGCCTTATATCGCCCTAAATAAAGAGCTTCAAGCACAGCCAAACGAATCCAAGTGGCGGGATATTGATAAAGCCACTCATTAACTAATTCAGAAGTACCATATTGTTTCATGTCAAAACCATAAAGATTCAATAATGCTATGGTTTGAGCGATATCTGGATCTGGTGTTAAATGTGTCAATGGATTATGGATCACTATCTGATCCCCAAAGTTTCTTCTTTGAGTTTGAATAGCCTATTCACAAAAGGATATGGCCTAACATTGAAAAAATTCCCTAATATATCAAAGATCATTCTACTTGGATCTTTACTCCATATACTACTCCTTTGCTGCCAAGGCCTTTTAGTTATTACTGGTATTAGGGTGAAGCAGTAGGTGGAATTTACAATTATTACTGACAATATATTTATTATGTATCTAAAAAATTTTCTTCAAAAATCACTCCCTATAGGGAGTATACTTCTCTATTTTAACATGAACTGTTTATTTTGAACGATTAGCAAACCTTAATTGATTGATGTAATAATTCTTCAATTACAAGGGTAGAGTTATATCGTTTTTCGCGTAATTGTGATAGACATCTTCGTGGAGAATGGGGAGATGTGGAGATGGGGAGATGGTGAGATGGGGAGATGGTGAAATTGTGAGATTGGGGAGAATAAATTTTGGTTAATTATCCTAGATTTGGGATTTTTAACTCTATCATTATTAATGACAAATTGATATTATTACTAGTTAAATATTAAGATAAGTTAAAATGATTTAAGGATTTACTTTCCATTAAGATTCTTAAGGTATTGTTAAGGTTTATCACTATCAAAGTGGTTATGGTGGCAAAAACCCTATATATTTTGATAGTTATTATTACCAGTGTTATAATGTACACAAAATATATTAATCTAACGATAAATTAAGTATTACCTTAAAGTTTTGAGGCTTAATCTCTCAATTTTTGAGGCTTATCTCCAAATTTTAGCAATTATCTTAAAGAAAACTCTACTAAATTAAAATTGCTTGAAGTATCATCTAGCAAAAAATCAATGGTTAAACAAAAAAATTCTCATTCTCCAATAGGAAATACTCCTAATCCTGTTCAATCTATTCCAGCAAACGAAATGAAAGCAACTGGTAGTGGATATACTTGGCTTCTCTGGCAAATGTGGGGCACATTATTAGTTATCGGATCTGGTTGTGTGGGCTATTACGCTACCAATATGTTACTAAAAATTCCTACTTTACCTGAGTGTCAGAAAACTTACTGGCCATTAGCTTCGGCTTCAACTCGTTTGTATTGTGCTCAGTTAAAAGCAGAAAATAATACCCTTCCCAGTATTCAAGAGGCATTTGAGTTGGTTAAAGAATTGCCTTCTAATCATCCTTTAAAAGAAGAATTGAAGGAAAGTAAGGAATTATGGGCTAAAAAAATAGTTGCTTTAGGAGAAAAAAAGTTTCACCAAGGCGATTTAAAAGCAGCACTGGAAATGGTTAGTAAAGTACCTAATGGCAATAGTTTATACAAATTTATCCCAGAAAAAATTCAGAAATGGGAATCCACTTGGTTAGAAGGAGAAGAAATTTATAGAAGAGTAGAAAGTGAAATAAATAAAGCTAATTGGAAGGAAGCTTTCATTATAGCAGTAGAATTAACTGAGATTGAAAATAATTATTGGTCTCAAACTAAATATGAAGAAATAATTGAAAATCTTACTCAAGCTAGATTAGAAAGTAAACAATTAGATGGTCTTTATTATATATTCCGTAAAGGGGGTATAGATAACCTTTTAAAAACTATTGAAAAGTCTCAGAAAATTTCAAAAGAAAGTTATGCTTATAAAGAAGCTCAAGATTTGATTGGTGAGGCTAAAAATAAAATACTTCAATACATCGATAGCCTGATTGAAACCAAAAATTGGGATACTTTATTAACAATATCGGGAAAAATTTCTTCATCAGATTTGGTTTTTCAACAGGAAGTTGCTGATTGGCAAATTATCGCTAATGCTGGTAAGAGTGCCAAATTAAGAACAGATTCGAGTTTAGATTTAGCTATCTCAGAAGCAGAAAAAATTGAGGTGACAAGCCCTATTTATAGCACAGCTCAAGATTTCATTAGATATTGGGAATTAGAAAAAGAAGGTCTTCAAATTTTATCTAAAGCTAGAGATTTGGCAACTCCCGGAACTATTAAAGATTATCTTGCGGCTATTTCTGAAGCTGAATCCATTGCTTCTGGTAATCCGGTTTATCCTGAAGCTCAAGCAGATGTGAGAAATTGGTATAATAGGATTTCAATTATTGAAGATACTCCTATTTTGAATCGCGCTAAAACATTAGCTCGTGGTGGTAATATTCCGTCTTATCAAAGAGCAATATCACAAGCTAGTTTAATCGGTAGAAATCGCGCTCTTTATCGAGAATCTCAAAAGTTGATTCGTCAATGGCAATGGAGTATTCAGAAAATCGAAGATCAACCTATTTTAAATGAGGCTATTGCTCTAGGAAATTCCCAAAATTACCCTGCTGCTATTAGAAAAGCTAACGAAATTCGCAGAGGTAGAGCTTTACATAATGAGGCTCAAGGTAAAATTACCATTTGGCAAAGGGAAATTGATGCTCGTCAATATCTTCAAGAAGCACGTCAAATTGCCGCCGTCAAAAATCCAGAGAGTCTCCTTCGAGCGATTAGGGTGGCTCGCAAAGTTCATCCTTCTACTGATGTGCGCTCCCAAAGTGTTAATGCTATTAATAAATGGTCTTATGAAATTTTGGCTATTGCCCGAAATGTCTTTACTTACAACAATAAAGAAGAGTTGGAAAGGGCAATTAAAATTGCTAAATTGATCCCCTATGGAACATCTGCTTATCAAGAAGCTACTGGAGAAATCAGAAATTGGAAAGATGAATTATATCGTTTGAATACTCCTGCATGGCCTCCACTTGAATCTATAGATTCCACGGATTCTACTCCTCTTCCTAGTCAATCTGGTATCTAAACCAATATGTATGGAAATTTTGGAATAGTTAGGAAAAAAAATAGTTGCTGATTTTATTTAGTAATAAGTAATCATTGATAAGTAATAACTTTTTGCTGGAAAAATGTAACTAGATAATTTTTCACTATTTCCAATTTCCGATAACCTTGAATTTTTATGATTGTATTTACTTATTACTTTTTAACTTAATTACTTATTACTTTTTCTTACTTGTTAATTTAGCTTTTTACGCAAAACTTAATTAACACTCCACCAACCAAAAGCAGGCCCAATAAATCTGATTGTCAGCCATACTATTACTAATGTGACAATTCCAATCCAAGCACCTTTGGTGGTTATTTTATAAAATTGATCGGCTTGGTTTTTGCTAATGGGAATCCAAGGGAGAATTCTTTCTTCTTGCCCATATTTTTCTCCTAATGCTTCTTTACGTCTTTTTGCTTCACCCATAATTTTCTCCAATATTTTTTTCTAACTTTTTACTTCGATTCTAACTTTTTAAGAGAATTCTTGACAAGTTTTCTTAGCATTTTCGGCGACTTCTTCTTGGGGATATTTCAAAAGTGGATGGTTTTCTAATCGATTACAAGCAATTTTTAGTAATGGTTTTACATTAGTATCTTCAAGGTTTTGAGGATTTCCTAATTCCCAGAAACGCACGGTATCATCATAGCTACTGCTAACTAAATATTTACCGTTTTTACTAACAAAAACTGAATTTACTCCTTCTTTATGGCCTATTAATGTCTCTATTAAATTGCCTTCCAAATCCCAGATTTTTATGGTTCCATCGGCACCTCCACTAATAATTTGTTTGCCATCTGGTGTGAAGGTTACGGCATAAACTAACCCTTGTTTTGCTGGTATTATTTTTTTGATTTCGCCATCTTGATTACGAATTTGAATAGTTTCGTCTGTGCTTCCACTAACAATTAATTTTCCATCTGGGCTAAATTCTGCTCGATAAATTCTCCCTTTATGCCCTTGAAATTTATCGATTTGATTACCTTGTAAATCCCACAATCTAATTGTTTTATCCAAACTTCCACTGATAATATATTTTCCATCTGGACTGAATTTTACACTATAAATTAATTCTTCATGCCCTAAAAAAATATCAATTTGATTCCCTTGTAAATCCCACAATCTAATTGTTTTATCTAGACTACTACTGACTAATTTTTGACTTTTTGGATCGAAATCTACAGACATTACTACTTTTTCATGTCCTGAAAATGTCCTTATTTTTTCACCTTGAAAATTCCATAATATGATGTTTTTATCTGAGCCGGCACTGGCAATATATTGGTTATTTGGACTAATTGCTACTGATTTTATTCCATCTTTATGTCCTATTAATACTTCGATTTGTTCTCCATTTTGATCTAATATTCTCACGCTTCCATCGTCTATTCCACTAACAATATATTGGTTATTTGATGCTATGGCTATTGAGCGAGGATATCTTTGATATTTAAGGATATTCTTCTCTTTGGAAACCTCGATGGCTTGTTTTAAAATTTCTTTTATTGCCTCAATTATTTCTTCTGATGAATCGTCAGATAAATTTTTTCCAGTTATATTAATTGCTGATACTAAAGCTTCTACTGGTTCAAGAGGTAAAAGGGTTTTTACTTCGGCTATTTTCTTGTTTAAATTTCCTATTTTGTATTGTCGATCTAATGTTAAATAAACCCAAGGTATAGATATTAGTAAAAACACAATTAATCCACCTAAACCAGTATATTTAACCCACTGATATAATTGGCTTTGATTAACAAATTCTTTTTCTAACTTTAAGATAATAATTGATGTATTTTGTTGGAGAAACTTTTGGGCTTCTGATAGTTTTTCCCCTTGTAATAAATAAGTGCTATTCCATTTTGGTTTCTTATTATTTTCCCATTCTTCAGCAGCTTCTTCTAGGTTGTCTTTGAGTTGAATACGTTTACGATTTTCATTAACCAATTCTTCCAATTTATCCCAATAATAAATTAATGATTCATGAATTAAATCTATTTGATTTTCTTGGTTTATTACTATTAATTTTGCTGTTGCTAAATCATTGATTACTTTGTTCATTAATTGGGGATTTTCATCATTAATTAAAGTTTCTTTTAGGATTTGTTTGCGAGTATCTTTTCTATTTTTTCCTATACTTATCAAAGCGAGAAAAATCCTTTTTGCTATTAGTTTTTCCCCAGAATTAAACTCATTATATACTTCATCAGCATAACGAATTAAAGCACCTTCTACACCCTCAATTTCTTGATAAGCACTATTAGTTAAACTTGCATTTTCTTGTTTTTTCCATAACTCAGTTAAGGCAAATTGTAGTAATGGTAAATTTCCTGGTTCGTCTTTTATTTCCTTTAAAATTCTTTCTGCTAAACCTTTTTCAAAAGTAGTTTTAACTTTCTCTGCTGGTTTAATAATTACATCCAAAAGTTCTTGATCATTCATGGATGATAATTCTATATAATTAGATTCTAATTCCCTAGCAAAAGAAGGATAGTTAAGAAGATAGTGGCGAAAATCTGCTCTTAATACTATGCAAATATGCAAATTATTTTGGTTTTGTTTTGCTTGTAATAACTGCTCTAAAAAGTTATTGATTTCTGGAATATTTTTGCCTTCAATATTTTCTTGTAGCTGATTTTCTTTTAGGGTAAATATTTCCTCAAAGCGATCGATTACTAATAATTTTTTTTGAGAATTGGGGAAATTATTAAATTCATCCAAGGCATTATTTAAAGAAGAAATTGGATTATCACCAAGATGGATAGAAAGATATTCCCATTGATTTTGGTAGGATATTTCTGATGATATTTCTGATGATATTTGAGCAGAATTTTGAGGGCATAAACAAGGAATTAAACCAGCAAAAATAACTGAAGATTTACCACTCCCAGAATTACCAGTTAATGCCACTATTGGATTTTCTATAACTTTTTGCACTAACTTATTAACAAAAGTTTCTCTCCCAAAGAAATAATCATTGTCATCTTTTGTAAAAGAAAACAAACCTTTATAAGGAGAAAAATCTGAAGGTAAAGGCCGCCCTAAATCACTCCAATAAGGCACAAAAGTGGCTGGATTTTGACTAATAACAGGCAGCCAACTAGGACAAAAGTATTCATCTTTATGAGCTTTTAATTTTTCCCGTGCTTCTCTGAGAGAAAGATATAAAGATTTGCCATTAGCAAAACTATCTAAAAAATATTTGAGAAATAAATGGGCTATTTCATCAGGAATAGGAGATTTCATAACAATAGTTTGAGGAATATTTAATTGCCTTAAATCTTGAGCAATTCCTAAACCATCGCAAGAATTAAAAATAGCTAAGCGTAAACCATTTTTAATGGCTACTTTAAAAGATGTCTCTAATTCTAGTATTCTTAAATTATCATTTGGATTGATTTGAAGTTGCCCACAATTTTCTTCTGTTGAACTATGGCCGGCGAAAAAAAGTATATCCCAGCCTGTTTCATCTGATAATAATTCTACTAATTCATCTCTTTGTGGTTCTTTTTTTATAACCACTTCTTTATTAGGAATTTTTGATATTAATTCAATATCTTTCTCCACATCAAGTTTATTATTTTCTCCCTCAATTTTTTCGCCATTTTGATTGAGAATGTTTGTCTCACCAATAATTAATAAAATTCTGACTCTACCTCTAGGAATTTTAATAGAGTAATCAATTCCTTCATAAGTCGATCCACTTAATCCTACTTCTGCAGAAGGATAACGATGGAAAAAATCCCAAAGATGCCAAGGAAGCTTTTGAATTTTTAGATCTTGACTTTCAATAATCACTATTATTTCTGAAGAAGAATCAACATGACCTAATTTTTCTTTCTCAAGTTTTAACCAAAGTCTATTATTAAGCCAATTATTTAAAGCATTATATAGATCTTCACGAATAGCTTTTTCATTAAAATTACTAAAATTTGTTATTTCATCTTCATCAATAAAATCAATACTAGATCTATTATCTGAATTGTATAAATGTTCATAAAATAAATCCCACTTTTCTATAAGTCCAGAAAGATCTTGAGATGCTTCTAAAGTGTAATCAAATTGGTTACGACTGGATTGATCTTTATCCCAAATTTGCACTCTTACATTTTTAAAACCTGTTTTAAGACTACCTTCTCCCAAATTAATTGTTAAAATATATACCATTGATTCTCTCCATTGATAAAAGTTTGCCTAATTTTTTTATCATTAAAAGCTATTTCAATCGAAAATAATTCTTCTGATTTGACTCTAAAAAGTGGTAAGCGAATCAAATCATCTTGAAATCTAGCTCTAGCTTCGTACTCTTTTTTATTATCTTGAGAAAATAAAGATAAACTAATTCCCGGAGGTAAATGATAAGAGTCTAAATCTGACATTAGTTGAACTCTCACGGTTAAACATTCATCAGTTTCAGGTGCTGTGGCAACTAATAAAGCTAATTGTTTATTACCTAATGACATTCCTAAATCTATAAGTTTAGCCCGTTTAATCTTCATACTTGGAGAAATACTTCTCCATGCTAAAACAGGCTGGGATTCTCTTGGGAAAAGATTTTCTATACTTTGCCATTCAGGAGGAAAAACTCCCTCAAGCCATTCCTTAAGATTGTAAACAGGAGTATTTTGATTGATAAGATTACCCTGAGTGAGATTCCAGAGTAAATCAAATAAATCTTCAATAGGATATAAATCCTGACGATGTAAAATTCCTTGTTTATGAGTCGGACAAAATCCCAGAATAGCCGCTTCTTTGAAAGAAGATTTCACTTCAACTGCAACATAACCAATACGATTTTCCCAAGCTTCTGGAGGCACAAGATAAGAATCTTCATTTTCTTTTAAAGTGCAACATTCCAAACGTCCTAATCCTTGGATTTCTAAATCCACAGCATCACTACATAAACGAGACACAGGATTATAGCTATCGCTGGCTTTTAAATCCGTTGGTACACTCATCCACTGCAAATAATCATTAAGAATGCAAACTCCAATAGTACTAAAAAACACTTTTTCTCGTTTAACACCACGGGGGATGGAAGATGCTAAACGGAAAGATGTTTGTCGTATTTCCGAAGTAATAGCCATTGGTAATGGTAAATTATCTGATAAGATCATGTTAGTAATTAAAACCTCTTTCTATATATATCCGCGATTGTGACCAAAATTACGCAAAAATTTTCTGCATTTTCTTTCATAAAAGCTACTCAAAGTGGAAATGGGTATTCCAAATTCAGATGAAATATCTTTCCAGCTCTTTTCTGGCGGTAAGCGTAGTAAAATAAGCATTTGTGCGGTAATTTCAGTTTTTTTAATTTTAGTATGGCGCAAAACTCCATCAGGATCATTTTTAACCCACTGTCGAACTTCTTCAAGAATAGGAGGAATATCAGGAGAAGCTTGGAGGCGATCGATCATATTAACCTCTTTTTCAAATTCGAGATTAAACCTTTGATGTTTTTCCTTTTGGAGAAACCCGCGATAATCCATCAATCGCCACCGGAGGTAGTTATTAAGCCAAGTTCTGAGTTTTGCTTTATTTGGATCATACTTTTTCCCCTGGTTAGATTCACAAAGATTAAGACAAAAATACAACCAAGTTTGTTGCCAAACATCCTCATAATAGAAATTATCTTCATGCCATAACTTACCTTGGGCAACGATTAACCGATATATTTGGCTTAAACCACGCTGTCTTTGAGGGGTTTTCGGAGGATATTTACAGGTTTCTGAGATTAGTTGATTGATTTTTTCATCAATGTCTGGCATAAGTTATAGTTTATAAATAAATCATTTAATATTATAAACTAAAATTTCTTTATTCTCATCTTGAAGAAAGAAAAAAACCAATAGCAAAGATAGAGATTTAATTGTTACTATAGAATTAAAATTTTTGTTATATTTCAACGTGGCAAATTCAAGAATACAAAAACTAGGAGAATATTTACGCCCACACTGGCAGCAAGTAATATTAGGCATTGTTAGTCTATTTCTTGTTAATGCTGTTGGGATTTCTATTCCTTTATTAATACGAGATACTATTGATCAACTACGAGAAGAATTTGATTTTTCAGAACTAATAAGGTATGTAATTATCTTATTCCTGCTAGCCTCCCTTATGTGGGTAATCAGGATGAGTTCTCGTTTATTGCTGTTTGGGATAGGACGGAGTGTGGAATTTGATTTAAAGCAGAAGATTTTCCAACATCTACTAAACCTTGAGCCGGGTTACTTCTCAACTAATACCTCTGGAGATTTGATTAATCGTGCAACCAGCGATGTCGATAATATTCGACGATTGGTAGGATTTGCATTACTAAGTTTAGTTAATACTGCATTTGCTTATGCTTTAACCTTACCAACTATGTTAGCAATTCATGGTCGTTTGAGTTTGGTAGCAATTTCTGTTTACCCTCTTATGTTAATTACGGTTCAATTATTTAGTAAAAAACTCCAAATTCAACAGTTTGAAGTACAAGAAAAACTATCTCAAATTAGCCAATTAGTTCAAGAAGATATGAGCGGTATTGCCTTAATCAAAATCTACGCTCAAGAGTCATCAGAAAGAGAAGCTTTTAGTCAACAAAATCAAGAATTATTAACAGCAAATCTCAAATTAGCAAGAATTAGAAATTTTCTTTTTCCTCTAATTCAAGGCATAGCTTTTCTGAGTTTATTAATATTATTATGGTTAGGAGTTCCAGAAATAGAAAAAGGTTTAATTAGTATCGGTGATTTTATTGCTTTAATTATTTTTGTAGAGCGTTTAGTATTTCCGACTGCTTTATTAGGCTTTACTATTACTGCTTATCAACGAGGAGAAGTAAGTGTCGATCGTATTGAAGCGATTTTTACTACTGAACCAAAAGTGAAAAATTTTCCTAATGCTATTGATTTACCTCTAGAAAAAATTCAAGGAGAAATTAAAGCAGATGGGCTTACATATTATTATCCAGAGTCAGAAATTCCTGCTTTAAAAAATGTCAATTTTATTATTAAACCAGGAGAAACAGTTGCCATTGTTGGACCAATTGGTTGCGGAAAATCCACTCTTGCTAATTCCATTCCCCGTTTAATTGATATTAAACCAGGACAATTATTTATTGATGGTTATGATATTACTAAGTTAAAATTGGATTCTCTTCGCTCAGCAATTGCTTATGTACCCCAAGATAGCTTTCTTTTTAGTTCCACAATTAAAGATAATATCCGTTATGGGGATCCATTAAAAGAAGAATCAGAAGTTGAATCTGTTGCCAAAATAGCTTCTATTCACCCAGAAATTATTAATTTTCCACAACAATACGATACTATAGTAGGAGAAAGGGGAATAACTCTTTCCGGTGGTCAACGTCAACGTACTTCTTTAGCAAGGGCACTTTTACTCAATGCCCCAATTTTGATTCTTGATGATGCTCTTTCTAGCGTAGATAATCAGACGGCTACCGGTATTTTAGATAATCTTTCTAATAAAAGTGGTAAAACTGTTATTTTTATCTCCCATCAAATGTCCGCTGCTGCTACTGCCGATCGGATTTTAGTTATGGATCGAGGTGAAATTGTACAAATAGGAACGCATTATGAGCTTTTAGAAAGTCCTGGTTTATACAATACCTTATGGAAACAACATAAGTTAGAAGAAGTTTTAAAGTAAATTTAAAAGTAATTTATTAATAGATAATGGTTTATTTAGATTATCCATTATTTATTATTTATCTTTTAGAATCTAACCTTCTTTAAGTTCAATTACTCCAAATCCTAGTTTAGGTGTAAGAAATTGATCTACTCTATCCACACCTAATATTCCACTAATAAACATCATAGGAATATTTTGTTCTCCATATTGCCACTTGAATTTAACTTTAGAAATATGAGGAGGAATAGAATCATCAAATATGTAAGTACCACGAATCTTCCAATCAAAGTATCTCCGCAAACCAAACTGCTCTGCTGGATAACAATAAGCAATAAAAGCTATTAACCAGCCAGTGATGAAAGGGCCACCACAGCCACCCTCAGCTTTATAAATCGACTTCCAAAATTCCAGATCTCCCTTCCCTTGTTGAACAGTATTTTTGATGGTTTCCAGCACTGGCAGGAGATGTTTAAAATAATCAGATAACTGGCCTTTTCCAAAAAATTGCCTTAATTTCTGAGTATTTTTCACTAAAAGTTCCCAATCTGATAAAGTTCCTTCTAGACGAATGCGAGGAATCCCGCATGGAACACAAGCTTCGAATTCATAATATTCTGAAATTGTATCCATAAAATTTACCAAAATAGCCATTTCATCTTCTTCAGTCATAGTAGAAAATTTTGGAAGCAATATATGATAAAGTTCTGAAGTAATGTATTCAGAAAGTATATTTTTAAAAAATCTCAACACTCTAGTCCAATCGTTATTACCTCCATAAATGAGATTATCATCATATATACGGATTTTTATCTTTTTTTGTGGGGAATCTGTGAAATATTTTGCATACTTTTGAGCATTTTTTTTAACATAAGTTGCTATTTCATGACTAATAGCATACCAAAGTATAACTGGACTTAAAGAAAGAGGAATATGATGTTTGAATGCATTATAAGCTGCTTGATACATTAAACTATTAGAGTCAATTGGCTTAAAATTGATTGAGTTACGACTTAAATAGTGAATATATTTATAATCTCCAATGATTTCATCTAGAAAAGCTTGATTAGAACACCTAGAAAGATGGAAATCATGTTCTTCAATCTTTAACAAATTGACTATAGTAGAATTATTCTCTAAATTTCGATTAACTACAATATCTGGATTAACTATAATGTCGGGATTAACTTTGGTATTACGACGGAAAAAATTAAATATAGACATGAAATAAACCTCAAAAATTATCTTTAACAACAGTATATAGAAAATAAAGCAACCTCAACCTAAAGATTATTTATTGCTTTTTAGAAAGAAAATGGCAGATTATCATTAATTGCTTCTCTTAAAAATTATAGTACAATTTATTTACGGTTGAATTTCCAACTATAAATCCCAATAAGTTTATAAATTATGCTAACGATAACTTTAATTGGTTGTATCTCTTTTGTTTTAGGTGGTTTATTAGGAAAAACACTAGCAGCACAAGGCATCACTGGTAGTCATAGATTTGAAGATCGTCAAGGGTGGGGTATAGGAGTTTTTATCCTATGTGGTCTTATTATCTTCATACTAATCATACTCGATGGATTAAATTTAATTTATTTTCTTCCAAAACTTATACCAGTTTCAATACTACTTTATTTAGGAGAATATGTAGATAAAATAATATTTGGATTAGGATTTTTTATTTTAGGATTCTTAATTATATTAGAGATTTTGAGAAAAAAAACCAAGAAACAATTACTACAAGTATTTTTATCAATAAGTATCATTAGTTTAGGGTTAACTATTCTAAGTTCTTATATCCTTCCACTAAAAATTACCGGAATCAATATCTTCCATGATGTAGTAATCCAAACAACTCCTTATACTTGTGCTCCTGCCAGTATAGCTACTTTAGGAAGATATCTGAACAAATATCCTGATTTAAAAGAAAAAGACGTAGTTAATTTAACTCATACTAATAAATTTGGAACTAGTACTTTATCAGAAATTAGAGCCATGAATATGTTAGGGTTACAACCAGAATTCAAACATCATTTAACTATCAAAGATCTAATTCAAACTAACCAAACTGCCTTACTTCATGTTAGAGAAAAAACAGGAAAGAGAAGATTTGCTCATGCAGTAGCATTACTCAAAATAAATCCAGAAGAAAGAATTGTATTTATGGCTAATCCTCTCTATGGAATACAAGGTAAAACCTTTGAAGAGATGAAAGAGTATTGGTTTGGAGAGGCCGTATTTGTGAACTTACAAAAAAATAACTATTAATTTAATAAATTTATTCAGCTAGTAGCAGAAATTAGAATTATAATTCCTTTCTGCTTTTAACTATAAATATTCTTTTAAACCATTACCAATCTTCAATTATCAATTATTGACTGAATTTTTAGCTGAACCAAATTAAACTAATTAAAGTTAGAAAAATAGCTATCAATGCTACCCAAATAAATTGATTATCTTGAGTATTGACTTGATTTAAATCAATATTTTCTGTTGAATAATTAGTTTTAGCTTTGGTTTTACTAACACCACTACCACGTCGATATTTAAGTTCACTTTCTGACATCCCCGTTAAATCAGGAATTTCCAGCATCCATTCTTTAGGTCGTTCCAATCTAGGAGCTTCCATTATATAAAGTAAATCTTTTCCTTTTTTGCGAATATCTGGATGAGGATGTTTAGAGAGCTTTTTACATACAGCCATAGCTTCTGTTTGCTTGTGTGCCGCTTGATAAGCACTGAATAGCCACATTTGCACTTCTCCTCCAACACGAGAAGTACTAGAAATCAAATTAATTGCTCTTTCTAAATGCTGAATGCTTAAGCTATATTTTCCTGCTTCTAAAGCTTTTTTTCCTGCAAGATACTCTTGTTTAAATTCTTCTTGATATTTATCGTTTGTTTTAGTAACCATTATTTCTTTTCTTAAGAAGCTGTTATCATTGAACCAATACCTCGATCGGTAAATATTTCTAATAATATCGCATGAGGAATCCGACCGTCAATTATATGAGCAGCACGTACACCTTGAGCAAGCGATCGTACACAACAATTAACTTTAGGAATCATGCCACCCCCAACAATACCCTCTTCGATTAACTCTCTTGCCTTTTGAATAGTAACATGGGTTAGGAGAGTAGAAGAATCTTTGTAATCCTTTAAAATACCAGCTGTATCAGTTAATAAAATCAATTTTTCCGCTTCTAAGGCCGCAGCTATTTCTCCTGCGACTGTGTCAGCATTAATATTGTGTGCTTGACCTTTTCCATCTGCTGCTACACTAGAAATCACTGGAACATAACCATTTTCCACTAAAGTTTCTACTATTTTAGTGTCAACTGAAGCAACTTCTCCTACAAAACCCACACTTTCTTGATCTACTGGACGAGCAGTAATTAAATTTCCATCTTTACCACACAATCCTACCGCACGAGAACCAGCACAATTTATTAAAGAAACTAATTCTTTATTTACTCTTCCTACTAATACCATTTCTACTACATCCATTGTCGGCGCATCTGTCACTCTTAAACCTTGTTTAAATTGAGGTTCGATGTTTAGTTTACCTAACCAATTATTAATTTCTGGTCCTCCACCATGAATAACCACTGGTCGCACTCCAACGGAAGATAAAAACACGATATCTCTAATTACTTTGTCTTTAAGCGTACTTTCTTTCATAGCTGCACCACCATATTTTATAACAATGGTGCGTCCTGCAAATTTTTGGATATAAGGTAGAGCTTCACTAAGGACTTTTACTTTAGCCGTTTCACTTTCTCTAAAAGATTCTTTGTAATCGTTCATAGGTATAATAAGTGTTTGTTTTCTTTAATTTGTTTGTTTTCTCTGGGCAGTTTAGAAGATAGGGTAAGGTAATATTTGTTTATTGTGTTACCGATTTACTATTTTAATTGGGAATTAAGGATTAATTATTAAATTATTATGGTTTTTTATTTTGTTTTTTCTTAGGGATAATTTTAATTATTGTTATTAATTAAGTGCCAATAAAATCTCGATTAACTATTAGTTATTATCTGCTTTTATTGTTGTTCTCCTGGGGGAATAAAACGAATTTCTATTCTCCGTCTACTGGCATTTGGATTGCGATTTAGAGGAGCTAATTTCCCATCAGTTAAATATAATTGACCAGCTGAATATGCTCTAAATTCTACATTTTTTAAACTATCTTCTTTTTGAAGTTCTTGAACTACAGCTAAAGCTCTCATTAATCCTAAATCTGTATTTGAACCTGCTTCTAATTGACTAACTGGAGTGTTACCATTGGCAACTTCTTCTAAGATTGTATCTAGATTTCCTCTACTATTGACTGGTTGACCATCCGTATGACCTATTATTTGGATAAAATCAATGTCTCTTTGATTAAGAATGTTTTTAATATCTGTTGCTACAGTATTCGATAAATACTTTCCTAATTCCTCTGGTAATTCTGCACTGCCTGTTTCAAACTGATAATTTCCTGATTTCTCATCAATTATGATTGGTAAGGCAGATTTTAAGCTTTCATTTTTTTCGGCTAATTGATTATTTTTTCTTCTTAAGTTATTATTTTCCCTTCTTAAGTTATCATTTTCTCCTCTTAAATTATCAATTTCTCCTTTTAATTTATCATTGTTAGCTATTATTTGATCGCAATTATTTTTTAATTCTCTACATCTATTGCCTTCCTCTTCCAATTTTTTATTAACAACCAAAGCTTGAAACAATGCTATTAATAGCAATAAACTCAAAATCATAAAAGCATTTGACATTAAATCAGTAAATGCTTGGTAAATATTAACCGACTCAGAGTCTTCCAAAAATCTCGATCGCCTAGGCATTTTTCCTCTATTATAAATAATTTTAATATGGATATTTAATCAGTTTTAAATACAGTTTTGAAATCCTTAAAAAATCAAATTATCATTTAATTTAGGTTTATTTTTTTTCTCCTATTTTTATTATTTCTGCTTTGATTTCACCCAGTTTTTCGATTTGATTAATATTTGTCTTTTTATTGTCAGAATTTATTTTCTGTAAAATATTAGTTATTGTGTCAATTACTTTGTTATAACTATCCATTTTCTTAGGAAAACTTTCCATCATTTTTTGAGTCAATGAACTAGAAATATTTAAATTGGTCAAAGTTTCTTTCATCTCTACTAATTCCACACCAATATCATTTAATCCTTTTTGTATTCCTCTAGAATTTTGTTCTAAAATCTTGTTATTTGATGAATTAGAATTATCAACAGCTTTCAATTGTTTCTCTATTTTAATCAATAACTGTTCTAACTTATTTAAACCTTCTACTTCCTTAATTGTTTCATTTTCAATTAATTGGGTTATTGTTTCAAATTTTGTATTTAATTCGCTTATTCTTGATCCTAAATTAAGAATTCCATTAGAAGATATTTTCAGAATTTCTATACTTGATAATGTTTGATTTTCAAAATTTATGAACTTCTTAACTACTTCAGAAATTTGAGAATCCATTTTATTTAATATTGTTTCTTGATTATTTGCTTTTTCTTGAATTAAAGTAATAACTTCTACAAATTGACTATTTAGATTAGTTATTCCTTCTTTTAAACTAATTAGATTTTGAGAATATTGTGTCAAAGTTTCAGTAGATTGTTTTAAACCCGATACTGAATTTGTAAATTCTTGTTGAATAGATTCTATCTCTTTTATAACCCCCGATAATCTTTCAGGAAAATCAGTTTCCTCAATTTTAGTAGCAGCTGAATCAATTTTAGTGACAGCTTTTTCAAAAACATCAGCACTATTTTCTAATTTTTCAGAAGAGGCTTGCATTCCTCCATAAACTTCTTTTGCTAATTGACTAGTTTCGCGATTAGTAGATATAAATTCCTCTATACTATTTGTTAAAATCTGAGTTGAATTAGCAAAATTGGTATGTATTTCTGCCAAATCTTTAGTAGTTTTTTCAAGGTTTTCTGAAAATTTACTCTTTTCAATTTTGTCTGCTGCCTTATCAAAAATTCCTGCACCACTTTCTATTTTTCCAGCAGATTCTGTTAATTTAGGCATTATATTATTAGCAATTTCTTTTACCTGATTCTCCAAAGAAATTGCAGAGTTTTTAAAAGTATTTGCCCCAGTATTTAAAGTACCAGAAGAATCCATAAATGCCGTATAAACCTTTTGAGCTAAATCACTAGCTTTTTTATTTTCTACAGCTATTTGATTTGCTGCTTGACCAAAAGTTGTTTCTAATACTGCCCCTACCTTTTCATGAAATCTAAGTAAAAATTCATTTTGCTGCTCTACCATTTTGTTAACAGCTTTATCGAGACGAGTATCACCTTCTACAGTTGGTTTATAAATATTATCAAGATAATCTTCTAAATAACTAATCAACCAATATTTAGCTAATTTAGTATTAAATCTCCAATTAATTATAGTCAATATAGAACTAAAAACTAGTGCTACTAAGCTAGTAGAAAAAGCGATTCCCATGCTTTCAAGTGGTCTTTCCAAATTTGTTATAAATTCACTTACATTTAAATCAGAAGATGGATCTAAAGTTTGACTGAGACTACTTAAATTTAAAGCAATTCCCAATACTGTACCTAACAAACCAAAAGTTAATAATAAATTGGGTAATACATTACAAAAATAATCCCATTGTTCGCAACTAAAATCAAATCCAAAAAATTTAAAATGTTCTTCACTATAAACACCATCGATTAAAGCTGGTGTATTAACTTGTTCTAATTGATGACTTGCTTTTTCAAATCTTGTTTCTAATTTTTCTATAATTTCTGGTTGTGTTCCACGAATTTTCCCTTTAACAAGTCTACTAATTTTAGTTTTTAAATCAGCAATATATCCATAAAGAGAAATACGTAAAATTGTTGTTACTATGGCTGGTATAATTATCAATATTACTGTTAATAATATCAAATACCATGGCAATTTTAAGAATAAATCTAACATTTTAATTCCCTCTATTTTTTAGGTTTAAAGACCTAATTGTTTTTTAGCATTGTGAAATTCTTCATCTGTTAAAAGCCCTTCTTTTTTCAAATTAATTAATTCTCTAAGTTCAGCTAAAAGAGCTTTTGTATTATTATTATTAGTGCTAGAAGGTTGTTCTCTTGGAGTAGATATATCCTCTATTTCTGCATCATGAACTTCAGGAAAAGTATCTTCTAAATCCACCGATGAATCAACAGGATTTCCTTCACTTTCTTGAGCAGCAACAAGTTGTTTGCCATCTAATTTTATTTTATGAGAAGATGCTTTAGCTATTTTCATTTCAGCATCAAACTGGCGCATAATCCGAAAAATAACCCCCTCTTTTGCCTCATTATTAATAGTTGCAGGAGTACCTACCACAGTTGCACGATTAGGATAATTAGGATCATATTTTGGTAAATTATCTACGTCTTTAATAAATTGCTTTACTCGAGGATAATAAGTATTTTGAAAAACCTCCGGATTAGCTTTAATTTCTTCAATAGCTTCTTGTTTTCTTCGTCGTAATTCCATCGCCATATCTTCAAGATTTGCCAATTGTTCTAAAGCCTCATTCCAAGCATAATTAAGTTCTGCCGTATAATAAGTATCTCGTAAATTATCATAAAATTGGAATTGATATTGTTGAATATTTTCGTTATATTCTATTAGCCCAAAAGCTAAACATAAATAGAACAGATCTTGCAATTCTTCAAACTTCCTAGCATCAGGAGGAATAATATCAGTAAATACAATATTATAATCATTATGTAAAAAAGAACCTTGGAAACGATATTGACGATCATATTGCAATTTCATTTGCTCTAAACCATTAATTAATCTCAAAGGAAAAGCAGCATATTCAGTAACAATTATCACCTCATCTTCCGCTTGAATTGGCTTCAGAATAGTATCAGGAATTCCTAAGTCTCTAGTTAATAAATTACGAAACTTTTTCACCTCTGAATTTTCTGTCTCTTTAAAACCAATTATGGTCATACTTTTTGCCGGATCATTATAATAATAAGATGCTGCTAAATTAAGAGGAAGAAGGGGTTGAGCTTCATCTTTAATTTGTTGTAAACGAGTTGAACTTTCCTGAGTTAAAGGATATCTTTCTAGAAAACGTTTGATTACTGGTTCCATAGTATTCATACTTCGGGCACCAAATGATTTAGCTATGATTTCATCAATTTCTTCTTGTAAACCGCTTTCATCAATAGCTCGATCGCGTTTAAAAAAGTATAATAAAGAATCATCAATTCCCACTTTTTTAGTAATTTGAGAACTAACAGAAATTAACTGAGATTGTTGATCTCCATCTAAAATTGGCCCCTCTGAAGAATTGTTATTATCAGAATCAGCTAAAATTGCTTCTCCAGTCATTTCGCTTTCATCAAGATGGTTTAAATCCCCAGAAATTTTCTTATAATTACTAGACAAATTCTGTAATAAATTCTCAAAATTACTTGCTTGAGTAGATAAAGTTTGAACTAGTTCTTGTAACTGAGTAACAATTTTTAATGCTTCTTGATAAAGACTATAATCAAAATTATCTTTAATTAAATTATAAATTTCTAATAAAATATTTTGTGCTTCTTCTTGAACTCGAACATACTTAACTTTTTTAAAAAAGCCTTTTTTCTGCCTAGAATCTTGAATTTTTTGCTCAGCTTCTTGCCATCTTAAATCAATATCATCGCTATTAGAAATCCTACCAATACCAGCAATTTTTTCTTCTAAATTTCTTTGAGATTTATTCAATTCTGTAATAATTGCTTCTAACCAAGCACGAGCACTAAAAAGGGAAAAATCCGGATTATTAGGATTTAGTAACTCGGCTAAAAATTCCTCAATATCTTTAGCAAAATTATTAGTTATTTGAGAACGATTCTGTTGCAAAATAGTCAACCACATACCCCGATTATTTTCAGTTTCTCCGGGTTGAACTTTGCGAAATTGTTGTCGAAATTGCCTTGGTAATTGATTGATTAAATCATCAGCATCATCTTGACTTTTTATCTCTGAAATATCAGATTCCAGGTTATTTTTCCAACTATTTAAACTTTGGACAAATTTCTTATTACCATCAATAGTGGCCTCTTCCAATTTAATACTAAAAATATCTCTATCTCTAGAATTATCCAAACCCCATTTAGTTGTTTTAAATCTTGATAATAACTCTTGAACATCTGGACTTTGACCTTTTCCATTCAACCAAAAAGATAGTAATTGTAATTTCAAATAATTTAAAGAAACTTGAACCGTAATATCTCGAGGAAAATAGATTTTAGCCAATCCAAAAGTTAAATAACGCTGTACATTAGAACGAGGATGTTCATCATTTTTCAGCATTTTATCAAGAAAATTATTTTTTTGTCCGTTAATTATAGGAGCTAATTCATCTCCAAAATCTAGGAATATTTTATTAGCTATAACATTTGCCAACTTACTTTTTTCTATTATTTTATAATCCGCTGAAGTTCGATTAGCAATCAAATAAACATAATCAAAAGGAGGACGATTTTCCAAAACATTAACTAAATGTTGAGGATCATAAACTGCTCTAAATTGCGTTCCTTCAGCAGCATAATGATTCAATTCTTTCAAAGCAGCATAAGTGTTTGCATTCATTCCAGGAGTGTTTCCATACAACTCTGGAGCAATAATAAAATAACCCACCATTTGATTTTCTTGGCTACCATAATCATGTCTGAGACTATAACCAATATCTAAAAACATACCACTACCAGTGCCACCACAAAGAGAACCTACCACAAAAATATTTAATCCTTTTTCTACAATTAATCCCTTTTGTAATAGTGATTGTTTATATCCTCTAGTTTTATTTTCTGCTATTTGAATTGCTTCTTTAATTTTGCGATAGTTGTGAAAAAAAGCCAATCTTCCTACTGGCCTAATACCACTTGCTCCCTCTTCAATTGCTTTAATATTCTTTAGTAATTGTGGTGGAAACCAATTGCCAATATGATCATAAGGGCCTTCTCTTTCATATTCCGATCGTTTTTCTAAACCTCTGCCTAAATCATCAACCTCTTGACTAGTCATGGTAGTAATTACTTTCTCGGCATCTCGAAATAACATATCTTCCCCATGATAAGTATTTCCTGTGCGTAAACTAGATACTTGTGATGCTCCTTTATCCGTATCAATATGAACAAAACTTACAATAGGTAAACCATCTAATCTACCATAACGATCGACAATTAGACGGCGGATTCGCATTAATATATCCCTACCAGTTCCACCTAAACCAATACAAATAGTCCGTTTAATTTTACGATTAATTGGGTTTTTTTGAGGTGATTGAACCATAAAATTTTCTCCTTCTTTATAAATAACTTTTTTTATCGCTGAACAATTTTAATAACTATGTTAAAATTTCGAGAATTATTAGGACAATTTAGCTTAATAATATCATTTTGAATCTTTTGAGATTGACTTAGTTTTTTCCCATTATAATAAATTAATTGCCCTTTTGTTGGTTCTAAATATAGTTGATTACCAACTCTTTTCAAATATGCTCTTATTTCTTCACCAGGACAAGAAATTTTATGTTCCCCCCCAATAGCAATTTTTTTCTTATTAGCCAAAGAACAAGTTTGTTTTCTTCCATCTTCATCATCTGTATAGGTTACTTTTAATGTCCAAGGCTTTTTAAGACTAAAGAAATATTTCAAACCAATACCACTACTAATTAGTAATACAATTAGAATTATGATAGGTAAAAGTAACTGTTGAATTATATAACTATTGACTAGACAAGTTTCCTTGCCTCCGGGAGCTGGGGTACAAAATTCCTGTACTGTGGGAGGAATATCTACCACTGTGAGTCGATAATTATCAATATCTAAAAATCTCTGTTGATATGGTAAAGCCTTCAACCAACTTTCTCGCTCTATAGATTCAGGGGAATCAAATTGGCGAAATGGACTATCAGCAGGAGTTTCGATCCAATCATTTGAACTAATACCCCGTTCAGTTAATAAAGGAGCATCAGTCAACCAAACAATTGATTGAGGTTTAATAGCTTCATTTTCCTGTAAACGACATTGATTTTTTCGAGCTAATCCTCTATAAGTGTATAACTCTGCTTTTTGAATATCTGTATTTCTAAAATTTAAATTAGCTTGCCAAGGAACTTTTTCCAGAATTTTATCAATATCCTTTTTACTATTGAATTCAATAGGTTCTGGCAATTGTACTTCATTATCAACATTTGCCGGATTAACAGACGAAGCAAAAGTAACAACATAAACTAAATCGCCAGATTCAAGACTATCTTCAATAATCTGACGTAAACGAATTCTACCTTCATCATTTAAATTGACGCTCTGGGTTAAATCAATGGCAAAGACAACATCTCGCCCGCCGCCAATACGAGCAACTAAGTCTAAGCCAAATTCCTGTCTAGGGGTTAGTTTTTGCCCTGGAGCGATGGTGGAACAATTATTACTCAAAACTTTTTTACAACCAGAAAATTTTTAAAAAGATGTTATTTATTAATTTTAATAAAAAAATGCTAAAAAAAATCATATAGTTATTTCAACTCTTGATCTAAATTAGCTTAAGTAACATTATAATAAAAAATCTCAAACAATTGTAATAAAATCTTTAGGCTACAACAAACACAATTTACTAGATTTGTAGTAAATTATTAATAATCAAGATTATGAGGACAATTAACAGTGGATGCTCTAAATCAAGAGAAAATTTTAGGTTACTTCATCGAGGAAGCAAAAGAACACCTTGAAACCCTAGAAAAAGGAATATTAGAATTGTCTTCAGTAATCGATGACAATGAAACTATTAATGAAATGTTTCGTGCTGCTCACTCAATTAAAGGTGGTGGAGCGATGTTAGGCTATACCAGTATTCAGAAAACAGCCCATCGTCTTGAAGATGCTTTTAAAATTCTTCGAGATGAAGAAAATCTCCCCATCAATGATAAACTCGAAGACTTATTTCTTAAAGGATATGATGTTCTTAGTAATTTGATCGAACATTTAGAAGGCCCTCTTGGTCTTGAAGATGAAAAGGGTTTAGCTATTTATCAAGAATCTGAATCAATTTTTTTGGAATTACAAGAGTCTCTTGATGAAATACGTAATAGCAAAGACACTAGCCCAGAAAAATTCTCAGAAAATTCCAATCCTAAAAATATTCCCCATGAGATTAGAAACATTCTTCAGGAAATGTTAGAAATCTTTAAGCAAGATGCAACCAATGAAAGTCGTCAAGAATTACTTCAACTTTGTAATGATTTAAAACAACTTGCTCCTGAAATCGATGGTTGGAAAATTCTCATCAAAACTGCATCAAAAGCTATAGCTAATCCTAAATACACCTATCTTACTCTGGCTCCGGTAATCATCAAAGAAATCAAATTAGGTAGTGATCTCATAGAGTTAGATAAACCTGATGAAATTTATCCATCTAGAGATTTTCAGAAATTTGCCGCTGCTAAATCTCCTCAAATATTGGTGACAGTAGATCCAAAATCTGCTGCATCTGCTTTGAAAAAAGTTTTTAATCGACAGCAATTATCTCAATTAGTTCAGTTATTACAAACTGGTTAGAAAACTATATATAGAGTTAATATTTAATAGTTGATTATTAATGATTTATTTTCAAGAGAAAATAGTTAAATCTTGATTATCTGTTCTCTTAAATGAAATATAGTTAAATACATAAGGACATTGAACTATGTTTAAAATATTATATTACTTGATTGAATTTATACAACCTTTTTTAATCCCAATTTGTTTTTTATTTGCTTGGGGATTTATCATTATGTTAGCTTGGAGTATTGTAAGTGGCATTCGAGATACCAGTTCAAGGGTTAAAGAAATGCACAAAATCCCCTGCTCTAACTGTGAGTTTTTCACTAATGATTATCGTCTTAAATGCACTATCGATCCTATTAGTGCCAATACAGAACTAGCAGTTAATTGTAAAGATTATACCCCTAAAACAAATATATGATGAAAATAGGCTTGGTAGGATTAGGCCTAATCGGCGGCTCTATGGGTTTAGATTTAAGAAATTATGGCTTTGAAGTATTAGGAGTTTCCCGCAAACAAAAAACTTGTCAACAAGCTTTAGATCTAGGCGCAGTAGATGAAGCAAGTACTGATTTATCTCTTCTAAAATCTGTAGATCTTATCTATATTTGTACTCCTATCAATACCATAACTCCGATTCTTAAGCAATTAATACCCCACCTTCAGCCTCAAACCATTGTTACAGATGTAGGATCAGTCAAAAAACCAGTGGTAGAAGAGTGTTCCCATTTGTGGTCTAATTTTGTGGGAGGACATCCTATGGCAGGAAAAGCAGAACAAGGAATTGAAGCTGCTCAAAAAGGTTTGTTTATTAAAGCTGCTTATGTCTTAACCCCAACTTCCACCACTCCTCAACTAGCTATTGATTCTGTAGGGGAAATAGCTACCATTTTAGGTTGTCAGTTAAGTATTTGCTCCCCTGAAACACACGATCGAGCTGTAGCATGGATCTCCCATTTACCCGCCATGGTAAGTGCCAGTTTAATTGCTGCTTGTATGGAAGAGTTAGATCCTTCAGTATTACAATTAGCTCAAAACCTTGCCAGTTCAGGTTTTCGCGATACTAGCCGTGTAGGAGGTGGTAATCCAGAATTAGGAGAAATGATGGCTCGTTATAATTCTTCTCAATTACTCAATGC
This sequence comes from Prochloraceae cyanobacterium PL24a_bin.78, assembly GCA_028281945.1. GTDB lineage: Bacteria > Cyanobacteriota > Cyanobacteriia > Cyanobacteriales > JANQIW01 > JANQIW01. Next base: position 49,076 of record JANQIW010000049.1, read on the forward strand.
ACTTTGTCAATATCGTCAGAGTTTAGATACGATAATTAAGTTTATTCAACAAGAAGATTGGTGTAGTCTTCAGGAATTTCTTCAAGCTACCCAAGATGCTCGATCGAACTTTTTATAACTTTTATTAAAATAATTAATGATGATGTCATTGCGAAAAAATCTTGGTATTTATTTTGAAGAGATTGATCATCCTATCGGAATAACAATTAATTTAATTATTCTGATTTTAATTTTTTTATCCCTAGTTGTCTTTGTTGCTGAAACTTATTCTCTTCCAGAAGAATTTCTATCTTGGCTTCATCTGATTGATTTAGTAATTTTAATTGTTTTTTCTATTGAATATTTACTTCGTTTTTGGTGTGCAGAAAATCAACTGAAATTTGTTTTTAGTCTTTTTTCTTTTATAGATTTAATAGCAATTATCCCTTTATTATTTGGATTTTTTGATGTTAGATTTGTTAGAATTTTTCGCTGGTTTCGCTTATTAAGAATATTTCGATTTTTTAAGTTTGAAACTTTTATTTTTAATATCAAAACAGAAGATAAAATTCCTTTATTAAGAATCTTATTAACTTTATTTTCTATTGTTTTTATTTATTCTGGATTAATTTATCAAGTTGAGCATCAAGTCAATCCCAAAATTTTTAGAAATTTTTTTGATGCCTTATATTTTTCAATCGTCACGATGACAACGGTGGGTTTTGGTGACATTACGCCTCTTTCAGAAAACGGGCGTTGGCTTACTTTATTAATGATTATTACTGGGGTTATTTTGATTCCTTGGCAAGTTAGTGAACTTCTTAAAGAATTACTGAAAAATGCTGATACTGTTCAAAAAGTGTGTTCTGGTTGTGGTTTAAGTGTTCATGATACTGATGCTAATTATTGTAAAATATGTGGGGAAAAATTAAATAGTATAGCCATAGATAATGGAGAATTAAAAAAACCTCGTATTAGGGAAAACGAGGAATTATCTCAACAAAAATGATTTATAAATTCCTAGCTCATCTAAATTAAACTTTTGAAATTAAACTTTTCAAGATGAACTTATTCAGGATGAATTTATTGAAAATATAAATCCAAAAATCCATTACATTACTTGTTCAACTTCAGCAATCTCAGGAATATATTCACATAAACGACGCTCAATACCCATTTTTAGAGTCATAGTTGAACTAGGGCAGGAGCCACAAGCACCTTGAAGTTTTAGTCTCACAATAGGGCCATCTATTTCTACTAACTCAACATTGCCACCATCTGCTTGTAAGTAGGGGCGCAATTGATCTAAAACTATTTCAACATTTTCAGGACTCAATTCTAATGGTGGTTGTAAGGTTGCTTCAGACATAATTTATTTCCTTAAATTTCTCTAACTTTGAATTATCTTGAAATTTTCTTTCCAACTTTCCTTAATGTAGTAAGCAAGTGTTCTTTTTGATAGTATATACACAGCCTACTTATATTTGGAATTGCTGGTTAGAATTAATTTAGCTTACTTTTTGATCTTAACGTAGCTATGAGATTAATCCAGTCTATCTTAACTTTGACATCATTTTTTCTGCTTCCATTAAGTTTGTGATGTTTTAGCAATCATAGAAACCCATATTTATAGTAAAATATCAATAGAAATCTTTTCCATCTAGCCCTTGGACAACTCCAAAGCAGACTAAATAATTTTATAAATAAGATAAATCTAATTAAAATTCTGTATCATGGAAAAAATACTGGGATGTGGAAATGTTGACAACTATGGAATCCAATCCTAATTTAATTATATGTCTGATTTTAAGCCAATATCAATTTCTACAAGTGCTGAATTTGTTGCTTTATGCAAAGCTCAAATTGCTTTATTAACTCAAGGATTAAATGCTGCTTGGAGTGGAGTTTATCTAACTGAAAAATTGACTCAAGATGCTCAAACTAAATTAATTCCTGTAGCAGTATATCCAGAAACAGAAACTTTATCCCCTGAAAATACTGATTTCACAGAATTACCAGAACTTTTATGTAATTCTAATTCCAAACCTTTATTATTAAACCCTGCAAAATCAAAAGATTCTTCTCCTCTTTATCTTAAATCTTCTCAATTTAATCATCAATGTTTTAATAACCAAAAACAAATAATTGTGCCTTTAATCTATAATGAAATGGTTTTAGGTTTATTGGCAACTAGACATCCCCATCGTCAATGGAATCAAGCAGAATTAATCCAAATTGAAAATATTGCTAAAACTATTGCTATTGCCTGTTTTCTTAATCAACAACAAAAATGGTATGAACAACAATTTCACCTTCAAGAAGAAATTAGAAAATTTGAACGTAATAAACTCCACGATTTACTTCACCAATTACGAAATCCTTTAACAGCTATACGCACTTTTAGTAAGCTTTTACTTAAACGTTTATTGCCTGATGATAAAAACTATTCTATTGCTAATAGTATGTTACGAGAAACTGAACGAATGCAAGAATTAATGCAAGATTTCTCGGATAATCTTAGCCCAATTGAAGAAATTCCAGAAACAAAAACTCTTTCTTTAATCTCTTCAGATTCTCTAATTTCTTCTACTAATGAAAAACAAATTTCTGTTATTCCTGAAAATTCTCTACCTTTGAATTCTATTTCTATTGAAGAGGTTTTACAACCTTTATTACTTTCTCTAGAAACTATCGCTTCATCCCAAAATATCAATTTTACTGCCCATATTCCTGATAATTTACCTTTAGTTAAAGCTAATACTAAAGGGTTACGAGAAGTGCTCAATAATTTAATCGATAATGCTTTGAAATATACTCCTTCTGGTGGCAAGGTGGAAATTATGGTTAAACCTGTTGATGAGATTTTAACTATTGAAATAGCTGATACTGGTTATGGTATTCCATCTTATGATATCCATCGAATTTTTGAACGTAACTATCGAGGTATTCAAGCTGAAGGTGATATTCAAGGTAGTGGTTTAGGATTAGCAATTGCTAAAGAATTAATTGAACAAATGAAAGGAAGTATTGATTTAATTAGCCCTAATAATTTGCTGGATAATTTATCTGGAACTACTTTTATAATTTCTTTATCTCTAGCTAACTCTTAAAATCTAACTCTTAAAATTATGATTATTCTACCAAAATTGATATAAAATTATGAAATTATAAAATTATGAAATTCTTTAATCCTTTTGTTGTTAAATGGACTGCTTACGGATTATTTTGGGGAATATTAATTACTACTATTATTGCTATTTTTACTTCTATTTCAGGTTGGAGTTATTATGGAGAACTTTTCTCCCATTTTCAAGTTCAATATTTAGTGATAACCACTATACTTTTAGTTTTATTATTGTTTACTCGTTATAAATATTTGATTATTATTAGCTTAATTTGCTGGGGAATGATCCTAAGTCAAATTCTTCCTTGGTATTTTCCTCACTGGGATAGAATCTCAAATCATGAGAGTAATCTAAAAATTTTCATTGCTAATCTCAATACTAATAATAAAAGTTATGATAAAGTTCTTTCTTTAGTTAAAAAGCAAAATCCTGATTTAGCTATTTTTATAGAAGTAGATGAAAAATGGATTAATCAATTAGATTCTCTTCAAGATATTCTCCCTTATTCTTTTGGGAAACCTCATCGGTTTCACCGAGGCATATATATTTATAGTAGATATAAAATAGAAAATCCTCAAATAAATTTCTTTTCTACTGAAAATCCTGTTATTATCGCAAATCTAACTATCAATAATCAAAAGTTATCTCTAATAGCGGCTCATCCTTCAGCACCTATTCGAGAAAGTTTATTTAACCAAAGGAATAAACAATTAGAAGAAATAGGAAAATATATTAATACTTTAGAAAATCCTGTAATTATGGCAGGAGATTTTAATATCACCATGTGGTCTCCTTATTACAAAAAATTCATTGAGGAAACAGGATTAAAAGATACTCGTCGAGGATTTGGAGTCTTACCAACTTGGCCAGCTTCAGGAGGATATGCTAAGATTAATCTTTTAGTATCTTTAGTTTTATCAATTCCCATTGATGGTTGTTTAGTTAGTGATGAAATTAAGGTAGCCTCTATTAAAACAGGAGAAAAGACTGATTCAGATCATCTACCTTTAATAACAAAACTATTAATTAATTAAGAAATTGTCAATATTTTAATTGTTAATTGCTTGACGATAAAAGTTTTTAATACCTTTAAGAATTGAATCAAAAACGGAAGGAGAAGGCTTTTCGGATAAATCAACATTTTGTAAGTAATTTAATAGTTTAGCTTCTTCAGTATCTACAATTTGATCGCTATAAATTAAGGCACTAATTGATTCTAATAATTCTTGAAAATCTTCTTCTTTATCTTCACTATCTTGTAAATAATCTTCTAGCCATCGATAACATTCATTACTATCTACTTTGCCAATTAATAAACACTGTATTTCAGGATCATCTGCTAAATTATTTTCATGAGCTACACGCTTTAAATATTCTCTTTCTTCTGGTTGAATTTCTCCATCTATCCAAGCGGCACCATAGAGAATTTTGAGTAATTTTTTAGTTTTGTAATTATCTTCTATCATTTTGTTAATCCTTTTTTAATTTAACCATAAAGAAACCATCCATTTGATGTTGATGAGGTAAAACTTTAATCATTCCTTCTCTATTAACAAAAAAAGCAGGGGGTGAATTAGGGGATGGTGTTTCGATTTGCCAATGAGGATGGGAATCTAGAAAAGATTGAATTACCTCTTCATTTTCGGTTGGATTTAGGGTACAAGTAGAATATACTAATCTTCCTCCAGATTTGACCCAAGTTGCGGTGCTTTGTAATAATTCTTTTTGTAATTGAGCTAGTTGGAGTATTTTTTCTGGTGTCTGTTTCCATCTAATATCTGGGCGTTTGTGGAGGGTTCCAAATCCTGAACATGGGGCATCTACTAATACTTTATCGGCTTTCTGGGTATATTGGGGCATTTTACGGCTATCTCCGACATGAGTGGCAATGGATTTGAGGTTTAAACGAAGGGCATTTTCGGTGACTTTTTTGAGGCGTTTTTCTAAGTAATCACATGCGATGATTTGTCCTGTATCTCCCATTAATTCGGCAATATGGGTGGTTTTTCCTCCTGGTGCGGCACAAGCATCTATAATTACTTCACTGGGTTGGGGATCGAGAAAATGGATAACTAATTGGGCACTACTATCTTGAATTATCCACCAGCCTTCTTTGAATCCTGGGAGTTTTTCAATGGAGCCGGTTTTACTTGTTAGCCTTAATGCTTGAGGTAAGTAAGGGATTTTTTCTACTTGGATTCCTGCTTGGGTGAATGCTTTTTCTGCTTCTTGAAGGGATATTTTTAAGATGTTTATTCTTAAATCTAGATTTGGTGCTTTATTGAAATAAGAAAATAATCTATCTGTATCTTCTAATGAGAATTGTTTTAGAAATATTTCTACGATCCAATCTGGTAAACTATGTTTGATTCCTAGTTGGGAAATGTTATCTTCTGGTAAAACTAAGGGATCTTGATTAACTGCATTGCGGATATATTGTCTTAATACGCCATTTACTACTCCTGAAAGTCCTTTTAAGTTATTTTCTTTGGCTAATTCAACTGTGGTATTAACGGCGGCTGATTGGGGAATTTGGTTAAGATAGCGCAATTGATATAAGCCTATATGGAGAATAATTCTTAATTTGGGGTTTTGTTGGTGTGCTTTCTTTTTTCCTAGCAAGTTTATTAGGCTATCTAGGGTTCTCTGTCTGCGCACTATTCCATATACTAATTCACATACGAGATTTCGATCGAGGTTGTTTAATTTGGCACGACTCAAGATTGCTTCTAATGCCATATCGGTATATGCCCCTTTTTGGTAGATCTTTTGTAGGGCTAAAAATGCTAGTTGACGTGGTTTTGGTGGTGGTTTTGGTGGTGATGATATCAATTTTCTCTAATTTAAGTTCATCTAATATCAATTTATCTTTAATAATGATAAAGTTAAAAATTTCCAAATCTTGGATAATTAACCAAAATTTATTTCCCATTCAACCCAATCTCCCCATCGTTGATTAAGTAATAAGCTTTGATTAAGTAATAAGTAATGAGTAATAAGTAATAAGTAAATAAGATATACTCTTTTTCTCCCTTGTCTCAAGAAACTCCCTTGTC
>JANQIW010000129.1 GCA_028281945.1 Prochloraceae cyanobacterium PL24a_bin.78
GAATTTAATGTATCTTTACTTATTACTTATTACTTAAACAAGGAATGGAGAGAAGAAATTTTGGTTAATAATCCTAGATTTGGGGTTTTTAACTCTATCATTATTTTAGAAATTTGATATAAAACATAGATGATTAATTATTGGAGTTAACTTTTAATTGTGTCAATTAAGGAAAATTCGATCGCTGTAGAATCTAAAGATTCCATCCCTGAAAAATCTTTAGAATGGTTTTATCGAGAAATATCACCAGAAAATCCTCTAGATAAACCACCAGTTTTGTTGCTTCATGGTATTCTTTCCCAAAGCTTTAGTTGGTGCGAGATTATGGTAGAGTTGGCTAATAATGGATTTAAAGCTATTGCCCCTGATTGGATTGGTTGTGGTTATTCTGGCAAGGTAGCACCTTCTAAATTTGGCTATACTCCTGATGCTTATATAGAGGCTTTATCTTCTTTTCTCGAAGCAGTCAAACTAGAAAAGTTTAGTTTAGTGGTACAAGGATTTTTAGGTTCCGTAGGGATACAATATGCTTTACGTAATCCCCAACAAATAGAGCATTTGATTATTTTAAATACCCCAATGTCACCTTCGGTTAAGTTACCCTGGACTATGAAACAATGTGGTATTCCTTTATTAGGAGATATGATTACCCAAGATCCTCTTTTAGTCGATCGTACCCTAGAAGGAGGCAGTGGTTTTGTCATCTCAGACGAAAATTTAAACGTCTATCGCAAACCTTTTCTCCAAACTTCCGCCACTGGGCGCGCATTGATGGGAATTGTTAAAAATCTTAAACTATCGGATTCTATGAAAGAAGTAGAATCAGGATTGGCAAAATCAGAATTACCAGTGCAAATTATCTGGGGAATGGAGGATCCTTGGTTGGATTCAGAGTCTGCATCTAAGCTAGCTAATACTAATCAAAACATCGAATTTACTAGCTTAAAAGAAGCAAAACACTATCCTCAAGAGCATTTCTCTCAAGAGATTAGCCCCATGATTATTAATTTTTTACGCCGTCAAAATGTGTAAAAGTGGTAAATTCTTGATTTAATCAATATTGAAAGCCATTTGTAAAGTTCAAATTTGTTATGAAAAACTTACGTTCCGTATTATCTTTAATTTTGGTGTTAGTAGCGACTTTATTAGTTAGTTGTGGTGGGCCTTCTACAACAGCTAAAGCACCTACTACTTACAGCCCTGAAAAAATTGCTCAATTACAAGTTTATGTTAAACCTGTTGAAGATGCTAAAAACAGATTGTCTGAGTTAGAAACCCTCATTAAAGACGAAAATTGGGTGGATACTCGAACTTTCATTCACGGGCCTTTAGGTCAATTGCGTCAGGATATGGCTACTTTATCTCGCTCTTTATTGCCTAAAGATCAACCAGAAGCTAAAAAGTTGTCTCAAGAGTTATTTATTGACTTCGAGAATATTGATGCTGCTGCTATGGAGCGCAAACAAAATGTTGCTGCTAGTGAATATCGTCAAGCTGTTTCTGATTTAAATGCTTTCTTGGATTTAGTTCCTAAGTCTAGCTAATTTTTTCTTTCTTGTTTTGAGGAAACTATCTTGGGTGGGCTTTTGCTCGCCCTCTTGTTTAAGTAAGATGATTTTTCTTTAATAGTGATAGAGATGGGGAATGGGGGAATGGGAGAATGGGGGAATGGGAGATGGGGAGATGGGGAGATGGGGAGATGGGGAGATGGGGAGATGGGGTGAATGGGAGATGGGGAGATGGGGTGAATGGGAAGTAGAGGTTAATACTGGGATTGAGGAAAAAAGACTTTCTTCATTATCCTAAAATTAGGAAGTTTTAACTCTATCATTAATCAGGAGAAATTGATATAAGATTATTTTTCACATAATTTAAGTTAACCATAGATTTAGGAGTATATTGTGAGATTAGTAATGCTAGGAGGACCCGGTTCCGGGAAAGGTACTCAATCTAAAGAGCTTTCACAAGTTTTGGGAAATACTGTGATTTCTACAGGTGATATTCTACGAGAATCTATCGCTAACCAAACTCCTTTAGGTATACAAGCTCAAGAATATGTCGAGAAAGGAGAATTAGTCCCAGATATTATGATGATTGAGTTTATTAAAGAAAGATTAATTCGTTCAGATGTAGAAAATGGTTGGATTTTAGAAGGTTATCCTCGTAGTGCTTTTCAAGCCGAAGAATTGGATTTTTTATTAGAAGATTTAAATCAACACCTCGATCGGGCAATTTATTTGAAAGTTAGTGAGGAAACTATGAAACAACGCTCTTTCCAAAGGGGAAAAGCTGATGATAAACCAGAAATAGTTGATCGTAGAATCAAAAACTTTAACGAAGTAACAGTATCTATTCTCGAATTTTATGAATATAAAAAGAAATTATTAACTATTGATGCCGAAAAAAATTCCCAAGAAGTCAAAGAAGATATTCTTAAAAATTTAAAATCTTGAAAAAATATCCTAAATCATTATTAATTTATTGGTAAAAAAAACTTAAAATCAAAAAATTCCATTATTTAATAATCAATTGGAAATATTGATCGGATTATGTTATGATAACAAGATTGTATAATTAATTAAAAAAATATAACTAATGCCTTGGCAACGCCCTGATAAGAGAAAATATAATGAACTTCGTCCAGTTCGTTTCGATCTAGATTTTATCGGTACCGCAGCAGCTTCAGTATTAATCCGCACTGGTAATACTAAAGTACTTTGTACTGTAACTATTCAACCAGTAGTCCCAAAATTCCTCGTAGATACTGGAAAAGGCTGGTTAACTGCTGAATACCGAATGTTACCAACTGCTACAATTCCTCGCCAACAACGAGAATTCCTTAGACTTTCTGGGCGCACTCAAGAAATTCAACGATTAATCGGTCGCAGTTTACGGGCAAGTATTGATTTAGAAGCTATAGGGGAAAAGACTATTAATATTGATACTGATGTACTTCAAGCAGATGCCGGCACTCGTACCGCTTCTATTACTGGTAGTTATGTAGCATTAGTTATGGCTATAAATGATTTAGTTAAAAAAGGTGAGTTGAAAAAATCTCCTTTACTCGCTCCTGTAGCGGCAGTTTCTGTTGGGTTGATTAAAGGAGAGCCTTTTTTGGATTTGAATTACACTGAAGATCAAGTTGCTGATGTGGATTTTAACATTGTTATGAATACTAAAGGGGAGTTAGTGGAAGTACAAGGAACGGCAGAAGGGAACTGTTTTCTTCGCTCTCAACTGGATGCTATGTTAGATTTGGCAGATGAAGGTATTAAAGTTTTGTTAGATAAGCAACAACAAGCTCTTAGTGGTCGGTTGTCTTGATTTTTTAAGTAAAAATAAATACATACAAATAGGGCTTGCTCAGAAAACAGAGAAAAAGAGAAACCCTCTAATAAGTTGAATATATGTAAATTTTTGCCATTCTTCTAGCTTAGGTTTCAGTTCTTGTTAGGCTAAATACTTCCATCTTCTAATGTTTCTTGATTTTCTGAAGAATTATCTAGATTCAAAAATCTCCTTATCTCAGGATTAAATAGTCCACTGATACACGCAGTTATCAGTATGCTTATAACAGCAATTATTATGCCCATATTTGGCTTTATTTTGGATTCATTCAGCTTTTCTGTAGATCCAGCGTTTGTGTCACTGATTTTAGTATTATCTGACATTATTGGTGAACCTATGGGGTTGAAGTCTCCTCCTACATCGCCAACTGAAAAATTGCGACTTTTATCTACATTTTCATTATAATTTATTTTATTTTGTTTCCCCCCTATAATGCTACCTTGAATATTACCGCCCTCTGTATTGACATTGATTTCATCTCCCATAATATCAATCCTCCATATTATAGTTATGTTTTTATTTTAAGATATATCCTTTGATTGATTGTTGACAACATTATTAAGTCCACCAATTATTGCTCCAAAAATACCTCCTCCTCCTGTATTTATATTTATCGTCTGTCTACCAAAATTCTCGATCATTTCATCAAGATAATCTTCAAGCTCTTTTTCAATAATATCATTTTTTCTTAGGGCTTCTTTCATTGAAACTAATATAATTGGTAACACGCTTTTCAAGAATATCAGAGAATCATCAATATCAAATGAACTGTCACTAATGTTTTTGGGAAAATTTATTCTCAGCGCATACCAAAAATTCTCCCCTTGAAACAAGGCACGAAAGAAATTTATCCAAGTTGAGTATAAATACCACAATGCTAAAATTCCTGGAATTATAAAAAAACTGAAAAGAATTGGCAACAATGGAATTAAGTTCAATAAAATATATACTTGGAATAGTAGTTTGATAATTGATACTTTTCCTAACGCATAAGAATCAGAACCAATGTATAAATTATTGCCATGAACAAAAAACCTACATAAAGTTGTGATTTTCGTGCTTCTTATTGTATCGAAGATAAGTTCGATATATAATCGCTCTCTATCTGTGTCTTTATATTTATCATCTATATAACAAATAATTCTAAACCGAAGATTTTTTTCTAGTATTGAATCTTTATTTTGCACTTTGTGCAAATTTTCATATATTTTTTTATACAAATCTTGTCTTATATTTATCATTTTATCTATAAAATCTAAGCTTATGGTTTTATTATATGAGATCCTAAAGCCTCTGAATAAATCACCTCTTAAGTCTCCTGGATGTTTTCTATCAAAAAAGCCTCTGTTGATTGATTGATCTTTTGTTACTTTCTGTATTTCTGTCATTTCACTTACCTTTTGAATTCTAATGGATATATTGAGACAAGCATCTGTCAAACTTGCTATAGTAAAATCTGTTTAATCTCTTTCTACAGGTGAATATATACTCACTAGCTAACTTACTATTATCATAAGACATCTAGATAATAAACATTTTGCTACAAGAAAAAATCATTCTTCAATATACTAAAGTAGATTCCACCTCTTCCTATTCTACCACAAAAAATTTCACTTGTTCTAGAATGAGTGGAGCTTTTATTATTTTTTTCCAAGCAAAAACAAGTTATACTAGCTGAAATTAATAGAATTACCATCTTTGCTTTGAGTATCTTGGAGAAATTCTAACATCCTATTTGCAGCAGAAAAAGCATTATAAGCAAATCTACTGGATAAGATTGATTTGCTTGAATTAAATCAGTTTCCTCTTGAGCTAATTCTGAAATCAAAATTTGCATAATATAAAGCTTATTCGATCGTTTAAGTTTTCGTAAGGTATTGAGTAATTCTGGTGAAAACATAAAAAGATTATCAATATATTTTCTTATCTGTAATTTATTATAACAAGATCTAATTATTAATTTAGGACATTTTCGAGAATAAAATTTCGATAACAGTTAGGTATTCTGTCATTCTGCAAGTTTTTTGTACAGTGGGGCAAACTGGGAATGACTTGCCTGATAAATGGCCATGACATTGGTGCGAGGATGTGCCTGCTTACGCTTCTCCAGTAAATCAGCAAATGCTTCATCAACGAGAGCTTGGAGTTGCCGACCTTCGCTTTTGGCAAGATTACGTATTGCCGATAAAATTTCTGAATTGACTTGAGTTGCGAATTTCTCGCGATCTTGGGATCTCATGATACTTTCCCATTTTATGCTTTTCCTGAAAATATCATGATTTATCTTGAAATGTCAAGATGCTGCCCAAGTTAGCAAGATATATCCACCGAATGTGCCCACCACTTTAATATCCCAATCAATTAATAGTATTAAGTTATGATAAAAAGATAGGTTTAAAACTTCAAAATTGGTAAAGTAAAGCTTGGCTAATAGCAAAAAATAGCATTGAATAATTGTACTTAAGACAATTAACCTAGAAATTGGAGAAATCTGGAGATGGGACTATTAATAGACGGTGTCTGGCATGACGAATGGTACGACACAGAAAAAACTCAAGGGCGTTTTCTAAGAAAAGACTCCCAATTTAGGAATTGGGTAACACCAGACGGTAGCCCCGGTATCTCAGGCAAAGGTGGATTTAAAGCAGAAGTAGGACGTTATCATCTTTATATATCCTATGCTTGCCCTTGGGCTTGCCGCGCCCTCATCTTCAGAGCGATTAAAGGTTTGGAAGATATTGTGTCTCTTTCCGTAGTGAATTGGTTGATGAGAGAAAACGGTTGGACTTTTGAACCAGCAGAAGGTGTGATTCCCGATACTGTTAATAATGTTAATTTTTTACACGAACTTTATACTAAGGTTGAACCTAATTATACAGGCAGGGTAACGGTGCCAGTACTTTGGGATAAACAAACAGGGATGATCGTTAACAATGAATCTTCAGAAATTATCAGGATGTTCAATAGTGCCTTTGATGGTGTTGGCGCAACAGAAGGAGATTATTACCCAGAAAACCTTCGCAGTGAAATTGATGCCATCAACGATCGAATTTACAACACCGTTAACAATGGAGTATATAAAGCAGGCTTTGCCACCACCCAAGAAGCCTATGAAGAAGGATTATACCCTTTGTTTGAGTCATTAGATTGGTTAGAATCCATTTTATCAAAACAACGCTACTTAACAGGAAACACCGTAACCGAGGCAGATTGGCGTTTATTTAGCACCTTAATTCGCTTTGATGCCGTTTATGTGGCGCATTTTAAATGCAATATTCGTGAACTTCAAGATTATCCCAACTTATGGGCATATACTAGGGAACTTTATCAAATGCCTAAAATTGCCGAAACTGTAGATTTTAAGCATATTAAATATCATTATTATCAAAGTCAAATCACCATAAATCCATCTCAGGTTGTTCCTGTAGGGCCTAAAATTGATTATAACCAGCCTCATAATCGAGATTCTATGTGATTAAATTCAATTTAGTTTAGGGAAAAAATAAAGAATTATTGCAGTCAAACAACAAAAAGGTTTTTTAATAGCACACTAAATATTTAAAGATTAAATTGAAAACCCTAAATCATTATCAGAAATTGTATCAAAATTAAGGAGAATACTTAATGAAATTAGCTTACTGGATGTATGCAGGACCCGCTCATATCGGTACATTACGCATTGCAAGTTCCTTCAAAAATGTACACGCAATTATGCACGCCCCATTGGGAGATGATTATTTCAATGTAATGCGCTCCATGTTGGAAAGAGAACGGAATTTTACCCCAGTTACTGCTAGTATAGTCGATCGCAACGTTTTAGCAAGGGGTTCCCAAGAAAAAGTCGTAGACAATATTACTCGCAAGGATAAAGAAGAAAACCCCGATTTAATCGTTTTAACTCCCACTTGTACCTCCAGTATCCTCCAAGAAGACCTAGAAAATTTTGTTTCTCGCGCTCAAATGGATACTCAAGGAGATGTATTATTAGCAGATGTTAACCATTACAGGGTAAACGAATTACAAGCATCCGATCGAACTCTTCATCAAATCCTAGAATATTACCTCAAAAAAGCACGGAAAAAAGGAGAATTACCAGAAGGAAAAACCGAGAAACCCTCTGTAAATATCCTAGGAATTAGTACATTAGGCTTTCACAATCAACACGACTGCACAGAATTAAAACGGTTAATGGCAGATTTAGGAATAGAAGTAAACGAAGTAATTCCAGAAGGTGCATCGGTACATAACTTAAAAAATCTCCCTCGTGCTTGGTTTAATTTAGTACCATATCGTGAAGTAGGATTAATGTCTGCCCGTCTTTTAGAAGAAGAATTTGGGATGCCTTATGTAGATATCACTCCCATGGGTGTAGTTGAAACCGCTCGTTGTATCCGTAAAATTCAACAAATCCTCAATAATGCCGGTGCTGATGTGAATTATGAAGAATTCATCGAGAATCAAACCCTCTATGTTTCCCAAGCAGCCTGGTTTTCTCGTTCCATTGACTGTCAAAATTTAACTGGTAAAAAAGCAGTAGTCTTTGGGGATAATACCCATGCCGCAGCTATGACTAAAATTTTGGCAAGGGAAATGGGAATTCATGTTGTTTTAGCTGGAACTTATTGTAAATACGATGCGGATTGGTTTAAAGAACAAGTGAGTGAATATTGTGATGAAATCCTCATTAGTGAAGATAACGGCGCAATTGGAGATGCCATCGCAAGAATCGAACCAGCAGCTATTTTTGGTACACAAATGGAGCGTCATGTTGGGAAACGTTTAAATATTCCTTGTGGAGTAATTGCAGCACCGATTCATATTCAGAATTTCCCTATTGGATATAAACCATTTATGGGTTATGAAGGAACTAACCAGATTGCTGATTTGGTTTATAACTCCTTTACTTTGGGAATGGAGGATCATTTATTAGAAATATTTGGTGGACATGATACTAAAGAAGTCATTCATAAAGGAATTTCTGCCGATTCTGACTTGAGTTGGACTAAAGAAGCTAAAGCAGAATTGAATAAAGTACCTGGTTTTGTTCGCGGTAAAGTGAAGCGTAATACTGAAAAGTTTGCACGTGAGCGCAATATTGGTGAAATTTCCTTAGAGGTTATGTACGCTGCTAAAGAAGCGGTTGGGGCTTAATCTTGCTTTGAATTGAATTTTGCCATCAAATTGTTGTTAGTTAAGGTGGTTTGTAACTGCCTTAATTATAGCTAAAGTAAATTAAATATCATAAGTTATAGAAAACATTGACTATTATTAAATATTTATCAAGAGAGAATTAAAAATATGAGTTCTACCATTGAGAATGACATCGGAAATTTTTATGATGCCTCTAGCCAGTTATGGGAAAAAATCTGGGGTGAACATATGCACCATGGTTATTACGGAAGGGCAGGCAATCAAAAAATCGATCGACGTTTGGCACAAATTAATCTCATTGAAAAATTGCTAAAGTGGGCCAATATAAATACAGCCAAAAATATCCTCGATGTTGGTTGTGGTATAGGTGGAAGTACATTATATTTAGCAGAGAAATTTCAAGCCAATGGAGTTGGGATTACTCTCTCTCAAATGCAAGCTTCTAGAGGGAAAGAAAGGGCAATAGAAGCAGGTTTAGAGTCAAGAGTTGAGTTTCAGGTAGCTAATGCTTTGAATATGCCTTTTGCTGATAACACTTTTGATTTCGTATGGTCATTAGAAAGTGGTGAACATATGGCTGATAAGGTAAAATTTTTAGAGGAATGCTACCGAGTTCTGCAACCTGGAGGGACTTTTGTTATGGCTACTTGGTGTCATCGTTCTACTAATTCTTTAGCAGGGGAGCTTACTTCACAAGAAAAGAAGCTTTTAGAAGATATTTATCGGGTATATTGTTTACCTTTTGTGATTTCTTTACAAGAATATGAGGCGATCGCGGGTCTTGATTGTGGTTTTCAAGATATAAAAACCGATGATTGGTCGATGGCTGTCGCTCCTTTTTGGGATGTGGTTATTGATTCTGCTTTGGATTTAAATGCTATTCAAGGGTTGATAGATTCTGGTTGGAAGACAGTAGAGGCTGCACTTTCTTTAGGTTTAATGACAAAAGGTTACCAAACTGGTTTGATTCGTTTTGGTTTATTAACTGGGAAAAAGTTATAGCAATGGATAAGGATAAGGTCCTTCTTTTGTCACTATCTGAGTTGTTCTATGTTAAAATAATTTAATTAAAAAGTGTGCTATATATTTAAGTTACCTTAAAAACTTATCTAAAATCGGTAAAAATTATGACACAAGCACAAGAAATTGAAATACAACAAGGAATCTGGATTGACAAAACATGGCTAGAAAAAGCTGGTTTAAATGATAAAGTCAAGATAATTATTCAAGAACAGGAAATTCATATTATATCTGTTCAAAAAAATATTGCTAATAATTCTGACAAATCTCCAAAAGCTGGTTTACATCTAGGAGCTATTTCTATAAGTGATGATTTTGATGAATCCTTATCTGACTCGCCATCATCAAGTAAACAATTATAAAAGATCCGACTTTTGATTAGTTTTTACCTGAATAGGTGTTACAGAAAAGCGTATTCCAAGAGCATTGAGAACTTTGTTAATAGTTTCCATTTTGGGATTTCCTTTTCTTGATAAGGATTTATATAAGCTTTCACGGTTTAAATTGATTTGTTTAGCCAAAGCAGTCATTCCCCCTTGTGCCCTAACAACATTTTGTAAAGCTTCCTGAAACAACTCCATGTCTCCATCCTGTAAGCACTCTTCCAAATAAATCGCTGCATAACAGGGATCTTTCAACAAATCATCACGACCTGAAAAATCCATTGGTCTACTTGGTTCAATGTTCATATATTATTCCTCCTCTGTTTGTAGTCAGTGAGATAATCTTTTGCCTTGGCAATTGTTTTTTCCTGTTCTTTTTTCTCTCCTCCCGCCAGAAGCAAAACAACCTTCTTTCCTATAAGACTGTAAAAAATACGATATCCTTGCCCGTAGTGTTCTCGTATTTCATAAAGACCACTTGTTCCTTTAATAGACTTCCAATCACCAAAATTACCATAACGAATACGCTCTAATCGAGCATAAACCTTAATCTGAGCCGTTTTATCTTTTAGAGTATCTAGCCATTCTTGGAAAGGAGAATATCCTTCCTGATTTTGATATACTTCTATTTCATACCTATTCATTCCTTAATTGTAGCCTGTAGACTACATCTTTGACAAATAGTTTTAATATTAATTATTTTTATGTTTCCCCTCAACCTTTTCAGCCAACCAATAACCCACCAAAATACCAAGTAAACTAAACAAACCATCTAGAAAACTAAAAGTGCGAAGAGGAGAAAAAGACTGTAAACCCTCCTCAACAATAGTGAAAATACCAAACAAAAAAGGCCAAAAAGGAACAATCAAACCAAACAAATTCAACCTCTTTCTTTGGAGAAAAAGATGCCCCGAATAAGCCACAATCCCATATAAAATAAAATGAGCAACGATATCGATGAAAGGAATACTCATGAAACCTGGAATAATTCTATTTATATGATTAGATAGTGTGCCCAAATAAGCAAATATCAAAATCAGAAGAAAACATCCTAAACATAGGAAAACAGAAAACTTCTTAAAAGATCGAAATAAATTTTTCATTATTATGCTACTATGATAATCTTTGCAAATTAAAAACTAAGAATTAAAATATACATTAAAAACTATGGGCAGTACATTCGGTCATATATTTAGAATTACAACCTTTGGAGAATCTCACGGCGGAGGGGTAGGAGTAGTCATCGATGGTTGCCCTCCCAAACTAGAAATTACCCCAGAAGAAATCCAAAAAGATCTCGATCGCAGAAAACCCGGCCAGAGTAAAATAACCACCCCAAGGAAAGAAACCGACACTTGCGAAATCATTTCAGGAGTATTCCAAGGGAAAACCACCGGCACACCCATCGCCATTTTAGTTAGAAATAAAGATGCCCGCTCTCAAGATTATGACGAAATTTCCCAAAAATATCGCCCCAGTCATGCCGATGCCACCTACGATGCTAAATATGGTATCCGCAACTGGCAAGGTGGAGGTCGATCGTCTGCAAGGGAAACCATTGGTAGAGTAGCCGCTGGAGTCATTGCTAAAAAAATCCTCCAACAAACTGCCGGTGTAGAAATCGTGGCCTATGTCAAACGGATTAAAGATTTAGAAGCCACAGTAGATCCCAATACCGTTACCTTAGAACAAGTAGAAAGTAACATAGTTCGTTGCCCGGATGCCCAGAGTGCCGAGAAAATGATTGAATTAATTGATAGCATTCGCCAAGAAAAAGACTCCTTAGGAGGTGTGGTGGAATGTGTCGCTCGTAATGTACCCAAAGGATTAGGGGATCCCGTGTTTGATAAACTCGAAGCTGAATTAGCTAAGGCAATTATGTCGTTACCCGCCACTAAAGGCTTTGAAATAGGATCAGGTTTTGCAGGCACTCTTTTAACTGGCAGTCAACATAACGACGAATTTTATACTGATGATGATGGTAATATCCGCACTGCCACTAATCGATCGGGAGGTATTCAAGGAGGTATTTCTAATGGGGAAAATATCATTATGAAAGCCGCATTTAAACCCACCGCCACCATTGGGAAAGAACAACGCACCGTTTCTAAGGCAGGTGAGGAGACTACTTTAGCCGCTAAAGGAAGACATGATCCTTGTGTTTTACCTAGGGCTGTGCCTATGGTGGAAGCTATGGTTGCTTTGGTATTGTGCGATCGTCTTTTATGTCAAAGGGCACAATGTGGGTAGTTTTTTGCCTCTAATCTCCCCACTCTCCCATTCTCCCACTCTCCCATTCTCCCATTCCCCATGATTATTGTGGGACATTTAGATCTCAGTTGAATTTTTTTGCCAATTATGACATGAAAGATTAACTTTCTGGTAGAATCTTAGAGAAAGTTTAAAAAATGTAACTAAAGTTTAATAAATGAATATATTAATAGTCGGTGCAACAGGTACATTAGGAAGACAAATAGCACGTCAGGCAATAGATAGAGGAGATAAAGTCAGATGTTTGGTAAGATCCTTCAACAAAGGAGCTTTTCTCAAAGAATGGGGAGCGGAATTAGTCAAAGGCAACATTTGTAAACCTGAAACCTTACCTCCAGCCTTAGAAGGGATAGACGCAGTAATTGATGCTGCCACAGCCAGAGCAACAGATTCTCTAAATATTAAAGAAATTGATTGGGATGGTAAAGTTAATCTCATACAAGCTGTCAAAGCCGCCGGCATAGAACGTTACATTTTTTTCTCAATTCTCAATGCCAAAGAATATCGCAATGTTCCTTTAATGGAAATCAAATACTGTACTGAGTTATTTTTAGCAGAATCCGGTTTAAAATATACCATTCTTAAACCATGTGGCTTTATGCAAGGACTAATACCTCAATATGCCATACCTATTTTAGATAATCAAGCAGTTTGGGTAACAGGAAAAAGTAGTCCAATTGCTTATATGGATACCCAAGATATAGCAAAATTCACCCTAAAAGCCTTAGATGTACCTGAAACAGAAAAACAAAGTTATCCAATAGTTGGTACAAGAGCATGGAGTGGAGATGAAATCATTGCATTATGTGAGAGACTTAGTGGAGAACAAGCCAAAGTTTCTCGTCTACCATTAGGATTATTAAAGGCAATGCGTAATATCACTCGGTTTTTCCAATGGACTTTGAATGCCAGCGATCGTCTAGCATTTGCTGAAGTAATTGCCAAAGGAGAACCATTAAATGCCTCAATGGATGAAGTATATCAAGTATTTGGGATGGATTCTCAAGAAATAACCACCGTAGAAGCATATTTACAAGAATACTTTAATCGCATTATGAAAAAGCTCAAAGAAATAGGTTACGAGAAGAAGAAGAAAAAACAAAAGAAAAAAACACCTTTTAAATCTAAATCTTAAAAAATGCTATCCAACTACGAGATAATGTCCTAATATTCTTTACCAGAAAGGAGGCTCTATTTCAAAACTGAAAATTCAAACTAAAAATCTAGATAGATCTTGGCAAAATCAATCTATCAATCTATGATAACTAGTCAGAATCAACAAAATATGTCAGGATAAACAGGATAGACTTGGAATCTAGAATAGTATCTAGAAACAGTCTGAATAATTAACAAAAATTTGATTAAACATTTAAAGTTTTAAGTAGGATAAAAAGTTGTGCCAAAAGCAGGCATTATCTACAACGATATCAAACCAATCGCTTGTCAAACTGCAAGAAAATTGGAAAAACAATTTAAAGATCTCGGATGGGAAGTCTTTCTAGAAACAGGTTTTGGAGGAATACTAGGTTATTCTCGACCTGAAAGTCCCGTTTGTCACACTCGGATCGAAGAAATAACACCACCGAACTTTCAGTCAGGAATTGAATTCGGAATTGTTTTAGGAGGAGATGGAACAGTTTTATCAGCATTTCGTCAGGTAGCACCATGTAATATACCTTTACTCACAGTTAATACAGGACATTTAGGATTTTTAACAGAAATCTACCTGAATCAATTACCCGGTGTTTTAGACAAATTAATAGCAGGGGATTATGAAATTGAAGAGCGATCGATGCTAAGAGTACAAGTATCTCGCCAAGATGTATTATTATGGGAAGCCCTTTGCCTTAACGAAATGGTAATACACAGAGAACCTTTAACAAGTATGTGTCATTTTGAAATCAAAATAGGCAGACACGCACCTGTGGATATTGCCGCAGATGGAATCATTATCTCTACTCCTACAGGTTCCACGGCTTACTCACTCAGTGCAGGAGGGCCAGTAGTAACCCCCGACGTACCAGTGTTAGAATTAGCCCCCATTTGTCCCCATTCTTTAGCTTCTCGTTCTCTAGTTTTTAGTGACAAAGAAGCAGTAACCATCAATCCTGCCACACCGAATCAAATGGTAATGGTAGTAGATGGCAATGGTGGTTGTTATATTCATCCAGAAGATCAAGTATTGATCAAACGATCGCAATATAATGCTCGTTTTATTCGTTTGCAACCGCCAGAATTCTTCCGTATTTTGCGAGAAAAATTAGGGTGGGGTTTACCTCATATTGCCAAACCTGATTCTGAGGAACTTCCTTGAGTATTAATCTGTCAAAACTTCTAACCCTTTCTATTTAAGGATCTCTGGCAGGAAACTGAGAAGAGTAAACAGAAATCCCATAGTTTAATTATGCTAAAACATAAGCAGTAGTTTAGCTAAGCATTTATACTCAAACTAAATTTATGACATCTGTTATATCAAACCCTAATCATTCCGTTTTGTTAGTTAAAATACCAGAATCTCTAGCTCAACAAGCCAGCGTTGATTTAAATTATGCTGGATTTACAACAGCAGTGGCCATTGATTTTAACTTAGCAAAAGAGAAATATAAACAAATACAACCTGGAATGGTAATCATCGACTACGATTTAGCCGGAGAATCAGGATTAAAGTTTTGTCGTGATTTGAGAAATGATGGTAATCGCAATCCTATTTTACTTTTAGTAGAACAAGCAATAATTGATTTTCGCGTTAATTGTCTAGAAGCAGGTGCTGATGATTATTTAATTAAACCCTATAATTCACAACAATTTTTGAATTTTATCAAGTTATACCTCCAACCTAAAACTGAATCTAAACAATATTTAAGCTTTTTAGATTTGATTTTAGATTTGAATACTCGTCGTCTCATCCGCAACGATCGAGGAATTGACTTAACCATGAAAGAATTTGAGTTATTAAAATATCTCATGTCCCATCCTCAAGAAGTCTTAAGTAGAGAACAAATCTTAGAAAATGTTTGGGGTTACGATTTTACAGGTGAATCAAATGTGATTGAAGTTTATATTCGTTATTTGCGTCTTAAACTAGAAAGTGAAGGTCAAAAGCGTCTTATTCAAACAGTAAGAGGAGTTGGATATGTTTTGAGGGATTCATAGAACCAAGATTGATATAGTCTATTATTTTACTAAAGTAGATACAATTCAATGCTAAAAATTCAAAGGGAAAATTTTTATCCTAGATAATTTTCCCCCTACGGTTTTCAATTTATGTTTCACAAAGAAATAACTTTTTAAAAATATGAAAATTCCAAAGTATTAAATTAGCAAATACCAATTAATCACAATTCCAATCAAACATTATTGGAATAAACTTAAAGTTATAGTATGTTTATAATTAATAATTGAAAAATCCTATACCTAAGTAAAATCTAAATATATTTTATCAATAAGTTTTCTATACAAAAACTTCAAAATTAGTTCCTCACAAGTTTTATGGATTTATGACAAAATCTCAAAGAAAGAGATGAAAATCATAACCATCTTTCTAAGATAAATATCACAATCAATCTTAATTAGGGGTTTTGATCAAAAATCAAAAATAAACCATAAAAAAACCTTGTTGAATGATTGATAAAATTAAAACAATTTAATCTTTTTTTTGCCAAAACAATCTTAAAAATTTCTAAAAAATAGATACAATGGATTAATATTGAATACAATGTAAATCTTCCTTACCTTTAGGTTTTGGAGTTAAAATGACTAGTTTGAAATTAAAGTTTTGATGAAAGCACAGTAAAACTAACTAGATCATTTTATACATTACGTCAAGTAAAAATCTGAAACAATTAGAGCTTAGAAAGAAGAACCAATACCTTGTTCAATTTGATAAGAATAAACTAATGGCTGAAAAATTTGGTTATTTGGGATCAAAATGAAAGAATGATATATCTATCAGTCTCAAGGGAAAAGTTATTTCAACATAATTTAAGTTTCAACATAATTAAGTAAGAAAAGAAAATAGTAGCAATAAATACCAAATACCAATTGCAGATCTATTTTTTATAGTTAATGGATCAAAGATCAAAAAAAATGTTGTTTACAATTAAGGAAGAAAATAGAGAATGGCACCAATAACATATTCTAAATTTATTGAGTTTCTCCAAGAAGAATTATCTCTATCTCATTACTCTATTGAGATGGCTCAACGCTCAGTAAAACAAAACGTCACATTATTACCAATGGTTCTTTGGCAATATGGTTTAGTAACCTTAGAAGAACTAGATAAAATCTATGATTGGTTAGAAACAGTTTAAGGTTAAATATGATCGTAATTCTATGTTTAATAAGCTGTTTTTACCACAACAAAAAACAACCAAGCGGGTCGAAATTTGACCCGTTGTTTATTTAGAAATTAAATTCAAATATGATCTCAAAAAAATTAGTATTAATGGATCACGATGGTGCCATTGATGACTTTTTAGCCATGACTCTTTTGATGAAAATGCCTAATATTGAGCATCTTGGAGTTGTGGTAACTCCTGCTGATTGTTATATTAAATCCGCTGTTAGTGTTACTCGAAAAATTCTGGATTTAATGGGAAAAAATCAGATCCCAGTAGCAGAAAGTACTGCTAGAGGAGTGAATCCTTTTCCTTCTAGTTTTCGCAAAGATTCTTTAATCATCGATAATTTTCCTCTTCTTAATGAACAAGAAGAAATTAAAACCCCCTTAGCCAGAGAAATCGGACAAGAATTTACCATTAAAGTCTTACAAGAAGCAACAGATCCCGTTACTCTTCTGGTAACTGGTCCCCTGACAACCCTTGCTACTGCTTTAGATATCGCTCCAGAAATCGAAAATAAAATTAAAGAAATTGTCTGGATGGGTGGTGCTCTTAATGTTTCTGGTAATGTGAGTAAAGAACATGCTCCTGAACATGATGGATCTGCTGAATGGAATGTTTATTGGGATCCTTTTGCTGCTTATCGCATTTGGCAAAGTAGAATTCCCGTTATTTTATGTCCTTTAGATGTGACAAATAATGTACCTTTAACTCCAGAATTCATCCGGCAATTGGCGAAACAACGTCATTATCCTTTATCAGATTTGGCAGGATTATGTTATTCTTTGGCAATTCCTCAACACTATTATTGCTGGGATTTGGTAGCTACAGTTTATTTAGACTGCCCTGAATTTTACGAAATTCGAGAGGAAGAAACAACGATTATTACTACTGGTTTAAGTCAAGGGCAAAGTAAAATTGAATTAGGTGCTAGAAAAATCAAGGTTATGGAAAAAATGGATACGGAAAAGTTTTATGATTATCTCTTGACACAATGGAAATCTTAGTTGAAATTTAATATGATTTAGTTTATTTAAAATAAATACTAATAAAATCCTTTATTTGCTTTGATTAAATTAATTATAAATTTAGATAATGGTAAATTAAACTTTTAACGATTCAAAACTTTAAGCATTTTTTATAAAACGAATAATTTCTCTAACATTACCTAAAAATTGACTATCTTCTGTGAGTTGAGAGATAGCATTTTGGGCTTCTTTAGATAACTCTTGATGTTGAACTTGATTTGTTGCCTGAAATTGTTCAAAAGTTGCTCTCAAATTAGCTAAATTTTTCCTTATTTGTTCTTCTTCTTGCTTTTGATTTGTCTTTTGTCTTTGATCTTCTTCATGCCATTTAGTGATTTTTTGTTCAAGTCGTCGAACTCGATTTCTTAACTCTAAAATGTCTTCACGAGGATACTTAATTTGTTTGCGAATATTAGATAAACGATTAGCTAAATATTGATAAGCACGAATGCTAGGACGTAAAACAGTAAACAATAAAGCTGCTACAGATCCGATATAACCTATTACAGTTATCTGATAATAAGCTAAAAGATACAATCCTATACTAGATAAAACATGAAGGCAAATGGCAATTATCAAAGAAAAAACACTTACTTTTTGAGCATATTTGAGTTGTTTATCATCAACTGGGATTCCTTTTTCCAAAGAAATAGCACCTTCAGCTATAACTTCTCGAGCATCAAAATAAATATTCCAAGGAATAGTTACAATTGCCAATAACCAATAAAAACTACCTATCCCAATTAGCCAATCAACAATATTTCCTGCTGGAATATTTAACCATTGCAAAATACCAAAAGCTACAATGGCGATAATCCCAATGCTAAGAGTCAAACCAACATTAAGTAACATTTCTCATTCCTCTAGGATTTGAAGATTTGTCTTCTTAATTATTACTGTCAAACTTGATATTTGTCTCAAGAAGTGTGATACTTTAAAAAGTGTTTCTTTTAGAGTTAATGAATACTCCAAGCCATTACATTTTAAATCTAGCTTTCTTAAGCAAAACAATTGCTCCCAAAGAAAATGTAGCTATTACTATAGGCGCAATTTTACCAGATGTTCCAATATTTATCTTCTATTTTGTAGCTAAATTTATCTATAAACTACCAGAAAATAAAATTTGGTCTCAAGCTTATTACGAACCTTTTTGGCAAAATATCATTGCTTTTACTCATTCTTTTCCTGTTGCTATTATTGGTTTAATAATTTCTATGTATTTCGGCTGGAAATCAATGAGTGTGTTTTTTATCAGTATGATTTGTCATTCTCTATTAGATATACCTTTTCATAATGATGATGCTCATCGGCATTTTTTCCCGTTCACAGATTATCGTTTTATTAGTCCACTTTCCTATTGGGATCCAAATCATTATGGTAAATTAGTTGGTTTTTTTGAATTATCATTAGTATTGGGAGTAACTCCTATGGTATTAAATATTCTTAATTCTATATATACTAAAGGAATATTAATTCTCATGGATTTATTTTTCATTTTTATCTACTTTAGATTTTACCTTTCGTTTAAAATATAGATTTTATCTAGTATGAGTAATTAATTGGGTATATTTTAAGAATTATTTTCTTAGTAAAAATATTAGTAAGCCTAGCTATATAATAACTATTTAAATTTTATTAATGAATTAAGAATGAACTTATCAGCTAAATCAAAAGATTCTATTTATCAATTCACTGAAAATCTAGAAAATGCTCCCAAAGCTTTATACTTAAATTATTGTAGTGTCGATAATTTGGTAACAACATTGATAGATTTTTCGATAGGACAACAGTTGAATTCTGTAGTTTGGATGAAAATATCCCAAAAAAATACTTGGTTAGAAGAAGTTAAACGCTTTTTACAAAAGGATAATCTTGAAAAGGTTTATTTGTATCAGAAGGAATTATCTTTAGAACTAGAATCTACAGAATTTAAGGATAAAGTTATTTCTTTTGATTTGGAATTAGATCCAGTTTTAGAAGGAGAATGCTTTTTTATTCTACTATCTTCTCAATGTTGTAGTATGATTATTGGACAAACTTTAGAAGATGAAAATTATTTAAAAACAATTTGTAGTTTTGATTCTAAAATAATTAAGTCAGTCTTAGAAAAGATTAGAGAAAATATCATCATTGATGATAATATTAAATCTAACTTATTTATCAATTCAAAAGATATTAATTTAAAAACTGAGTCTATAACAGTAAATTTATTAAATTATTTATTTCTACAACAATTAGAAAAGAATAATCAACTAGAAGAAAATTCTAAACAACAAGAAGATTTTACTTTACAAATCTCCCAATTAAACGAAGAAATTAATAAAAATAGAGAATTTCTGGGCAAATTGGGAAGAGAATTACGCCAACCCATTTCTACTATGAAAACTGCTCTTAGTTTATTAGAATCAACTAAGATAAAAAAAGAACAGCGACTTCGATATTTACAATTACTAAAGAAAGAATGTGAATACCAAAATAGTTTAATTAGAGGGTTGTTAGAATTAATTGAAATTGATAAACTACCGATAGAAGAACGAAATACTCCAGTATATTTAGACGATCTAGTTCCAGGCATTGTGAGCACTTATCAACCTCTTGCCATAGA
This sequence comes from Prochloraceae cyanobacterium PL24a_bin.78, assembly GCA_028281945.1. GTDB lineage: Bacteria > Cyanobacteriota > Cyanobacteriia > Cyanobacteriales > JANQIW01 > JANQIW01. Next base: position 20,147 of record JANQIW010000129.1, read on the forward strand.
AAAAGGAATTCAATTAGGATATACTATCCCTTCTGGTTTCCCTCCAGTGTCTTGTCCTATATCTTGGTTAAGGCAAGTAATTATTCAGATGCTAAATAATAGTCTTAAATTCACTCCATCCCAAGGGAAAGTTTTTGTTCGAGCTAGTTGTGGTGATAAATTTATAACATTAATCTTTACAGATACGGGAATTGGTATTCCAAGAAATGAAATAAATCAAATTTTTAACAGCTTTTATCGAGGTCAAAATGCTAAAATAAATGATAATATTAGTGCTGGTTTAGGTTTAACTATTGTCAAAAAAATAATTGATTTCTCTGGGGGTTCTATTTCTGTGACTAGCATTGTTGAAAAAGGTTCTAAATTTAAGGTATTATTACCAATTTTTCAAGAAAATTAATGATTTAAATTTTAATAAGTCAAAAGTAATATAAAATAACTAATCTTAAAATCAACTAAATCTTGATTGACAAAACCTTATTTTATCAGGTAGAATAATAAACATGGAATTGTAAGCATATGGCAAATTCCCAAATCCAAAGGAAATTATCAGAAATTAGTTTACCTCTTGGATACGAGTTACCAGTTATCTGCACACCATATGATTTTATAATAACTTACCATAAAGGAGAATAAACCATGTATAAAGATGAAATTGTTGAAGAAATTCATAAATATCGCGAAGACTATGCTAAATCTTTTAACTATGATCTCAATGCTATTTTTGAAGATTTGCGTAAAAAACAAATTAAAAGTGGGCGTAAAGTGGTAGAACTTCCTATTAAGCGAAAATTTCATCCTTCTTCAGAAAAGACTACTGAAAATAATAGTTAATACTATTTAACATTAGGAATTGTTAAATTTAATGGAACAAGTGCGAATTGTTTTAGTGGAGCCTGCCGGGGCACTTAATGTAGGTTCCATTGCCAGGGTAATGAAAAATATGGGATTGTCTCAGTTAGTATTAGTCAATCCTCAATGTAATCCCCTCGGAGAAGAAGCCCAATTAATGGCAGTGCATGGAGATGATGTTTTGAGTAGTGCCAAAATCGTAGAAACTTTGCCAGAAGCATTACAAGGATGTCAACGAGTCATTGCTACTACCGCTCGTCAAAGGAGTTATCCCATCAATTTAGAATCTCCTGAAATGGCCATGAGTTGGTTATTGGCTCCCAATATTTCTTCAGCTTTAATTTTTGGCCCTGAAGAGCGAGGTTTGAGTAATTTAGAGCTTAATTATGCTCAAAGATTTGTCTGCATTCCTAGTAATCCGGAATATCCTTCTTTAAATTTGGCTCAAGCTGTAGCTATTTGTGGTTATGAGATTGCCAAAGCCCATCGATCGTTAGAATTATCATCAGAAGAAATTCCACCTTCGGAAATAACTCCTATTGATGCCGCTTCTGTTGATGATTTGGAGGGTTATTATCAAGATTTAGAGTCTTTATTGTTAAAAATAGGTTATGTTTATCCCCATACTGCCCAATCTCGCATGGAAAAACTTCGTCGTCTTTTTAATCAAGCTAATTTAAATACTTCTGAAGTGGCGATGTTACGGGGAATTTTACGACAAATGAATTGGGCTTTAAAACAAAAGTAAATCTAGCAAAACTAAAAAAATAATTAAGTTTTAAAGATCTCTATCGTTTATATTGAAGTTGTCAAGGTATATTTCTTTAAACCAGTGGAAAGTCAACGAAACAACATCAACGATCAAGATTCATCGATTCATCAACAAAATGATGAAAACCAAGATATAAGTTTTAATTTAGTGGATTTTGAAGATCGAAAACAATCTAAATTAGTAGTATCCTCTCATGGAAAATTATCAAAGAAAAACCATGATACCCATCATGTTTTAGAAATTACTCAGGCAGATTCTAAAGATTCTTTTTCTTTAGCAATTGTCTATCTTATTCGTTTGTTAATTCTCGGAATTGGATTAGGGGCAATTGCCGGAACTACTTTGTCTTCAATTGATTTTACCAACCCTAAATATTTTTCTTTTCTATTTAACGAATCTAGCTCTTCAGAAAAAGCTAAAACTCCAGAAATTTTATCAACTTCAGAAACTTCAGAGACTTCAGAAACTCCAGAAATTTCATTATCATCATCGTTATCAAATTTTAGTTTAGGGAATGATCTTCCCGCTTTAAAGGAAAAGTTAGAAAAACTTGCTTTGAGATATCCTCACTTAAAACCCGGTGCCTTTTTTATCGATCTTGATAATGGTAATTATGTAAATCTTGGAGGAGATATTCCTTATTCTGCTGCTAGTACCATTAAAACTCCTATTCTCATTGCTTTATTTGAAGATATTGATGCCGGTAAAATTCATTTAGATCAACAATTAGTTATGACACGAGAATTAATTGGTGGTGGTGCGGGAAGTTTACAATATCAAAAACCTGGTAGTAAATATTCTGTTTTAGAAACGGCAACTAAAATGATTGTGATTAGTGATAATACTGCCACTAATATGATTATTGATGCTTTAGGAGGAATTGGTGTTCTTAATGAACGATTTAAGAGTTGGGGTTTAACTCATACTAAAATTTCTAATTTATTACCAGATTTAAAAGGAACTAATACCACTAGCCCTGAAGATTTGGCTAAATTATTAGGTATGCTTGATGCTGATGAATTGGTTTCTTCCCGTTCTCGCGATCGAATTTTAGCTATTATGAGAAGGACTAGAACTAGAACTTTGCTCCCTCAAGGTTTAGAAAAAGGGGCAATGATTGCTCATAAGACTGGTGATATTGGTACATCACTGGGTGATGGAGGGATTATTGATATGCCTAATGGGAAACGTTATGTTGGTGCTGTTTTAGTTGAACGTCCTTTTAATGATTATAGTGCTAGGACTTTAATTCAAGAGATGTCCAAAACTTCTTATCTTCATTTTAAGTATTATTTGCCTCGCCCTTTTGAGAATAAAAATTAATTTTAATTAAAAGTTGGACAGCGAAAAAGCTTCCAGCTACCAGCTTTTTTTGGTTGGAGGAAGTTAATAGTGGAAATTATTTCTGTTTTTACTAATTTGAATTTTTAATTTATAAGAGATTATTTTGACTTTCTTTTTTCCAAGGGAAAGATATATTTCGTATTTTCTTTTTTAATTTCATCAAAATTCTTAACCATGCTTGGGCAGGAGGATCATAAAAGGTGAAAATATCTCCATAAGCAACCATTGCATTCTGATGGTGCAACCAATGTATTTCAGGAGTTACGATACAAAAAATACTGCAAAGTTTTTGTACTGGTGAGGGCGTTTTCCAATCTAAGGCGCAAATATGTCTCCAAATTACATGAAATTCTCCACACATTAAGCCTAAAATTGTTCCTATGGGGGAGATTTGCCAAAACCACGGAACAAATATGATATATGGCAGTGATCCTAAAAATCCATCTAATAATACTAAAGGATTTCTTGTTAATACTGCATAATGAATAAAGCTCTTATTATTACTATGATGAACTAAGATATGAAATTTACCAAAAACGTGCTCTGGTACATGATAAACAAAGGTTGATAAAAAATCACCTATTAGTAATAGTGCAAAAATAACTACAATAATCTTAATTAACAGCAAAATTAACTCCTTTATCTGGTCACATATATTCCCACATATAGAGGTGGGTTGCACTGGGTTTCTTCAGAGAAGCCTACTACATAAAACCATAATTTTATTAGATTAAAACTTAAGTCTTTATAAAATAACTTTTGAGATTTAATAATTAAGTTTTTATAATTACTTTTTAAAGTTTCAATAATCTTTTTATTTACTGATTATTTATTATTTTTTACTGATTATTTATTACTTTTAATGATTATTTATTACTTATTACTTAATTATTGATTACTGATATCAACTTTCTCAAATTAATGATAGAGTTTGAAAATCCTAAATTTAGGATAATTAACCAATATTTTTCTACTCATTCACCCATTCTCCCCATCACCCATTCTCCCCATCCTTGATTAAGTAATAAGTAATAAGTAAATAAAATGTACTCTTTTTTTCCTCATTCCCCCATTCTCAAAGAAGCCATTCTCTTAAAAACCATCACCCATCTCCCAATCACCCATTCCCCCTAATTTCCCCATTTCTCAATTCACATTAGATTAAATCTGTCTTAGCCATTCACTAATTCCATCGGCAAGAGTTTTTGCTAATCTTTGTTGTTCAGCTGGATTAGTAATCCATTCAAACTCATCAGGGTTAATCATAAATCCTAATTCTAATAATACAGTTGGTGCGGTATGAGGGCGAGTTAAAGCTAGATTATTCCAAAAAACACCATAGGATGGACGATTGAGTTTTTGTACTAAATAATTTTGCAGAAATATTGATAAGTCATGAGCTTGAGGATGATACCAAAACATCCCAATTCCATCAGTATTAATTGCATCTCCACTATCTGGCAAAGCATTGTAATGAACGGAAAAAGCAAGGGTTGGTTTAATGTTATTAATCATCTCAACTCTGTCTTGTAAAGAAACAAATTTATCTGTTTCTCTTGTCATATGAACTGTTGCTCCTTTGTTTATTAATTCTGTTTGCAATAGTTTAGAAACGATTAGGTTTACATCTTTTTCTGGATAACCTGTTGGACCTCTTGCTCCTAATTCTTCACCTCCATGTCCGGGATCGATTAAGATAGAAATTCCTTGTAAAGATCTCGATCGAGATTTTGAATTTAATTGTGGTGAATCTCTAAAAGTTAATATTAAAGTCGAACCTTCATATCTTACGTCATAACCCCATTGTTGTTCAGATTTAAGATGAAAAGTATATTGAATTTGGTTAGGTGTTAATTGTTGCCAATCTAGTCTTTTAATGATGGGATCGTCATCCAATCGAATGGTATCGGTTTGAGCGGTGGTATTATAAATATTAAGTTTAAAAGTATTATCTCCTTGTTCGATGCTAATTGGTACTGGTATTTCTAGGGGAAAAACTATCTCTTTTCCCTCAAAAGTTTGCCTAGATGTGATGCTGCGAATAATCGATCGAGGTGGAATATTACTATTAACAATTCTGGTTTCTTCAGCTTTAATCCAACCACCATAATCAAGGTGTAACCATTCACTTTCTTTCCCTATAATACTGGCTCTAGTGCCTTGAGGTAAGGGGGTTAATCTAGAGTAATTTGTAGATGGGCCTGTTCTTGCAATCCCGCCATCTTTAATAACTTCAATTACTTCAAAATTGGTAGGAGAAAGAATCTCGATCGTACCTTGCCCTAATTCATTAATAGTTTGACCATTTAAACTTAGTTGAAATCGAGGATTACCAAAATTACCTACTTGAGATATTCTCGTACAACCTTGATATTTTCCTGCTGTTGCTATAGAAGAATTGGTTTGATTTGGTAGATTTTGTTCGGTTAAAACTGCATTATTTGGTGGTAGTTGAAAACTATCTTCTTGTTGAAGTAAAGGAATATTTTCACCGGCAATTTGAACTGAAACTGTCGCTAAATTGGGAGCGATGGCACTAAAACAAATTAACTCATTTGGTAATCGGGAAATATTGGTTTTGGGAGTTAATGAATCAGTTCCAAAATTAACTCCTATTGGTAGATTTGGAGTGGTAGCAATTCTCGTTATTTGTCTTTGGATTTCTCTATTTTGATATTTGATAACAAAGTTATTTTGTCCTATTTCTAAGGGAAAAGATGGGGCAAAATGTCCTTGAGGAGATCGATCAATTGCCATGCCATTGATTAAAACTTCTCCATTAGATGGAGCTGATCCTATTAAGAATATTTGTTCTGCTCTTGTCTGGTGATTAGGTGGAGGATAGGCAATAAAAAGAGATTGTTGTGCTTTAGTTTCTCGTGGAATTGCTATATTTATTCCTACTATTACTATGGCTGTACAAAGGATTATTGTGAGAATTTTTTTCATTTTTTTCGATTGTTAACTGTCAATAATACTATTAGATATTTAATATAATTTATTTTGTCTATCTCTCTCTGTATTTTTTCATATTTAAATTATTGCCTCTTCTTGAGTTATTTTAAATCACTTAATTTGTATCTTTTTATAACATGACATCGGTTCATAAACATATCATTCTCACTTCCATCTGCTATTCTTGTATTTATAGGGATAAATCCCATTAGTAATATTACTTCTTTTTCTGGATTGTATTTATGAGTTGCCCATAGTAAACTAGGTCTCAAAACATTTGTATTTCTCAATACAATAGTATCACCATCCATTTTTTTTATTTCTTCAATAGTTAAATATGTTGAGCGAAAAATTATCGAATCTAAGTTGATTGGTTTTTCAGAATTTTCAAAAAATTCAATAGCATCACTAGGCATTATAACCATAATTCCTCTACCTGACCTTAAATATAGTTCCCTGATACTAGGATCCGACAATTTGAGTAATTGTTTTGCTTTTTCTATTTCAGCTATTTCTTCTTCCTTGCCAGATGTTATGATATCAAAACTACAATCTTCAGAATACTCATCTCTGATTACGATTATAGGGTCATAATTATACCAAGCTTTAATAACTAATGGAGGAGGCATTTCAATTTTTCCAAAAGTTGGATCTTTTTGCTTACGTCGTTTTGCTTCACCCATAAGATTTATTTTTAATAACTAATATAAATATACAAACTCATTAATTTTATTTTCCTACCATTCTATCATAAAAAGCAAGTAATTGCCAAATATTTAGGTAGATTTAGTGACTCAATTTAGTCTTAATAAATCAAGTCAAAACTGATAGTAACTACTCAGGTTTCATCAAAGAAGCAAATAACTTTTCATAGCGATCTAAAGCTTTTTGGAAACAATAATTTTCTTCAGCATATTGCCTACCTTTTTCCTTAAATTTTGCCACTAATTCTGGTTGAGAATATAATTCTTCAATAGCCTTTGCTAAAGCATCAGAATCCTCTGGTGGAACTACAACTCCTCCTCCACTATTAGTAATAGCCCTTGCTGCAGTGCCAGTATCAGGAACCGAACCAATAATAGCACAACCACTTGCTAATAATACTTGAATCTTAGAAGGCATATTAAAAGCGATCACATTATGTTTTTGTAAAACCATGCCCACATCAGCAGCGGCTAACATTTCTGGTAATTTTTTTCGAGGTTGAAAAGGTCTTAATAAAACATTAGATGCCCCTTGTTCTTTTGCATATTTTTCTAGCCTTTCTAAAGCTTCTTTTTTCCCAACAATTACGACAGCAAGATTGGGAAGATGGAGTAATTTTGCAGCAGCATCAATTAAAGTTTCTAACGGTTGAGTTAAAGCAATATTTCCTGAGTAGAGAACTACAAATTTACCTTGTAATTGATTTTCCTCAATAAAGTAATTATTTTCTTTTCCAAGAGGCTTAATAAAGTCAACATCAACCCAATTGGGAATCTCGGTTATTTTCTCTGGATTAATACCTTTTTCTAACAAATTTTTCGTAAATCCATCGGCAATAACGCTAATTTTTGTAGAACTCCAATAAGCAAATTTTTCTAACCCTTTAAAGATTTTAATTAGTTTTTGATTAGTTAATAATCCTACATGAACTGCTGCATCTGGTAAGATATCTTGTAAATTTAAGACAATTGGCACTCGATATAACCATCCTAATAATGTCGCAGGCACCGCAACTGGTAACCCTGGCACTGTTAATAAAATCACATCTGGCCGCCATCCTTTTAATGCTTGGAAAAAACTTAATACTACAAAACTAATTTCAAATAATACTCGATTGCGAAGATTTCGATCGCGACGTATCCACACATAACTACGTTGGATTTGAACGCCATTTTTTTCTTCATTAAAATATAATTTTCCTTGATATGTTTCGCCAATTTCCAACTCAGGATACCAAGGCATAGCCGTAATTACTCTAACAGAATGACCACGAGATACTAAACCTTCTGCTAATTCCGTCATTAATGGAGCGATGCCTATAGGCTCTGGATGATAATTATAAGAATAAATTAAAATTTGCATTCCCTAAATATTTTGAGATCAAGTTGACTTGGTTAATATTAGTTTAATATCTATTGATAAGAAATATTTTGTTTTGGTTAAGGAACAATACAATCTCCGAGCAAGTCTTAGTAATCAATTAGTTCTAAGAGATAATGGAATTAAGTGCTTTATAGGATACCATTGATCATGCTAAATTTTAAAAAAGCCCTCACACCATTGTTAGTAACAGTTTTATTGCTAATCTCCTCTTGTAGTTCAAATCAACCTCCCTCACGTTTTGATCAAGCTCAACAGGAAAGCTCTAAACCCGGTAATAGCGCAGTAGTCAGGGAATCAGAATCCGGTGGGAGTTTTAACCAATTCTTCCCTAATTCTAGTGGTGACTATAAAAGAATTTATACCCAAGAGAAAAAAGGTTTTGCTCAAGCCAAGTTAGAACAAAATGGCAAGGAAGTAGCACAGTTATCTATTTCCGACGTATTAAATAATCCTAGTGCCAAAAATAAGTTTAGTCAAAGTAATACCAAAATTGGTGGTTATCCTGCTGTACAACAAGGTAGCAAAAGTACTGTTGTCTTAGTCGCCGATCGTTTCCAAGTCAAAGTAACTTCTCGCGATGCTAGTTTTACTCAAAATGATCGACAAGCTTGGCTACAAAAATTTAACCTCAGTGGTTTAGCAAGAGTTAAATAATTCATATCATTTTTCTCCTAATTTATGATAGACATTTAATAGGAAGAATGAGAAGAATTTTGGAAACTTTAGAAAAGGAAAATAGATTGTGAGTAAATCAATTTTTGAACTTGTTGATGAGTTACCAACAGATAACTTAACAATTAAGGCATTGAGGTCACTTGATTTTGTGATTCCCGGAGAGTGGGATAATTTAGTTGGTTTTGAGAATACCATTCGTGAAGTCACTGGTGAAGATGATGAAGAGTTGATCCAACAAATCGGAGATCGGGCTGTCTTTTTATTTAATGATAAATCCCAAGGTTACCAAAGGGCATTATGGCTTTACCAAACTATCGATAGTGCTGGTAGAGCACTTGGTGCAGCGGCTTTAGCTAATAAAGTAGGGGGCAAAATTCCTTTAGTAGGTGGTCTTTTAAGTTCTCTTACCCCTAAAGCTGATAAGGCTCAAACTATTGATTTTTCACTAAAGTTAGTAGTAGAAATAGTTGCCTACTGTCAAATTAATGGTATTCCAGGGGATAGTATTGGGGATTTCTTGAATTCTCTAGTTAGTGAATACCGCGGAGAATCCTTAATGCGAATGGCTGCTTTGATTTGTTTTGACGGTTTAATCCCTCTTGGTCCAGATTTACTCCAAATAGTTACAGATAAACTGGATGGACTTTCACCAAATGAGTTAGAAGAAAATAGCAGTTTTAAAAGCATAAATGAATCTATTCCAGGGGATGATAGTTCAAGTAAACTAAGTTTTATCGGTGAAAGCTTTAATTCTGTTAAAGATTGGATGGGAGATTTTATTAGCGATCGGGGTATTACTCCAGAAAATGTTGCTAATAATTTACAGAATTTTGTAGAATTTGCAGATGATAAGTTAGATTATTTAGCTGCTTTTCTAGATATGAGTACAAATTATTATGAACATACCGGCATTCAAACTCTCGCACGAAGTCTGATTGATCGAGCTTATGCTGAAATTTAATTTGAAATTTAACTTGAAATTTAATTAATTCTTATGGGCGATAAGCTTTAATCTTGTCGCTTTATTTGAGTTTTTATATTGAAAATATTTTTTAGATTCAGATTTACTAGCTGATTTAAATCCTTAAAATAATTAATTTATGAGTCAAAATCTTGAGCAATTAATTAAAGATTTATCCAAAAATAATCTTACAATAACTCTACTACAATCATTAGCACCTATGATAGTAGGAAAATGGGATAATTTTATTGAATTAGAAACAGCAATTAGAGAAATTACTGGTGAAGAAAATCCAGAATTAATTGAAGAAATCAAAAATCATGCTCTATCTTTGTATAACGATAAATCCCAAGGATATCAAAAAGCAATGTTGCTTTATCAAAATATCCAAACCATAGATTCTACCTTAAGTGAAGAAGCAATTAAATTATCAAGTGAGACAGCATTTGGGAAGAAAAGAGATAGAGATAAAGAGGTAGAAGCAGAGGGGAAAATTCCTTTAGTTGATTTCATAAACCAAATTACACCAAAGGATGAAACCACCAAAGCCATAGATTTTGCCATCAAAGTAGTAGTGGAATTAATAGCATTTTCAGAAATTAATGGAATGCTTGGGGAAAATATCCAAGATTTTGTCAATTCTTTTGCTAACTACAGTGATGAATCTGTAATGTCAATAGGTTGTTTAATTTGTATCGATGGTTTATTGGCTTTAGATTCTGATTTTATTTTGAAAGTAAAGACAACTTTAGATAACATTTCACCAGAAAATTTAGAAAAAAATTCTACTTTTAACAGAGTAAAGGCTTTACTTCCGGGGAATACCTCCAAAGAGCAATTATATTTAATCAGAAATGAGTTCCATAATATTCAAGATTGGATGAGAAAGTTTGTTGAACAACGTAACTTTAATCCTCAAAATATTGTCTATCATTTAGAAAGTTTTCTAGAATTTCCTCCTGATAACAATAAAAAAGTCGATTTAGTCTCAGAATTTTTAGGCATAACAACTAACTATATAGAATATACCGGTACTCAAATTCTCCTGAGAAGTCTAATCGATCGAGCACAAGGGGAAATTTAAGTAATCAATAATCGAGAATTAGATAATATTTTTAAGTATTTGGATTATTATTAGTTAAGGAAAATATCTCTTTTGGTGTTAGCACAAGTTCTGGAAAAGTTGGAGAAATAATTTGATTATCTCCTACAAATTCTGTTTGTTGATAAACTCCGTGATCTAAGACAAAAATAACGACTTTTTCCAATTGAGGATCGACAATCCAATACTCATTAATTCCCTTATTAGCATATTCCAAAGGTTTTTCTTGATAATTAGTCTTTTTTGAACTAGGGCTAACTATCTCCACCGCTAATTTAACTGGTAAACGAAAAATAGCAGAGCGATGGAATAATTCCTCAACTTCTTTTGACGTAACCACACAAACATCGGGAAGTCTAGCAGAATCTCGCTCAGTTTGAACTCCAGCTTCTCTCAAAGCAACTAAAGGCAAATCAAGACGATTGATCAAGTCATCCAATTTCCTTTCAATAAATTTAGCAATTAATAAATGCCTAACACTTGGAGGAGTCAATTTATTTAACCTCCCTCGCACCAACTCATAACGGTTATCAGTATCATCATTGTAGTTGAGATAATCTTCGTAAGAAAACTTAACAGATGTTGTAACCATAATACTTTAAACTCCTAGTTAATCAAAATAAACTTCAAAATTCCTCATAAAAAATAAAGAACACATTGTGGAAAATCTCTAAATATTGCTATGATAATACTTTAGAATCTTAATAATTAGTTAATATAAACTTCAACATTTATTTATTTATGACTGCCACCAGAATTAGAACTAAACCAGGATTTACCTGCGAAATAATCAATGGCATTCTCGATATCAAGCCATTGGCAAACTTTGCTAAAAATCAAGCCCGCAGTATGATGATTAAACGAGCAGAAAAAATGGGCGTGCCTTGGCGAGATAATGTAGAAAAATTACGCCAACATGATTGGGAAGCAGAATTAGAGAAAGTGAAAAATCCCAATTTAATCTATCCAGATTACTACTTACGTTCTTTCCATGCTTACGATCAAGGTAATTTAAGCTGGGATGCCGCCTTAGAGGTAGAATCTGCTGCTTATGCTGTTCATGCCAAGATTTGGGAAGACGAAGGAATCAATGGAGATACTAAACTTAGAGAAAATTATAATGATTTCCTTCAAGAACAAATAAAAACCCCCCTCAAAGATATTGTAGATATAGGTTGTGGCATAGGTATGAGCACTTTTGCCCTACAAGAAACCTATCCTGAAGCACAAATTACAGGAGTAGATTTATCTCCTTATTTCTTAGCAGTGGCTCAATATCGTGCTCAAGAACATAATTATAAAATGAATTGGGTTCACGAAGCAGGAGAAAAGACTAATTTACCAAATGCTTCCTTTGATTTAGTATCTTCTTTCCTAACTTTTCACGAATTAACTCAAAAAGCAGCCAAAGAAATTATAATGGAAGCTCGTCGATTAGTACGTCCAAATGGTTATTTAGCTATCATGGATATGAATCCTGATTCTGAAACCTTCAAAAAAATGCCTCCTTATATTTTGACTTTATTAAAGAGTACAGAACCTTATTTAGATCGCTATTTCTGCTTAAATATCACGGATGCTTTCAGACAAGCTGGTTTTGAAGAACCTACCATTGCTACTATTAGCCCTCGCCATCGCGGAATCATTGCCAAAGCTAGGTAAAATTCATGGTTTTATCAATACATATAGTTAATGGTTAAATCATCTATTTTTAATCATTAATTATTTTTTTATGTTAGAATTGTAGATAAAAAGTGGAGATTGCGAAATTTAGGTTCGGTTTTACGGGTTTAAACAACTGTCAACATATAGTTACCATCAAGGATATAAGAAAAATTTTATTGATTGATTGATGCAACTCAATCGTAATCTTTATATTAATTGTTTTTTCAAGGAGTTGATGGTAGTGGATATTAAGTTATTACCGAAACTAAGTCATATTTTTAATAAAAATCAAACCTTTCCCCCTTCTGAAGAAACTCTCAGAATTAATCAAGGTGATGGAAATGGTGATTCTCAAACCCATGCCCACGAGGTTAAAGCTCAAATTCAATGGGTAGCAGCTGTTGCAGCTTTAGAAGATTTGTTGCAGAAGGAAAACAAAGGAGTTATATTATCGGCACCAGCACCGGTTTTATGTGAATCTAAATTAGTTAATCGCTTTGAGATTGTTACTTTTACCCCCGATTGGTCGAAAAAACCTGTTCTCATGCCTTGTAAATCCACAAGAGCACAACTGGAAGAGAATTTTTCCTCTATTACAAAATTATCTTTATCTCCTAATGATCCCCTTTGTTTTGAACAATTTTGTTTAGCATTGACTCCTAATTTTGCTGTTTTAATTTTATTAGGACAAGACTCTTTAGGTTTACCTATTTTTGATTTTTCTTTCGATCCTGATGTGATTAGGGAAAGTTGGAAAACATTAAGAATCCGTCTTTTAATTACTAATAATTACCAACTAAATCGACTCGATACTTTAATCGAAGAATTCCCCCCTCCTACTCCAGATTATAAATTGGTAATGAATTTTAGTCGCAAATTATTAAAATCTTTAGGAGATTTTTCAAATCATAAAGAACATAAAATTATAGAAATTAATAAAAATCATCATAGCTCTAATAACTTATATAATAAATTTTCTGATATATTAAGTATATCTAAAGACATAAAATCTATCTCCAAAAACAAAATAGAAATTCTAAAAAAAGATAAATCCCATCCAGAAGTAGAATTATTACAAGCTCTCACTCATGAAATTCGTACACCTTTAACCACAATCCGTACTTTAACTAAATTATTACTGAAACGGGCTAAAACGAAGTTAACTCCAGATATTGTTCAACGTCTCGAAAGTATCGATCGAGAATGTACTGAACAAATTAACCGAATGGAGTTGATTTTTATGGCAGCAGAATTAGAAAACAAACCATCCAAGGAAAAACAAGTACATCTTACACCAGTTTGTTTGGAGCAACTTTTTAACCGCAGTATTCCCCATTGGCAAAAACAAGCTCAACGTCGCAATGTCACCCTTGATGTAGTTTTGCCAAAACAATTGCCTAAAGTAGTTAGCGATTCAGCAATCCTCGATCGAGTATTAACAGGTTTAATCGAAAAATTTATTCGTAGTCTACCAAGTGGTGGACAAATTAAAGTAGAAGTAGGTACTGCTGGCAATCAACTCAAAGTACAATTTTTATATCAGTGTAATTATATTTCTAATTCCTTAAAATATCTAGGACAAATCTTAATGTTTCAGCCAGAAACAGGTTGTTTATCTTTGAATCTCAATGTAACTAAAAATATGTTTCAGGCTTTAGGAGGTAAATTAACCATTCGTCAAAAAGATGGACATAATGAAGTTCTGACTATTTTCTTACCTTTAGGTAATCCAGAACCTAAGAATAATAGTAATAATAATAATAATTCTGATTTTAAAGTCTGTTTTTAACTAGAGAATCTATTTTATTTCTAGATAAAAAATTGAGTTAATCGTCTAAGTATGAAAGAATCAAAGGTTTATTTCAATGGCAAGAAAGATAAACTTGATGAATATCAAAATACCATTGCTAATCAATTTGAGGATTATTTACGCCTTCGCTATATTTTGATGATTTAGAAAAACCTTGGGAAAATTCTCCTTTTTGGCAACAACCCTATCAAAATAGAGAATTAAGAGTTAATGCCTAATAAAATAGGGCTTTGCTGAGTTGAGATATGATTTCTTTCCATCTACTTTCCAATGTCAAACTATCAAATTTCTAAGATTTCATAATTCAGTAATTCTTCTTTTTATAAATTGATTCAGCAATCCCTAAATCCTTCAGAAGACGAGGAATATAACCATCATCGTCACTAAGTTGATGACGTTCTACGTGTGAAAGTTTGCCATCACCCCAATCCTGAAGAAGTGTACTTTTTACATTAATTTGTATCTGTTGCCAAAAGTTAAGTTCCCCATCATGGCGTTTACCTTTTTCATCAAAGATGATTGACTGTCCTACATGACTAAAAAATGGTTCTGGTGGTAAATGAGGCACAAGATCATTCCCATTGACTACTCGATAGGCATGATTAAAGAGTTTATTAAATTGCTCACGAAATCGCTCATTTCCTACCCTAGGACTTCCAAATGTATACAAATTTTCAACCTTGTCATCTCGTTCTAAATACATTGCTGTTAAGATTGTGGCTAAGGCTCCCCCTAGACTATGTCCTGTAATCCAAAGTGGACGATTTTGTCTGACTACTTCTTTGGTAAGATCCATGATAACTGAAAATAAAGCATTCTGAAAGCCTTCGTGTACACGTGTTCTGTTTAATGGTCCTGGATCAGTAACAGTATTTAAGTTAGTTACCCAATCTCTAGAGCTGTCACTACCTCGGAATACAATCATAGTAATTTCCTTGTTACTTGCAACAAAACCTTGAGTATCAATTTTAAATCCTTTCTTAGCATTTAAGTTTGCAAAGTGAAGAAATCCCCATTTATCAAGCTGTTTATAGATATCATCCTCTGATTGATAACTAAGCTGACAAGCAAGTGCCATAGATAGGGCATTTTTAGGACTATAAGTAGTCGCATCTAACTCAAGTTCAAAGTGTTCATAGGGAATTGCAATAATATTACCCATAAAGTTGACCTCTTAACAATGATTGTACTTATTCATTTTAAAATAATGATGTGGTTAAATAAATTTAAAAATATTTTTTTTTAGCTACTCTTCCAGTAGTAGCATAAATCAACAAAGATAAAAATCCTAAATCAAAAATAATCAACAAAAATTTATTTCCCTTTTCTTCCCCATTCACTACTTAATCTCTATAATTATTAAAGAAAAAAATACCTCGATAATTATTAAAGAAAAAAATGCCTCGACAACGTCGTAAATCAGATTTACCTAGTAAAATATGCCCCGTTTGTGGATTATCTTTCAATTGGCGAAAAAAATGGGCAAAATGCTGGGATGATGTAAAATATTGCTCCGAAAGATGTCGGAGACACAAATCAAACGCAAAAAATTAGGAATTTCTAATCAGATTATGTCCCATGAAGTAAAACCAAAATTAATTATCCATGGTGGAGCCGGTAGTTCCCTTAAAGGAAAAGGAGGACTAATTCCGGTGCGTAATTCCCTTCATGCTATTGTCAAAGAAGTGTATGAATTGCTTTCTAATAATGGCAGTGCTATTGAAGCAGTAATTCTTGGATGCCAACTTTTAGAAAACGAACCCCGTTTTAATGCCGGCACAGGTTCTGTGTTACAATCTGACGGTCAAATTCGTATGAGTGCAGCTTTAATGGACGGAGAAGCTCAACGCTTTAGTGGTGTGATTAACGTATCTCGGATTAAAAATCCCATTAATTTGGCTAAGGCACTTCAGAGTGAGTCCGATCGAGTTTTATCAGATTTAGGTTCAGCGGAATTTTCACGGGAATTAAAGTTACCAATTTACGATCCTTTAACAGATTTACGCTTACAAGAATGGATTCAAGAGCGTAAGGATGATTTTAATAAGAAAATGGCTGGAGTAGTAGCAGAAGAAGAGTTAATTACTACAGAGGAAGCTAGAAGAGGAACTATTGGAGTTGTCGTCTTAGATAGTCAAGGTAAACTGGCTGTTGGCACTTCCACTGGAGGGAAAGGCTTAGAAAGAATTGGGCGAGTTAGTGATTCGGCTATGCCTGCGGGGAATTATGCTACGACGAAAGCTGCTGTTAGTTGTACTGGTATTGGTGAAGATATTATTGATGAGTGTTTGGCTGCTCGAATTGTAATTCGTGTTACTGATGGGATGTCTTTATCTGAGGCGATGGAAAAATCTATGGCTGAGTCTTTCTCTCGAAAGCGGGATTTTGGGGCGATTTCTATTGATGCTGATGGGACCATCGCTTGGGGTAAGACTTGTGAAGTATTGTTGGCTGCTTATCATAATGGAGAGGAGATTAATGATACTTTGGAATGGACAAGTAATGATTTAATGGGTTATTCTTCTTGATTATTCAGGAATAAATTTAAAACTATAAGGATTATTGGCTTGTATTGTTAGTTGTTTATCTTTACAGAAGCAAGTTCAATATCTTTTTTAAATATTCTAAATCAAGGATAATTAAGCAAAATTTATATCAATTTGTCTTTAACAACGATAGAGTTAAAGCTATCTCCTACCTGTTGATTCTTAAACCAAAACCTCTCTCCCTTGTCCTCCTTGTCCCCCTTGTCTCTCCCTAACCATTGTATATCATACTTTTGGAAAAATGATATTATTTACCCTACTTTACTTTCTCCTATCAACACATAATTCTCTATCTTTTCATTCTTCCCATTTTCCCGTTTTTTCTATTTCCCTATTCTTCATCTATCTTGACAATTACACGAAAAATAATCTTAGTTTTTTTAGTTTAATTCTTATATAACTAGAAAAATCGAAGCAGATGTATTGATTGAAATTTAAATTTAAAATTCACTTTTAATCTCAGGTTTCGTTACACTTTCACTTTTATTTAGATAGAGATTAAAAAAATTCCGGTATAAATTACAAAAAGGAATAATTCCATCAGGAGTTTCTTTAATCAAACCCATACTATTTAGCTTATAACAGATGATAGGATCTAATGGAACCGGTTGATTAGCATTCATAATTAATTTAATAGCATTTAATAATTCCTTTTGTTGTGTTAATATTACCCAATGACGTTGTAAATGATTACCATAAATACCATTAAATTGAAATGCAGTTTTTAAAATCTCTGAAAAACTTATTTGTTTACAAGCAATATTATAGATAGTTAAATGCACTAAAGCAGGATGTCCCCCTAATAATTCCATAATTTCTATAATATCTATTTTACAAGATAATTCTGCTTCATATTTAGCTGCTAAAATTTGAGCTTCTTCCATAGAAAACTCCTGTAAAGCAATAGGAATACCAACATTGAAAGGAGATTGATTTAAGTGTAAAGGAATATAAATTTCAGTACTATAAGTAATTATCAAACGAAGCTTTTTCCAAAGAGGCATTCTTTGGGCATCTTCATAACAAGAACGCAAAAGTGCAAAAAAATCTTGAGCTAATTGAGGGTATTCAAAAATATAATTTATTTCATCAAAAGCTAAAACAATTGTGTTGTCTATTGTTTCTAATAAATAATCTTCAAAATAAATAGTCCAATTCATTTTGGAATCTAGATCTTCATCCCAATATTCATCTAATTTAGGATCTAATTGAAGTTGTTTAGCAATATATTTACATAGTCGACGCAAAAATTGATTTAAATTTTTTAAACTAGCTCGATCGATTTTTTCTATATTGAGATTAACTGTTTGGTATTCTAAAGTTTTACAATATTCAAGAATTCTCAAAACCAGAGAACTTTTTCCTCTTTCTTGAGGTGCTTTAATGCGAATCAAAGTCCCCGATTTTTGAATTTGTTGATAAATTTCTTTTTCAAGACAGGCCCGTTGAATATAAAATGGAGAATCAAGAGAAATAGGACCTGTAGGATAAGGAAAAGACTTTGTCATAGTTATTTTTGAGGAACTAATTACAATATTTTCAGATGATATTTGTTTTTGCCAATAGGATTTTAAAGCTTCTTTGAAATTACTTTTTCTAATTGGTTCTCCTATAGCATCTGTCATGATTTTCCAAAGTTTTGGAGCGACATCTCGACTAAGATAACCGCTAGAATATCCATTTTGAGCACTTATTTCATCGTAACTTTCGTTATTCCAACAGCCTTTTAAAACCGTGATTTCTACATCTGTTAACCTTCTATTGGCTTGGTTTAAGACTATGTTATTAGCTATATTTAATATTCGTTCAAACTTTATTTCCATAAAAATTTTTCAAAAAAAGAATGATTTTTAAAATAGGTATATATTTATTTTTTGAGTTTTGCTATTATTTATTTATAATAAAAATAGGATTGAATAGAATTTTGAATGGTTAATCAATTATATATCAATTTGGTCTTAAGATAACCAAAACTTTTTGCTTTTTTACTATATAAGGTTAAATCGATTTAGGTTTTTATTGTAAGTTTATAACATTTCTCCTAAAAAAATATCATCAAATTTTTTCTTATTTCTATTAGTAAAAATTCTTGGTATTTGCTTTATAATTATCAATTTAACATAAAATATCTTATCAAAGAAAGACAATAAATTGTCTAAGTTTATTTTTTAATTAAAGATTTGTTTACAATACTTACGTGTTATATTTATTAAGTTTATTTCTATTGTTTTAATTCTTTTTCTAAATTTTATGGGTTCAAAAAAATTTAAAACTATTTCTAGTTATAAAGTATCTCCATCAGTTAGCTTAGAGGTGGAAATCATTGGTGAAGGTTTTCCCATTCTCTGCTTACATGGCCATCCCGGAAATAAAAGCTGTATGTCGGTATTTACTGATGCTTTATCAAAAAAATATAAAACTATAACTCCTGATTTAAGAGGATATGGCAATAGCAAGTTTGAACAAGAATATCTGATTGAAGATCATTTAATGGATTTAATTTCTCTTCTAGATATGTTAGAAATCCATCGCTGTTTGCTATTAGGATGGTCTTTAGGAGGAATTATTGCTTTAGAATTAGCTTATCAACAGCCAGAACGTTTTACTGGTATTATTCTCGTTGCAACAGCCGCACGCCCTCGCAGCAATCATCCTCAAGTAAATTTATGGGATTTGATTAATACTGGAATTGCAGGTGTTTTAAATTGGTGCAATCCTTCATGGCAATGGAATATTGAGGTGTTTGCTAAGCGATCGTTATTTCAATATCTCTTGTCTCAACATAATAGGTTTGCTTATCAACGTCTTGCAAAGGAAGGGATTCAAGCTTTTTTTCAAACTTCTAGATTTGCTCATTCTGCTCTTAATGATGCTCTTAAAACTGGATATAATTCTCTGGATCAACTTACTAGTATAAATTGTCCTTGTTTAATTTTATCTGGTAGTGACGATCGACATATTACTTCTGATTCTAGTAGGGAAACTGCTGAAAAAATTCCTAATTCTCAATGGAAATGTTATGATAACACTGCTCATTTATTTCCTTGGGAAATTCCTGATCTAGTTTTAGAAGATATAGAGTCTTGGTTAAATACTGCTCATAAATTATAGTTATATCATTTTTATTTAATAGTGACAGAGATGGAGAATGGGAGAGTGGGGGAATGGGAGAATGGGAGAATGGGAGAATTGGAGAATTGGAGATGGGTGAATTACCTATTGATAAGGGTGAGTAGGGAAAATAAATTTTGGTTAATTATTTTAGATTTAGGATAACTTTAACTCTACTATTACAATAGACAAATTGGTATTACCAATAGTTGGTAAAATTAAGTATTAATTAATAGCAAATTAAGAGAAATGTATATGATTTATATTACTTTATTAATTACAAAATCTCCTAGCTAACTAACTAATAAGAATATTTTAAATCTTTTTTTATACTTTTGGTATCCATACAAATACTGATAGGAGTTAATTATTTATAACTATTATTCTTTTATTACTTTTTACTTTAAAAAATCTCCTCAATTTCATTATTTTAATCATAGAAAATGGTCAATTAAAATTATGGTTTTAAATTATCTTTAAATTAAAAATATTGACGAGTTAAATTAGGAATGGATTCCATTTTTTTTTGATAATCATCTTCTTCAAAATCAATGGTTAAAACTTTAGGTTTCAAACGTTTGAATTGAAAAGTAATTCCTTCTGCTGCCTCATTTTCTAAGTCTTCAATATATCCATCTAGATAATTTTGAGCATCTTTTTTATCTAAAAAAGGACCAAAATAATAAATACATTTAGGTTTTTCGGTGATAATTTCTAGCCAACAAGCCAATCCAAAGAAATCGAGAAATCTAATAGTAAGTTCTTTCATAAATTTTTTCTTAATTTTATCATCTAAATTTTAATATATAATTATCCCTATTTTCCATTGATTAATATCTATTGGTCGAGATTTTTTGACAAGCGGGAGGCTATTTTATTGCGTGGTCTTCGGATTTCATAAAGAGCCATGGCTGCCGCCACAGAAGCATTGAGACTAGGTGTTTTTCCAAATAGAGGGATAGATACTAAAAAGTCACAAGCTTTTTGAGTTAATAAACTTAAACCTTTATCTTCTGAACCTATCACTAAACCCATTGCTCCTTCTAGATCCATACTGTGCATTAATGTACCATTATTAGCAACTGTACCATAAATCCAAAAACCTGCTTGTTTTAATTCCTCTAATGCACGACTGAGATTGATTACCCTAGCAACTGGTAAATATTCTAAGGCACCTGCGGCTACTTTCATTACGGTAGAAGTTACTCCTGCTGCTCGTCTTTGGGGAATGATTATTCCTTGAGTGCCCATTGCTTCTGCTGTACGAATGATTGCTCCTAAATTTTGGGGATCTTCTATTCCATCTATAATCACGATTATTGGTGCTTTATGATTGGCTTTTGCTTGAGTTATTAATTCTCCTAATTCTAGATAACTATAGGGTGCAACTTGTGCGGCTACTCCTTGATGATTTGCTCCTTTTGTGATTTGAGACAGTCTTTTTATTTCTACTTCATCGATGGTTGTGCCTTTAGATTTAGCTTCTGTTAAAAGATCACAAAAACGATTATCATAACGCATTCGAGATAGTATCCAAACTTTATTTAGCTGACGATTATTTTCCAGTGCTGCTAATACTGAATGTTTTCCATAAATTATATCTGTTTCTTCTGTTGGCGATTCATTTTGAAAGTTATTGTGAGAAGGTTTTTGAGATTCATTTTTTAAGATTATTTGGGGTTTATTTTTTTCTTTTTTATAATTTTTATCCCATTTTTTCTTGTAAGTCATTTTTTTCTAGGAAAATTTTATTGATTTTTTCTCTCAGTTTAGTTTATTTCTAGTTTATCCAGTAGTTCAATTAGGCGATCGTGATTGTGAAGATAGAGATATCCTATCAATGTTTCTAAACTTGTCGCTTGTTGATAAACCTCAGCAGATAAACGCCGAGGCTTTTTTTTTGCTGCATTTCTGCCACGACGAATAATTTCTTTTTCTTCATCACTAAGGTAAGGTTGAAGAATCGTTAGATTTGCTGCTTGAGTTTCTGCTCTAACTTTTGCTACTACTTGGTGATGATAATTAGAAATTCGCTTTGGGGGCAAAAGATAAATAGAACGAACATACAATTCATAAACGGCATCGCCAAGATATGCTAATGATGTTGGTGAAAGTTGCTTGATTTGTGAAGCAGAATCAGTAGTATTAAAATTGGGCTTGACTGATATTTTCACTCTATCTTGGGGATTAAATTTAGATAAAATCGCTCGATGGAATTGATTCAAAACTTAATGGGCAAACTTTATTTGCTTTTAATTTTTTCCATGGCAACTTCAACAGAAGTCTCTAAGGATAGAAATTTTTCTAAGCGAACTAGCTTTACTGTTTGAGTTACACGAGGATTAGCTACCATGTGGAAACTTCCACCTTCATTTTGAGCTTTTTTCACTATTTGTACTAAAGCCCCTAAACCAGAACTATCAATAAAATCTATTTTTGATAGATCCATGATGATATTTTTTGGTCCTTTGTCAATAAAATTAATAATCACCTTACGAAATGTAGGTTCGGAAAAAGCATCTAAGAGACCTGTTAGTCGAAATAATTGATAATTCTCTTTTACTTCACGAGTACCTCTTAGACTGACGGTTAAGTTTATTTCTTCTGGAATAATTCCCACCTCTATTGTTAAAATTTTCTGGTCGATTGCTCATTTTAACACAGGTTTTAATTTTCCTTGGAAATTTTAATGTTTAGCTTGAAGTTTTTTCTCTCATTAATTTTACAAATTTATCGAATAAATAATCGGCATCATGAGGTCCTGGACTAGCTTCTGGGTGATATTGTACTGAGAAAAATGGTAATTTTTTATGTTGTATTCCAGCTACTGTTTGATCGTTTAAATTTAGATGAGTTATTTCTACCTCATTGGTTAAAGATTTAGAATCTACAGCAAAACCATGATTTTGACTTGTTATTTCAACTTTTTGTTGTAATCCTGCGGGTTGATTTAAGCCTCGATGCCCAAATTTAAGTTTAAAAGTTTCTGCTCCTAGTGATAAACTCAAAATTTGATGCCCCATACATATACCAAAAGTGGGTTTTTCGGCTTTTAATAGTTCTTTAGTTGTCTCGATCCCATCTAATACTGCGGCGGGATCTCCTGGTCCATTGGAAAGGAAAATGCCATCAGGATTGTATTTGAGAATTTCTGCTGCTGGAGTATTGGCTGGAACTACAATTACTCGACAACCATAACTGGCTAAACGACGAAGAATATTACGCTTGATTCCAAAGTCAATTGCGACTACTGTAAGGTTTTGACCAATTTGAGAATTTTCTACTGGTCTAAATTCCCAATGAGAATTGGTGGGATCGCTCCATTCATAGACTTCTTTGGTAGTGACTTCTTTAACTAAATTTAAACCAGTCATTTTTGGGGCGGCTTGAACTTTTTTTAGTAATTCTTCAGGATCAAGAATTTCAGTGGAAATTGCCCCATTCATGGCTCCGGAGTTACGAATTTTACGTGTTATTTCTCGAGTATCGATACCGTAAATTCCTGGGATTTTGTAGGTGTTGAGGTAGTCAGGAAGGGATTGGGTGGAACGCCAATTACTAGGGCGATAAGTGATATTACGAGCAATTGCTCCTCTGACTTGAGGATGTGATGATTCTTCGTCTTCTGGGTTGACACCGGTATTTCCTAATTCTGGATAGGTAAATAGGACAATTTGTCCGCTGTAACTAGGATCTGTTAATACTTCTTGATAGCCGGTAATGCCTGTGTTAAATACTACTTCACCTATAACTGTTCCTGTGGCTCCAAATGACCAACCATGGTAAGAAGTACCATCTTCTAGGGATAATAAAGCTGGTTTAGCTTGTGTAAGAGACATAAGGGTTTGTTCTATAACTTTTAATTTTAGTTCGAGTTAGTTGGAATTTTCTCTATAACTTTTAGCTTACGATGGAAAATTGGGGCTATTGTTAAATCTTTATTTTGAAAAAAGAAACTGATCTGGTTATAACCTTTGAGATTCAAGGGAGTCTTATTAATGGTTGGGATAAACTAGATAAAGCATATGTAAATTACAGCCGCCTATTGGTAAATATAATTAATTACTATTAATAATTGCGATTTTTTGTTTCGTAATTTATACCTAGGTTTTAGGCGGTAGTGTTATTAAACCCTAAAGGGTTAAGAAATAATTTATTATGAGTCCTAGAAAATTATCTGATGCCTCCAGAGAAGAGATTATCAGTCTCTATCGTCAAACTGATGAAACCATTTCCAGTTTAGCCCAACGTTTTGGGGTGAGTAGTTCTACCATTAGTCGTTTACTAAAAAGTAGTATTTCTGAATCTGAGTATGATAATTTAATTCAGCAAAAGCGTGGTTTGAAGGTTTCTTCTGCTAGCAATAATTCTCTTTTTGAGTTTGATGATTTATCCTCAAATGAGGATAATAATGATTCTTGGGAGATCTCTTCTACTTCTACTTCTACTTCTACTCTGCGTCGTCGTCGTCGTCGCTCTTCTGCTTCTGTTGATAATTCCGATGATTCTGGTTCAGAACTTGAAATTTTAGATTCTCCTTCTTCTGTTTCTGAGGTGGATACTCTTGATGATTCACAACCTCAATTTGAAATACTTGATGATACGGATACTCCTTTTCCTTGGAATAGATCTTCTTCTGTAGATGATTCATCTGTAGATAATTCTCCTATAGATGATTCTTCTGTGGATGATTTTCCTCGTTCTTCTCTTGAAATTCTTCCTTCTGATTCTCCTGATTTGGGGAATGATGAAGATAAGGAACTTGATATAATTGATGATTTTGAAGGCTTTCCTTCTTTATCTAAAGATACTAGTTATACACAAAAACAAGGTTTTGAATTTTTAGACGATGATTCATCTGAAAATAATTTGGATTATTACTATTCACAAAATATTGATTCTCCTGACACAAGCCTTGAAAATACTAATGATGAAGATGAGGATCATATTCAGAGTCTGGAAAATACTAATGATGAGTATGAGGAATCTAATAAAGAGTTTGAATTTATTAATGATGAGTATGAGAATCCAAGTCAGAATCTTGATAATAATCCTAAGGAAAATGTTAGTGATGATGATGTTAATCTCGAACAACTAGAGATGTTTACTCTTCAAGAAATGTTTTCTGAAGAAATAGATAATTTTGATGATGATAAGGATAAGAAAACTCATTTTGTAAGTTTCTCAGATCGGGATGAATGGGATGAAGAAACTCAATGGGAGGAAGAAACTCCCTTGTTCGATGAAACTCAATGGAATGATGAACAAGAAAATGTCTCTATTTCTAATAATAAACCTAAAAATACTACGGTTAAAATCTTTCCCATATCTGAGGCTTCTTTCCCTAATACTTGCTATTTAGTAATCGATCGAGGTTCTGAGTTAATGACTCTACCTTTGAAAGACTTTAGTGATTTAGGAAATATTCCTCGTGAAGAATTTGGGGAGAATACTTTACCTGTTTTTGATAACCATAAAGTTGCACGTCGTTTTTCTAATCGTCGTGGGAGAGTTATTAAAGTTCCTAATGGTGAAATCCTGAAAAAAACTTCTTCTCATCTACAAGCTAAAGGTATTACTAGAGTTTTAATGGATGGAAAAGTGTATTCTTTATGATTTCTTTGAGATTGATATTTCTCTTGTTGCAAAGAGTAAACCAATATTAGTTTTGGTTTGGTTTTGATAAGTTTTATTGCTATAATTTCAATTTTTTAAAAATTAAAATAAAATAAAGAAATTAGGGCAACTACCTCATTTTATGCTTTTGAGGATTATTAAATATGGATCTACATTTTGTATAATACTAAAAAAATACAAATTGTGGGAAGCTATGGTGAATCAAAAGTATTTGGCTAGATGGATTGGTTAAGGCTATTTCTCTCCTTTATGGCTAAGACATAATTAATTGTCTCAGCAGCTTTTAGGCTGTTTTTTCATTCCCGAATAAAACCCACAAGCTAGACATAAGTAAAGGGTTTTTCAGTTTAATGGATTTTAAACTCTTGTTGGCTATCAAGCTATATTCTTATTTTAAATCCTTAATCTTTTACTTATTATTCTAAATATATTTTTCTTTTATTTGCTAAAAATGAGATCAAGCTCAATTATTTTTTGCTTAAAGAGCTAGGATAAAAATGAAAATTAACTATTTACTTAGACTTTATGAACAAGGATTTAGAGATTTTAGTAAATCCAATCTCTCAGGAGAAGATTTGAGTAGGATATTACTTATTTCTGTTAATTTGAAGGATTCCAATTTGATGGGAATTAATTTGAATCATGCTTTTTTGACTAATTCTAATTTGAGTGGTGCTAGTCTCAATTGGGCTAATCTTAGTTGTGCTAAACTTAGCAATGCTAGGCTGGAAAAGGCAGATTTGACTAAAGCTAATCTCCAAGGGGCTTTTATGGTTCGATCGCGTTTATTACAAGCTAAACTTAGTGGGGCAAATTTATCTCATACTAATTTGAGAAAGGCTAATTTGTGGGCGGCTAACCTTTGTGGAGCTTCTTTACATCGGGTTAATTTACGTAATTCTAACTTAACTGATGTTAATTTTAATTGGGCTAATCTTAATGAAGCTAGATTATCTTGTGCTAGATTATATCGTTCTTCTTTTTATGAGGCTAATTTAAGTAATACTTTCCTGAAACAAGCTGATTTAACACAGGCTAACTTGATGAATGCTAATCTTTCTAAGGCTCGTTTGAGTGGTTCTAATCTTTCTTTGACTAATTTAAGTGGTGCAAATCTCAGAGGTGCTCGTCTTTGCAATGTGAATTTATGCGGTGCTAATCTCACTGGTGCTGATTTTTCTGATGCTTCTTTGGAATCGGCAAATCTCACTGGTGCAATTTTGAAAAATACTAATTTTTCTAATGCTAATCTCTCTGGGGCAATTCTGGAGAATACTAATGTTGATGATGCTTTATTCAATGATACTGTTTTGCCTCGCTCTTTAGGTGATCATGCCATTAGTCTTTTTTGTGCTCCTTCTAGAACTAGTTTTAGAACTATGATTTTTGTTTGAATCGGGTTTATATTTATTTTTTATTGTTCCTTAGTTTTTCTTTATTTGTTTTGTTCCTATAAATTTTTTATTTTTACAGTGATTTAATTATGGATCATAATCCTATTTATGGTGTTGTTCTTGTAACGGTTGGTTCTCAGAATGAAAGTGAGTATATCGCTAAGACTTTGATAGATTCTGGGTTGGCGGCTTGTGTGAGTATGACTCAAGTTAATTCACTCTATCTCTGGCAAGGTAAGGTTGAGCAGGATAATGAGTGGCAGTTAATAATTAAATCTAAGTTGTCTGTTTTTTCAAGTCTGGAATCTAAGATTAAGGAGTTGCATTCCTATGATGAACCGGAAATTATTGTGCTTCCGATTATTAATGGTTCTCAATCTTATCTGAATTGGATTGGAGATAATGTTATTTCTTGATTAACTTGAGAATTAATTTGGTATTTTCTAGATGAATTTTCTATCTGATTTTCAGTTACAATAGATATATATTGGGATTAAGTTAGGTGGAAAATCATGACGAATATTACTGATAGCCAATTTCAAGAGTTAAAGGGTTTGATTCTGGAAATAAAAGGAGATATTAAAAGACTTGATGAAAAGATTACTGGGGTTGAGGGTAAATTATCTTCAGAAATCAAGGGGGTTGAGGGTAAATTATCTTCAGAAATCAAGGGAGTTGAGGGTAAATTATCCTCAGAAATCAAGGGAGTTGAGGGTAAATTATCCTCAGAAATTAAAAGGGTTGAAGAAAATCTAACAACTAAAATTGAAAAAGTTGAAGAAACATTAGGGGCAAAATTTGATGGGTTGGATAAAAGATTGAGTAATGAGGAATTTATTAGTAGAGTTGCTTTTACTGGTATTGTAGTATCAGTTTCGGCAGGTTTGATTAAATTACTATTTTTTATTCCCGGTGGTAATCCTTGAAGATGGATATTCTCTTTGGAATATTATATTCAAAGAATCAATTATCCCTTATCCATAGCCATAGCTACTTCCAAACGATGAGCTAAATCTAGAATATTATTCTTTTTAGCAAGTTGATTAATCCAGTCAGTCGGAATACTTTCAAAACCGTAATAAATACCAGCCAAACCTCCAGCTACAGCGGCAACAGTATCCGTATCGTCTCCTAAATTTACCGCCTTTAAAACAGCATCACCATAGTTATCAGTGTTGAGAAAACACCCTGAAAGGGTGACAATCCGCTTAAAAGCCTTACAAGGCAATAGTTTCAAGGATTGAGTGCACTATTCGTTTCTATGGCTTATTGAGAATACCTTGATA
>JANQIW010000130.1 GCA_028281945.1 Prochloraceae cyanobacterium PL24a_bin.78
TGGGTGAATGGGTGAATGGGTGAATGGGTGAATGGGTGAATGGGTGAATGGGTGAATGGGTGAATGGGTGAATGGGAAGACTTGGGAGAATTTAGTAGATATTCTTACTTCTTACTTTTTACTTCTTACTTTTTACTTTTTACTTAATCAAGGAATGGGGAGTAGGAGTTGATAGTGATATCATTTTTCCAAAACTATGAAATACTTCTGCTTACGCAGAGGCTACGCCAAGGGTAAGGAGAGACAAGGAAGACAAGGAAGACAAGGGAGATAGGTTTTGGGTTAGAAATCAGTAGATTTTGGATAGGTTTAACTCTATCGTGTTTTTAGAAAATTGATATGAGATTAAGGAAAAAAGTTTTTCTTGATTATCCTAAAATTAGAAATCTTCCACTTTATCATGAAATAAAGACAAATTGATATTATTTTCCTGAATTAGATAAATAAAAGTTTTATATTTGATGATTTCCCATTTATTTATCTATTCAAACGAAGGAACTATTAAGACTAGGAAAAAATCGGACTATGAAAATAAAAAAATATAATATATTTCTCTAAAAAAGCAAATAAAAATTATATTAACTATATGATTTAGAGTATCTAAATATATAATTTAAACTATCTAATTCGTTCTCTAACAACTTGAGCCTTACAAGCGATACGAGCTGTTTGAGCAATTCCTGATGCACTTGCAGATCCATTTAAGACGACTGATCTATAGACTTCGATATTAATAGGTTTTTCCGTGCCATCTGCAAGCTTATAGGTTGCCTGTAAGATAAAAGGATCACGATATTCTAATGAACAGGAAACTTCTTCATGATTACCCTCTTGAAAGGTAATTCTAGAGTTTTGATTTTTGAAGAAAGCATAGTCAGATGGAGCGATATCTGTTGAACTAGAACAAACTGCCGTCTGAGGATTCCCTCCAAGGGGATTAAGAGATATGGTATTAGAAGTTTTTTCGCAGCTGATTTCTATGATATCCGCTCTAGCTGGAAGAACATCTAAACCTCTGATAAACATCAGAGATGTTGCACAGGTAGCAGTAGTTAATAAAAAAGACTTGGTAAATTTTTGAAGTTTCATAAGGCGATTAGGATCTCATATCAATTATTTCTTAAATCTAAGGCGTAATCTTGGTTAATAAAGTACCCATTTTGACAATCTGATTAGGATAATATGATTTTTTTATGTTAGTCTCTGTAGAGAGATGGTATATGAAATACCCCATATCAATGATAGAAATAGTTTTAAAAACCAAAATAACTAAATTAGAAAAGATTAGAATCAGAGAAAAAGATAATAATGTAACCATAGCAACTTTAAATATATCCTGTCAAAAAAAATTAAATTCACTAAATAAATAGACAAAAATAAGTAAAATTGATGAGCAAACAACGCAATTAAAAACCTATCTCATAGCAAAAACAGGAAAAAAAAATCAAAATTTAGAAAAAAAAATAAGATTAGTTAAACCCTTATAAGCCCCAGCCATATATACTTTTGAACAACAATATAGAGACGAAATCCAAGAAGACACAATCCTAAAATTTTGTTTAAATAGAGATTAATTAACAAAAAATGGGAACATAAAAGCAAAAACCATAGTCTAAAATAATATCAATTACAGAGAAAAAATCAACAACCGTCAAAACACAGTAAAACCACAATTAAACCAAAATAATGAACGAATCAATCAGAGAATTACTCGATCGACTACCTAAAGACAACCTTACGGTAAAAATGCTGAATGCCTTAAACTTTGTCACTCCAGATAAATGGGAAAACGTCATCGGCTTCAACCAAACCATCACCGCCGTCACCGGTGAAACAGATGCCAACGCTATCTTAGCAATCGGCAATAAAGCATTAGAACTTTACAACGATCCCAAAAACGGGTATCAAGGAGCAATATGGTACTATCAAACCGTCGATAAAGTAGACGATGCCCTAGGAAAAGCCGCAATGGTAAACAAAATAGGAGAAAAAATTGGCTTCCTTGGCTTCCTCAAAAACCTTACCCCAAAAGCCGATACCACTCAATCCTTTGATTTATGCCTCAAATTAGTAGCCGAATTAATCGCCTATAGCAAACTTAATGGCCTTCCTATTTTAAAGCCAGGACAGTTTCTGAGTGAATTAAAAGAAAATTATACAGGCCCTTCCCTTATTCGTATGGCAGCCTTAGTTTGCGTTGATGGTTTACTTCCCCTAGGCCCAGACTTTCTCCAGAAAATACACTCAACCTTGGAACAAAAAGGCGATCGTCTTGAATCTGCTGCCTTATACGGTGCCATCGGCAATGCTATCCCAGCAGACGATAAAGTAGGATTCATTACCAATACCTTTGAAACCATGAGTGGTTGGATGGGTAATTTAGTAACATCAGTAGGCTTAACCCCTCAAAAAGTATATAAAAACATAGGTGGTTTTATCGAATTCTCTGATGATAGTCTTGACTTTGTCGCCGCTTTCTTAGATCAAAGTACAGATTACTACAAACATACTGGAACTCAAACTGTAGCCCGAAAATTGATTGCACAAGCAGCCCAAGAAATTTAATCATCTATTAATTATTAAGCTTCAACTATTAACCACTCTATGAAACAATAAAAATATTGGATCATCAAATAGCCTTGATCTAGATTCGTAAAATACAGACAAAACAGAATCTAGAAATTTACCACAAAAGGTTAAGGCTGATAAATTAAGCAGGCAGAAATATTGAGATTGACACAAGATAAGAAATAGAGATAAATCACTATGAGCGATTCAATTAGAGAGTTACTAGACGAGTTACCATCAGACAATATCACAGTAAAAGTACTTAGAGCATTAGATTTCGTAGTGCCAGGGGAATGGGAAAATACTGTAGGTTTTAATAAAACTATCCAAGTCATAACAGGGGAAGAAGATGCCAATCGAGTTATGGAAATAGGAAATAAAGCCATAGAGATTTACAACGATAAAGACAATGGCTATCACAAAGCTATGTGGTGGTATCGCACATTAGATAATTCCGATGTGGGGATGGCAACAGCTGCATTAGCTGATAAAGTATTCGATCGTATACCTTTTTTCAATTTCTTTGATAAGTTAACCCCTAAAGCAGATAAACTTCAATCCTTTGATTTAAGCCTGAAAATCATGGGAGAATTAATTGCCTACAGCAGGTTAAACGGCTTACCCATCTTAAATCCTAGTGAATTTGTTAGTGAATTACAATCCCATTATAGCGGCCCATCTCGCATACGTATGGCAGCAATTGCTTGTATCGATGGAATCTTACCATTAGGGCCAGATTTCTTGCAAAAAGTTGGGGATATTCTGGATAACGATGATGATGGCTTAGAAAATAACCCAGCCTTTGGATTTATTAGCAATGCCATTGATACAGATGATAATAAGGGTTTTATTAAAGAAACATTTACTCAAGTATCAGGTTGGATGGATAGTCTAGTCTCTTCTGTAGGTTTAACTCCAGAGAGTCTTTTTGAGAAAATTGGTGGTTTTATCGAATTATCCGATGAAGGTTTAGATTATGTAGCAGCATTTCTTGATACTACAACCAACTATTTTGAACATACAGGTATTCAAACTGTTGCTGCTAAGTTAATCCAAGATGCAGTAGAACAAATTTAAGTAAGAAGTAATAAGTAAAGAATTAGGACAAAACTTTATTCTTTACCTGATAATTTAGAGATAAAAATCAATACTTGATTAAGTACTCTTGTGATGACAAAAGAGTGAAATTATTAGTATAACCATGGTAATAACAAACAAACTTGAGATTACCTTTTGCTATTGAAAGTTGTTAGTTACAAAAGATCCTTTTCAAATCCATTGAAATAGAAATCAAATAAAATTGGAGTTAAAAATGTCAGATTCCATCCTAGAATTAGTAGATAACTTACCAGAAAATAACATTACAGTTAAAGTACTAAAAGCCTTAGATTTTGTCGTACCAGGTGAATGGGAAAACATAGTAGGCTTTGATAATACCATAAAAGCCGTTACCAATGAACAAGATTCAGAAGTAATCGCCAAAATTCGTAATCAAGCCATCGCTCTATATGTAGAAGAAAAACGTTACTCTAGAGCCATTCGAGTATACAAAACTGTAGATAATGCCGATGCCGCACTTGCAGCTGCTGCTTTAGCTAATAAAGTGAGTGAAAAAATTGGATTTTTAAGCTTTTTAAATAAAATAACACCCAAAGCAGATACTGCACAAGCCATAGATTTAGCCTTAAAAATCGTAGCCGAATTAATAGCTTATGGAAGTCTTCATGGTATGCCTGAATTAAACCCTCAAGGCTTTGTTGCAGAACTGAACGAAAATTATAAAGGATCAGCATTAATGCGAATGGGAGCTTTAGTCGCCATAGATGGAATCGCTCCTTTAGGGCCTGATTTCCTCAAAAAAGTTATGGAAATCCTCGAAAACCAAGGAGAAAATGGTTTAGCTAATAATGGTATTTTCCAAGGCATTAGTGGAATGATTCCTGGAGATGATAAACTGGGCTTTGTAATCAATACATTTGATGCCGTTGGTGGTTGGATGGAAAATCTAGTAGGAAAAGTTGGTTTAACTCCTGAGAAAATTTCTAATAGTATTAGTGGTTTTGCTGATTTTAGTGATCAAGCTTTGGATTTAGTTGCCGCTCTTCTTGATCAAATGACTAATTATTACGAACATACTGGTATTCAAACTGTGAGTCGTAAGTTGATTCTTGATGCTGCTTTGAGAATTGATAATTAATAATTGATCATGGAAAATGAAAAAATAACTAAAAATAACTAAAAATAACTAAAAATAATTTAGATATTTTAGTATATCATTCTGGCAGATTCCATCATTCAACTATTAGATGAACTGCCAGAGGGTAATATCATTTTTCCAAAAGTATGATATACAATGGTTAGGAAGAGACAAGGGGGACAAGGGCAGGGCTGTTTTATTTTGCAAAAATTTGGTGTAAACTTAAGAAAAAGAGATTAAAACTCCTTGATTTGCGCAAATAGCCCTAAAAATGATGGAAAAAAGTCTGATTGATTACCTTAAACTTATACCAGATCCCAGAGATCCCCATGGTTGTCGCCATCCTTTATGGTTGATACTTATAATCATAATTATGGGAATGATGAGTGGTTATTGGGGTTATCGACAATTAGGACGATTTGTCGAACGTCATAGGAGAGAATTAATAACAAGACTTAAAATACCAAAAGCCAGAGTTCCTTATTATTCAACCATTAGACAAGTTATGCTCCAGTTGGATTACCAAGAGCTACAAAATGTTTTTAATCAATGGAGTAAACAATACGATTTCAGTAGCTCATCTGAATGGATATCTATCGATGGAAAAAGTTTAAAAAATACTGTAACTAATTATGATAATCCAAAACAAAACTTTATTAATTGTGTTTCAGCGTTTTCTCACCAAAGAAAAATAGTTTTGGGAGTAAAAATGATGGAAACAAAAACCGAAAGTGAGATATATGTAGTGCGAGATTTAATTGAATTATTAGATTTAACTGGTGTAGTTTTCCTGAAAGGGTGACAATCCGCTTAAAAGCCTTACAAGGCAATAGTTTCAAGGATTGAGTGCACTATTCGTTTCTATGGCTTATTGAGAATACCTTGATA
>JANQIW010000132.1 GCA_028281945.1 Prochloraceae cyanobacterium PL24a_bin.78
TATCAAGGTATTCTCAATAAGCCATAGAAACGAATAGTGCACTCAATCCTTGAAACTATTGCCTTGTAAGGCTTTTAAGCGGATTGTCACCCTTTCAGCGAATTGCCTCTACAGATCAACGCTGTAGTGATACCGACTTACAACTGTTGTATCGAGAAAATCAATCTTCTAGCTATGATCAAACTACTGTAATAGAGGCAACTTTAGATGATTTAGACCAAAATGCTATTGAAGCTTACAGACGAGCTAGACATGAATCTAACCCAGATGCACCAGAATTAAACTATTCAGACCAAGATTTACTCTATTCCTTAAATCTCATAACTAAACATCAAGATAGTTATTGTCCTAACATTGCTGGATTAATTCTCTTTGGTAATAAGATTGCCCTACGCCGTTATTGTCCATTGCATCGTGTAGATTATATTTCAATAGAAGGTACACAATGGATTAAAGATGATGAAGACAGATACCAAACTATCGAATTTCGCGAAGCATTACTTCTTGCCATTCCTAAACTTGTCACAAATGTATTGCAATATTTACCTACCCGTTTCGGGTTGGCTGAAGATAGTATTCAACGTCATGACATTCCCTTAATACCCCGTAAAGTAATCAGAGAGGCAATTGTTAATGCAGTCATGCACCGAGATTATCGCCAATATAGTCCAATACAAATTATTCAATATTCAGATCGTCTTGAAATTCGTAACCCTGGCTATTCCCTCAAACTCTTTAATGAAGAAACACTAGGAGAGCCTGGTTCTATAATTCGCAACCAAGCCATTGCAGCTGTTCTGCATGAAACGGGTTTTGCAGAAACTAAAGGCTCAGGAATTAGAGTTATGTTACAAGTTATGCTAAAAGCTAATTTAAGTCTTCCTAGCTTTGAATCTAATCGTAATGAAGATCGATTTCAAGTTATTCTCTATACTCATAATCTATTTGATAATGAAGCTTTGCAATGGTTATCACAATTTAAAAACCACAATCTAACAGATGAAGAAGTTAAAATATTAGTGGTCTTGCGAGAAAAAGGTCGTATTAATAATGCTCTTTGTCGTCTTATCAATGATATTGATACTCTTAAAGCTAGTCAAAGGTTAAAACGTTTACGAGATATAGGTTTAATTGATTCACAAGGAAAAGGTACAGCAACATATTATACTCTAGCGTCAAAAATTCTATCTGGACAGTTGGAAAATTCTAACCTAGACAGTAGTACAGACAATCAAGACAGTTTATCTGGACAGCTTACCATTGACTTATTTTCACAAGAATCTCTTGAAAATCGTTTAAAAAAAGTGCGACAAAAAAAACACTATAAAGAAGAAAATAGGAAAGATTTAATTAGAGATTTAATTCTAGAACTTTGTAAAATAAAACCTCGCTCCTCAAGTCAATTAGCAACTCTTTTAAATCGAAAGAAAAAATATTTATTAGAAGAATACATTAAACCTTTAATGAATGAAAAGTTATTGGAATATACCATTCCTGAAAGACCTAACGATCCTTCTCAAGCTTATCGTACTACTCAAAGATAAATTATTTTTAGTACTAATATTCTATCTTCAAAATAAATCCTCTTTTAATATTTAAGATTTCAATTCCAACTACTTGATCATTTTCATCAAAATCATAAATGACACCAGAAGCAATTTCTTCCGAGTCAACAATAATACATTCTTCTGTTAATTGAAAATATGCAGCATCAGCCTTTTCATCGTAGCTAAATTTCATAGTCTCCCCCTTAAATTTCTACCAACAAAATTATTAATAATTAGGGGAAAAATAGCGGTAAAAAATCAAATTTTCCCCAACACCTTTAAACAAGATAAAATTGCTATCTATTTAATTTCATAACCAAATAAATTAGGATTCACCTCCTCCAACTTCAAATCAG
Organism: Prochloraceae cyanobacterium PL24a_bin.78; assembly: GCA_028281945.1. Classification (GTDB taxonomy): domain Bacteria; phylum Cyanobacteriota; class Cyanobacteriia; order Cyanobacteriales; family JANQIW01; genus JANQIW01. Next base: position 1,904 of record JANQIW010000132.1, read on the forward strand.
CCAAACCATATTCAGCCCAACGCTTAGTAACCAAATCAGCCATATCCGCATCAGATTCCAAAACCTCACCCCAAACATGATTAGTTTCAGGAGGAATTTTCGTAGTAGCATCAATTCCCATTCTTCCCCCCAAACCAATCTTTTGACTAGCAAAATCTAAACTATCAAAAGGAGTTTCTGGCAAAATAAAAACATCTCTAGAAGGGTCAACTTTTGAGGAAATCGCCCAAACAACTTGACGGGGATCGCGAATATTAATATTTTTATCTACTACAATTACAAACTTAGTATAAGTAAATTGAGGCAACGCACTCCAAAACGCCAAAGCCGCCCTTTTCGCCTGCCCAGGATAAGCCTTATCAATAGATATAACAGCCGCTTTATAACTGAGTGCCTCCATTGGTAAGAAGAAATCCGTAATTTCAGACACTTGTTGTCGCAAAATAGGAGTATAAATTCTATTCAAAGCAATAGCCATCATGGCTTCTTCTTTAGGAGGACGACCACTAAAAGTAGTTAAATAAAGAGGATTTTTACGATGAGTCATACAATGAAACCGAATTAAAGGAGAATCTTCCACCCCACCATAGTAACCCATGTGATCCCCAAAAGGTCCATCTGGTAACACTTCTCCGGGGGTAATAGTTCCTTCTAAAACAAATTCAGAATCTGCCGGAACTTCTAAATCTACTGTTTTACATTTAGCTAAATTCACTCCAGAACCACCATACAAACCTGCAAATAACCATTCAGATAAATCTACAGGAATAGGTGTAGCTGCTGCCATAATAATGAGAGGATCTACCCCTAAAGCGATGGCAATCTCTAATTTTTTCCCTGCCTCACTTGCCTTTCGTAGGTGTCTTGCTCCTCCACGCACTGACAACCAATGAACAGTCATGGTATTCTTAGACTGAAGTTGTAAACGATACACACCCACATTAGGAGTTCCAGTCTCACAATCTCTAGTAATGACTAAACCTAAAGTAATAATTTTCCCTGCATCACCGGGATAAGGACGAATTAAAGGTAATGTATTTAAATCTAAATCCTCTCCTTGAATAACAACTTCTTGGCAAGGAGGAAAGAAATTTCTTCCTGGTTTTGCTTTTAAAACATCAAATAAAACCTTACCGAAATCAATAGCTTGAGCAATTTTTTTAGGAGGTTTTGGCTGCTGTAACATCGCCAATTTTTTACCCAATGTTTCTAACTCTTGGGGTGTCTCCATATTCATCGACCAACAAATACGCTCAAGGGTTCCCATTAAGTCAATAGCTACAGGAAAAGATGCTCCTTTGACATTTTCAAATAATAGGGCTGGCCCTCCTGCTTGTAAAACTCGATTTGAGATTTCTGCTATTTCTAAATCTGGATCGACTTGGGCTTTTATTCTTTTTAACTGCCCTTTTTCTTCTAGGATTTTGATGAATCCCCGCAAATCTCTTGCCATAATTTTATAATTTTTAGTTAATTTTTTGAGGTATTTCTGATATTATCTTGATAAATCATTGTAAACAATTGTAAGAAAGACTTCATCACTAAGAAAACCTTGACCCCATATTTCATTGTATTCTGCTAAAGGTTTTGAAGCGATTAAATTTTCTAGAGATTTGCCATTTTCGATAGCCGTTTTGACTCGATCTTTAACTGTTACTAATAATTGACGATAAGTTAGAAATTCGTCCAAATTTGACAAAGGACCATGACCTGGAATAATCTTAGTTTGTGAGTTACAAACGGAAATAATTTTATCAACAGCCCGAATCATACCCTCAATTCCTCCATCACTAGAAGTATCGATAAAAGGGTATAACTTGTTAAAAAAGATATCGCCAGTATGAATGACATTAGCATCAGGAAAATAAATTGCTGCATCCCCATCTGTATGTGCAGGGGTTCCTACATAAAAAATATCTATTGTATTATTATTCAAATACAAATCTAATTTATCGTTAAAAGTAAGTGAAGGACGTGCGTATTCTGGATAGGCTGGAACGGTGGCTTGAAATGCTTCGATAAATTGATCCGTGCTTAACCTTTTACGTACATTATCATGAGCGATGATAGTCGCTCCAGTCTTGCCTAAGCTTTTATTCCCATCAGTATGATCTTCATGCCAATGAGTATTAACTATATAACGAAGAGAACGCGCATTATTAATGGAAGCAGCATTAATGTCATCAATAATTTTCAAAATTTCATCTGTTGAATTAGCATATTGGGTATCAATCATCAATACACCATCGACACCAACTATAACTCCAATATTGCCAGCATCCCCTTTCAACATATAAATATCGTTGGCAACAGGAATTGTTTCTATTGGTGGAGTATTTTGATCTGATTGGGCATTTATCCTTGTATTGAGTAGAGTAGTCATTCCGAAAATGATAACTATCCCTGTCAACAAACCAATACCTATTTTTTGCCAAAGTTTTTTAATCATTTTAATCAATATCTAAAGCAAGTTTATACAATAATATTTTAATTTATCCAGATGGCTCATCACAAACAATTTTCAAAAAATCTTTAGTTACAATCTCAATATACCACTAAAATTTTAATACATTTTTACTACAAAATTAAATTTCATGACTAAATCTTAAAAATTTTACTTTTATTGCTCACCCCATTTATTTCATGTTAAAAAAAACAGAAGGATCTACCACTATAAATAGAAATAATTCCTATTGTATTAATGTAAGTATGTATTTAATAATAGAAAAAATGAAACTTTTTTTACTTGAAACCTAGATCTGGAATCCAGAATATAAATTTATACTAAGACAAAAACTAAAAAAATTGCAAAATAACAAATTACTGAGTTATATTAAGACTGTTTATGAAGCTATATAATTGGATATAAATTATTTTGATAAAGCTAAGATTAATCTTTAAATAGTATTTTTTATTGAATATTAATCTTAAAGACTATTTAATTATAAAGAATATTTAATAAACAATTATTCTTGTTGTCATAAAAAATAAAAATCTAGATTTAAATTTACCAGAAATTTGGGTTAAATTATCATCAACATTTCCAATAGTAGAAAATGCTCAAAAAAATATCATACATAAACTAGAAATAATAATCAAAAATCAACTTAAAATTTCTGTTACAATAAAAATTGCTTCCGAGAAAACAATCTCTCGTAATATGAGAAAAAGTAAGCGAATTATACGAAAAGAAATGATAAAAAGTCTATCTAAATAGGGAGGTTATTATGAAACTTAGTTTTAACAAATCAGATCTTTTATTCCAATTTAAAAAAACAGATTTAATTCAATTAAAAAAAATTGATTATCTAGAATTTTATGTTGGTAATGCTAAACAATCCGCTTATTTTTATGCTAATGCTTTTGGATTTAAACCAGTAGCATATGCTGGATTAGAAACAGGAGTCAGCGATCGAACTTCTTATGTATTAGAACAAGGTGACATTCGCTTAGTTTTAACTTCCCCATTAACCCTTAACAATCCAATAGCAGAGTATCTCAAATTACACGGAGATGGAATATATGATATTGCCATGTTAGTAGATGACGCTTGTAGTTGTTTTGAAACAGCAGTTGCAAAAGGTGCACAACCCTTATTAAAGCCACACAAGTTTACCAATAAAGAGGGCTATCTGGTAAAAGCAACCATTGCCGCTTATAATGGAGATCTTTGTCATTCTTTTATAGAACGTAAAAATTATAACTTATTTTCCCCTGAATATATTCCTCTTTCCAACTTTATAGAAACAAAACCAACTGGTTTAATAGCTGTAGATCATCTGGTTTTAAATGTAGAAATAGGGCAAATGAATCCTTGGGCAGGTTTTTATCAAAAAATTTTAGGATTTCAAGAGCAACAAGAATTCACCAGTGATGATATTTCTACTAAATATTCTGCTTTAATATCTAAAGTTTTACAAAATAACCCAGGAAAAATTAAAATCCCCATAAATGAACCCGCTCAAGGATTAGGGAAATCTCAAATTCAAGAATATTTAGATTTTCATAATGGTCCCGGAGTCCAACATTTAGCTCTAAAAACTACAGATATTATTAGTACAGTAAGGCATTTACGTAGTAATGGGGTTGAATTTCTAGATACATCTTGTAAATACTACGATAATTTATTAGAAAGAATAGGAGAAATTGATGAAGATATTGACACTTTGCGAGAACTTCAAATCTTAGTAGATCGAGATTCTGAAGGATACTTATTACAAATTTTCACCAAACCTTTAACCCCTCGTCCAACCTTCTTTATTGAAATCATTCAGCGTAAAGGCTCTATGGGCTTTGGCAAAGGAAACTTTAAAGCCCTTTTTGAAACCATAGAATTAGAACAAGCCGCCAGAGGTAATCTCTTATAATCTTCTCTAATCTAAGAAATACACACAAGTCAATATCATAGATTGGAAATTCTTAAAACTTTTGTTATGGCTAAATATCCATAGTTGGAAAATTCCTCTCTTTTAGCTTTGGCATCAAATGGATGGTAGGATTAAAATTTAACTTTCAAACAACTTTTATGACTAAATTTGTATTTGTAACCGGAGGCGTTGTCTCCAGTATCGGAAAAGGAATTGTAGCTGCTAGTTTAGGGCGGTTACTAAAATCTCGCGATTATTCCGTGTCTATTCTCAAACTAGATCCCTATATTAACGTCGACCCAGGCACCATGAGTCCATTTCAACATGGAGAGGTATTTGTCACCGACGATGGCGCGGAAACCGACTTAGATTTAGGGCATTACGAGCGTTTTACCGATACTTCCATGTCTCGTCTTAACAGTGTCACCACAGGCTCAATTTATCAAGCTGTTATTAATAAAGAACGTCGTGGCTCATACAAAGGTTCTACTGTTCAAGTCATCCCTCATATTACTGATGAAATTAAAGATCGAATCCATCGAGTAGCAAAAAATACTAATCCAGATGTGGTAATTACAGAAATCGGAGGAACTGTAGGAGATATTGAATCTCTCCCTTTTATAGAAGCTATTCGTCAATTTCGTAAAGATGTTGGACGTAATAACGCTATTTATATGCACGTAACATTAATTCCTTGGATTCCTTCTGCTGGGGAAATGAAAACAAAACCTACACAGCATTCCGTTAAAGAATTACGATCTATTGGTATTCAACCAGATATCTTAGTTTGTCGTTCAGATCGACCTTTACAAATAGGAATGAAAGATAAAATATCCGGTTTTTGTAACGTACCTGTAGAATCTGTAATTACAGCAATAGATGCTAGTAGCATTTACGAAGTACCATTGATTCTCGAAAAAGAAGGAATTGCTCAACAAAGCCTTGAATTACTAAACATGGAACAAAGAAAACCTGATTTAGATAACTGGCAAAGTTTAGTTGAAAGACTTAAAAATCCATCTTTTGAAATAAAAATAGGACTAGTAGGAAAATATATTCAGCTATCAGATGCATATTTATCAGTGATAGAATCTCTAAGACATGCAGCAAATGCCATAGGTGGAGAAGTAATAATTCATTGGGTGAACTCAGAAGAGATTGAAATAAATGGACCAGAACAATATTTAAAAGAAGTAAACGGTATAATAGTACCGGGAGGATTTGGAGTTAGAGGTTTTGAAGGAAAAGTTAAAGCAGTAGAATATGCTCGAGAACAAAAAATCCCTTTTTTAGGTTTATGCTTAGGAATGCAGTGTGCAGTAGTGGAATGGGCGCGAAATGTGGCTCAATTGGAAAAAGCCAACAGTGCAGAATTTAATAACCAAACCCCCAATCCTGTAATTAATCTTTTGCCAGAACAAGAAGATGTGGTAGAATTAGGAGGTACAATGCGTTTGGGTTTATATCCCTGTCGAATAACACAAAATACTCTAACTTATTCACTATATCAACAAGAAGTTATTTATGAGCGACACCGACATCGCTATGAATTTAACAACGCTTACCGCAGTTTATTCTTAGAAACAGGTTATATAATTGGTGGTACTTCTCCTGATGAGCGATTGGTAGAAATTATTGAATTACCAGAACATCCTTTTTTCATTGGGACTCAGTTTCATCCAGAATTTCGATCGCGCCCTAATCACTCTCATCCTCTGTTTTTAGGATTTATTAAAGCGGCAAAAGAACAAGATTCGGCAGAAATCAAGCCTAAAATTAGTAATGAAATAGTCAATAGTTAATGATTAGAAACCAACAATTAATTCTCAAAATCATTCTCTAATACAATACGATATCTAGCTTTACCAGATTCTAGATGAGCCATTGCTTCATTTACTTGACTCATTTTATAAGTTTCAATGGCAGGTTTAATGCCATGACGAGCGCAAAATTCCAACATATCTGCAGTGGTTTTTGGGCTTCCCAAAGGAGTTGCTGTTATACTCTTTTGATCGAAAAGTAATGAAGTAGCTAACACAGGAATAGGCTCCGGAATCACACCTACAATATGGAATTTACCTTTAGGTTTAAGGGCAGCAAGATATAAATCCCAATTTAATGGCACATTAACGGTGACTAAAATAAAATCCAAAGTACCAGCAATAGCTTTAAGTTCATCATCATTACGGGAATTAACCACATGATGAGCACCAAATTGACGGGCTTCATCTGCTTTATTTGGTGAAGAGGAGAAAGCTGTCACTTCACAACCCCATTTATTTAGGAATTGTAATGCCATATGTCCTAACCCTCCGATTCCTAATACTCCTACTTTATCCGTAGGTTTAACATTAGATTGAATAATAGGATTAAAAACTGTAATACCACCACAAAATAAAGGTCCAGCAGAAAGTAAATCTAGTGAATTAGGTAGGGGAATTGTCCAACTCCAGTGTGCTCTTACCTTATTAGCAAATCCTCCATGACGACCAACAATAGTTTGTTCTCTGGTTTTGCAGTGATTATGATCACCACTCATACAGTAATCACAGTGCATACAACTTTTGGAAAACCATCCTAAACCTACTTTTTGACCTATATTTAAATGAGGTACTTCTTTCCCAATAGCTGCTACGGTTCCTACTATTTCATGGCCGGGAACAAAAGGATATTCAGTCATTCCCCAATCATTATTAAGCATAGAAAGATCCGAATGACAAATACCACAAGCAATAACATCAATTTCTACTTCTTGAGTTCCTAATTCATCTAAGTTATAGGAAAATAACTCTAATTCAGAATTAGGCTTTTGGGCAGCATAAGCATTAATTGTTACCATAGTAATTCTCCTTAGTTTATGGTAATCAGATTAATTTTATCTCATATTTGAGAGATTTAGGCTAGATAGAAAATATTTGAGGCAAGATTAATTAATTAAAGCTGGTACATTTTTCCTATGGAAGATTAATAATATTAGTAATTTTTTTCTTTTAATCATTAAAGGATTTTCTAAAATATCTACAATTAATATTTTTTATATATTACTAGTTTGAAAATTAGATTCGGATAGAAAAAGTTCAAGGTTTAGGATGATATTTTAAATTTTAAAATAATTTATATTAAATAAAAAAAGTCAAATTTAGGATAATTTCTCTCTTCTTTAATGGCTTATCTAATTAAATAATATCTTCATTGAAATATTGAGAGATTTGGAAGAATTAAAATTTAAATATCAAAAGTTTTCCTAGATTTTTGCTCATATTTTTGATATTATCAATTGTTAGGAGGGAATTGCCCATACTTTACTAAAACAGATTTTAAGATAGATAAATCAATAGGTTTAGTCATATAGTCATCCATTCCTGCATCAAAACAAGCTTGTTTTTCTTTATAAATACTATTAGCAGTCAAGGCAATAACTTTTGGTCGATTTTCTTTAGTAAATTTTTCTTGAATTTGTTTTGTAGCAGTTAAACCATCCATAATTGGCATTTGAAGATCCATTAATATAATATTATATTGTTTAGTTTCAAGTTTTATAAGAGCTTCTTTACCATTATTAGCAAGATCAACAGTATAACCTAATTTATTTAGCATTTTTATAATAACTAATTGATTGACTTTATTATCTTCAACTAAAAGAATATTAATGTTTGTTTTATTGTCTAGTTCAAATTTTTCTACTTTATATATGGTATTAGATTTAATTTTTTGCTCTTCAGCAACGATTAAAGGAATAATAAAAGAAAAATTACTTCCCACTCCTTCTTGACTTTCTACGAAAATTTCTCCTCCCATTAGATGAACTAATTTCTGACAAATAGATAATCCTAATCCACTTCCTTTAATAGAAGGCATAATTATCGAATCAATTTGAGAAAAATCTTGAAATAAATTTTTAATTCTTTCTTTAGCAATACCAATCCCAGTATCTTTTACGATAAATAATATTTTTTTACTATTATTTTTATCATAGTGAATAGCAATAGAAACAGATACTTCCCCTTTATTAGTAAACTTAATAGCATTAGAGACTAAATTACTCAGAATTTGTTTAATACGAATAGAATCTCCCATCACAAAAGAAGGAATATGATTATCAATAGTAGAATATAATTTTAGGTTTTTATCTTGTGCGAGAGCTTTCATTCCATTAATAACTTCCTGAATAACTTTCTTAGGATTATATGCTTCATCCTTTAATTTTAGTTTATTGGCTTCCAATTTCGAGAAATCTAGAATATCATCGATGATAAACATTAAATGTTGACCACTTTCTAAAAGAATTTTCACATATTCTTTCTGTTCATCTGTGAGATTTGTTTGATTTAGAAGTTGGGTTGTTCCTAAAACTCCATTCATTGGCGTACGAATTTCATGACTCATAACTGCCAAAAACTGTGACTTAGCTAATTTTGCCTCTTCTGCTTTATTCCTAGCTTGAATTAACTCAGTCTCAATTTTTTTTCGTTCCCTAATTTCTTGTTCTAATTCAAGATTATTATTATGATATTGATGGGCTAAATCAAAGTATTCATTAGCCATACTTGATAAAATTGAATTGGTTTTATTAACAGGTTTAACCACAAAAAAGATAGATATAGGAATTAAAAGGCTTGCTAACAAAAAATATTGTATCGCTTCTGAGCAAAATTCAGCAATATTTTCATCATTTACGAAAATACTTTCTAGCCAAGGTTCTATTTTATCAAATACAATATATTCTTTAAGTATTTCTCCTATGATTATATATATAATTATCCCTAAAATAATTTTCCAGCTATTTAATAAATAGATTTTATGATTATTCTTCATATAACTCTCGATGGATGAGTTGATCATTCTATTTTAGCAAATACCTTAATCTCTCTTTTTTAATAGATTGATTGGTAGGCATTTTTCTATCATATTTAATATTAGCTGATTTAATTAATCTATCAAGTAAATAGAAGTTAATAGGAAAATAATCTTAATCTTGCTGGTTAGCAAATTGAGAAGCCCCCAGAAAAGATAACACAAGAGCAACCAATAAAAGAATAGGAATCGAATACCAAGGGAATTTATCTAAAGCTAAATAGGCAGCAGATCGCAATCCCAGAGTGGTATATGTAAGAGGTAAACAATAAACGATTACTTTTAAAGCAATAGGTAAAGTAGTAGGATCGAAAAAAGTTCCGCCTAAAAATGACATAGGTACGATTAAAAAGTTGTTATATAAACCAACACTTTCTAGGGATTTAACCCTCAAACCCACAATTACTCCTATGCCAGCAAACACCGCACAATTGAGAATTAAGATTAGTAAAAATAAGGGATTGAGAAAACTACCTATCTTTCCAGTGAATAAAATCGCAACTAAAAGCACTGAAGCCGCTGTCATTAAGCCTCTCACCACCCCAGCAGACATTTTCCCCAAAAATAAAGCAATGGGATGCACTGGTAATAACAACAATTCCTCAAAATTGTTATTGAAAAGACGATCGCCACAAATAGAAAAAGTAGTTCCTCCAAAACTAATAGTCATGGAAGATAAAGCCACCATTCCAGGCAAAATAAACTCTAAGTAACTATCCCCAGCCGGTGGGGAAATAGATTGATCGATTGCACTACCTAAACCCAAGCCAAAAGCAAAGATATATATCAAAGGAGAAATCAAACCTGTAGCGGCGATTTGAGGAATTCTCGCCCGTAAATCCAACCATTCCCCCCAAAATATCGTTAAAGTATCTGCTATAATGGTTTTAGGTTCAATAGTTTTGAGCTTGAAAAGGGTATTTTTCTTTTTCGGTAATAATTCGGATTTCATTAAAATATAATAAAAATTGCTGTACTAATCTTTATAATAATTAATATTTTGTTAAATTTCAACAAATTCAGACTAAATAACAGTTTCTCAAAATTTTTTCCAATTATCATAGTGGTTGTAATAGTAAAACAGGAGTAATGATTAAAAATGGATGTTAAAATGATTATAGTAGTGTTAACCGGTCTTTTTATTGTATCTTCCCTATTTTTTGGCACTAGAAACGGATTTTATGATACTGATAAATATGATGGCAATGGAACTGCTCACTAAGCAAGAGATCAGAAATATTAAGTAAAATATGAGTCAAAGTCGCCCAAGAGACTCTAATAATAAATGTCAATTATCTTGTTTTCCTTATGGTGTAGGCCACGATCGCACCGAAGGAGTTAGTCTGCTATTAAAGCTTGGCAGACATTCTATCTTATTAGATTGTGGATTAGCATCCATAGAAGCTTTTCAAGAAGATTCAAAACCTCCCTTCGATTTAGTTTTATGCAGTCATGCTCATTGGGATCATGCAAGGGGATTATTAGCATTACACGAGGCTTTTCCCCAAATACCTATTTATGCTAGCGAGGTGACGGCTAAGTTATTACCCATGAATTGGTTGGAGCGACAGCCTGATTCTCTTCCTCGATTTTGTAAGACTTTACCCTTTCGATCGATTATTGAGTTAGATACAGATTTAACTGTAGAATTATTTCCCGCAGGCCATTTGCCAGGTGCGGCAGCTTTTCTGTTAACTTTAAAAACCCCAAAGCGCAATTATAAAGTGTTTTATACAGGGGATTTTTGCTTGTCGAATTTTCAGCTAGTAGAAGGGTTATCACTGGAATCTTTAAGAGGATTATCTCCAGATGTACTAATCATTGAAGGCACTTATGGTACATCTCGTCATATCCATCGTCGCCAGCAGGAAAAGCAGTTATTAGAAAGCATTAAAGAAGCTATTGCCCGGCAAAAAAGTATCTTATTACCGGTGCCTACATTAGGTATAGGGCAAGAAATTCTCAAGTTAATGCGCTCTCACCATCAATTTACTGGTAAAGATTTAGATATTTGGGTAGATGGGCGAATTGCTAAAGCTATTGATATTTATTTAGAACTTTTACCAGAGTTTCCCCCCGCAGTACAAAATTTTGCTAAACATCAACCTTTGTTTTGGGATGACAAGGTTTGCCCCCGGATGCGTCGCTTAACACCAGAGAATCGATCGGAAATTGGTGAAAAGCCAAGTATTGTTATTACTCATTATCATATGGATTTAGAGCCTTATTTATCCATTAATTCTGCCTCTTGGTTGGTGTTAATCCCAGAGCAACTGAAAGAGTATTTTCATCCTGAGTTCTACAAAACCGAAACATATTTATTAGCAGAACACAGTGATGGACGTAATACTACCCAATTAATTCACAATATCCGCCCCCAACACATTATTTTTATTCATGGTTCAGAAGCTTATCTAAGAGATTTAATTGGTTTAGAAGAGTTACAAAATCGTTATCAATTACATTCTCCAAGTTCAGGTACTTTAGTTGAGCTTCATCTAGGCGATAAATTTATTCAACCTGCCGCTCCTCAAGAGAATTTTTACGAAGGGGAATTGAATGAGTTTGGTGGTTTTGTGACCATTACTTTACCAGATACTCTCAATGAAGATCCTCGTTGGCAAAATTTTGCCGATACTGGCATTATTCAAGCCCGTTGGCAAGGTGAAGAGTTGATTTTGAAGGGTGTCTCTCAGCGGGAGTTGTTAAGTCAAACCAGTTCTGCTCGAATTCGTGTGGATTTTGATTGTTGCAAGAATTGCAATTTTTATCGTGGTCAATATTGTTGGAATCAAGCCTCTCCTTTATATGGTTTTAAGGTGACTCCTGAAGGTTATTGTCCTGTTTTTGAACCTATGGATGATGGTGAGGGTTGAGATTAATAAGATTTTTTGTATCAATTACTACTGAAACAAAACAATAATATGTATATTCTATACCGATAGGGCACTCTCCACTAAGGAAAAGTACCCTTAACCTGACTTACCAACCTAAGGATTTTCAACTTCTAATTACTAGAGACAGTCACGAGTCTCAATAAAACTCATATAGTTTCCAGGTGGTAAAATGTTAGAAAACAACTCAAATAAATTGTTAATTATAGCAATTGTCGTCTTGATCTCGATTGATCTTAGAGATTTGAAACTTGATAACCCATGTTTAATGTCAAGTTTAATTCAAATAGTTTGTTCCGTTAATTCTGGGCCTCCTAAAGATCCTCCTGAAAAGGACGATAGAGACAGTTAAGAGGAAACCAATTCTCAAAGCAAATTACAATAGAATAATTTAAACTCATCAACTAAAGATCGGCTTTTGGCGAAGTTACGATCTTTTCTCTTTTCTATATTAAGTTACTCGTTACTGAGTTAGTGCTTAATGTTTATAACTTATACCTGACTTAGTGTCTTAATGATTTATAACTTATGCCTGACTTATAATAACATAAAGAATCTTAATTATCTTGTCTTAAAATATGCCGCGATCGCTCAGAGTTGCCCCACAGTACATCGAACAAGTCAAATTAGCAGTCAGACGTAATGGTTATCCACGTCAGAAAGACTTAGCTGAAGAATTAGGGATTGCTTTAGCCACTCTCAGCAATTTTCTCAATGGGAGACCTGTTGACTATTTAAATTTTGATGAAATATGCCATAAATTAGGACTAAATATTGAAGAAATCGCAGATTTTGAAGATAATGATCAATCTTCCCATACAAGCAATATAGAAAATTTACCTGAAGATGAAGTAGAATTTCCAAACTATATAGAGCGACCACCTATTGAAAACAATTGCTATAAGAATATTACTCAACCAGGCTCTTTACTTCGCATCAAAGCTCCCAAAAGAATGGGCAAAACACTACTCATAAAAAATATTATTAATTATTTCAAAAAACTAAAATATAAAACAGTAGGCATAACTATGCATATAGCAGACCGAAAAAATTTATCGAATATCAATTTATTTTTGCAATGGTTTTGTAATATTGTATGTAAGGAATTGGAATTAGAGGATAAATTAGATAAATATTGGAATGAAGATTGTGGTATTAACTATAGTTGCAATATATATTTTGAGGAATATTTACTTACTAAGATAAACTCTTCGATAGTTTTAGCTTTGGATGATGTAGATGTGCTATTTTCTTATCCTCATATTGCTGAAGATTTTTTTACTCTATTAAGAGTTTGGAATGAGGAAGCAAAAAGTCGCAAAATTTGGAAAAAACTACGATTAGTATTAGCTTACTCTACAGATAAGTATATTCAACTAGATTTGAATCATTCCCCTTTTCCTATCGGTATCCGTATAGAATTGCGAGACTTTAATCAAGCTGAGGTCAAAGATTTAGCAAAAAGACATAAACTTGATTGGGATGATGTGGAAATTGAAAAGCTAATGAAATTAGTAGGAGGACATCCTTATTTAGTGCAACAGGCAATTACTTATTGTCTTAATCATAATAAGATTAATTTTGATGAACTGCTAGAAACAGCTTCAAAGGAAATTTATCAAGAACATTTACAAAGATATTCATTAATTTTTGAAAAGAATTCTAATTTAGCTAACGCAATGGGACATGTAATTAAAGCTTACAATAATAATTCTAATAGCAATAGTAATAGTAATAGTAATATCAAACCCTCTCCAGAAAACCGATTTGAACTTGAAAGTCTTGGTTTAATTAAGATAGAAGGAAATAATATTCAGCCTCGATATAAATTATATGTTGATTATTTTCATTATCTCTGTTCTAATTTTATAGATAATAAAAACTAAAAACTTTTAAATTAATTATTTATGAATGGATTTAAATATCAAGTTGAAGGAGCTCTATCGCCTGAAGCACCCAGTTATCTCGAACGCAAAGCCGATCAAGATTTGTATCAAAAATTGAAGACTGGATGTTTTTGTTATATATTAAATTCAGAGAAGTCCGGCAAGTCTAGTTTAAAATTACGAATTAAAACAAGATTAGAACAGGAAGGAGTGTGTTGTGGAATTATTAATTTAGAAAAAATTGGCAAAGTTAATAGTGAAATTAAATTTTACAAAAATATATTTTATGAATTATTAAAAGAGTTTCAATTAGAACACACAATTGATCTTGAAAATTGGTTTAACAAACAAAGCTTTTCATCTCCATCTACTATGAACTTTTTTACTCTTTTTGTTGATGAAATTTTGCTTACTGAAATACGTCAAAATATTGTAATTTTTTTTGACCAAATAGAATGTCTTCTTAGTATCAAATCTTTTAATTATGAATTTTCTATCGATAATTTTTTTGCATCGATTCTATTTTGCTATAAAGAACGAGAAACAAGACAAAATTATAAACGTTTAAATTTTGCAGTATTAGGAGTTGCCACTTGCAACGATTTAGTTAAAAATTTAAAATATAATATTTTTAATCAAGGACATTCTATTGAACTATCTGGTTTTGAATTAAAGGAAGTATACTTGTTAGAAGAAGGATTAAGATATCAGGTTGGGAATCCTCAAAAAGTGCTTGTAGAATTGATAAAATGGACAAATGGACAGCCATTTTTACTCCAAAAACTTTGTTATATTATTGCTAATTCTGATATTAAAATACCTAATGGTGAAGAAGTAGAAACAGTTGAAAAGTTAGTCAATGATCATCTTATTAAAAATTGGGAATTTAATGAAGATATTCCTTATTTAAGAGCAATAAACAATCGTTTAAAACATGAATCAAATTCTCAGGATATTTTGAAATTGTATGAGAAAATTGTACAAAGAGGGGAAATTCCTATCAATAATACTGAGGAAGAATCAAGATTATTACTATTAGGAATAGTCATAAAAAAGAATGGTAAATTAATAATTTATAATCCTATTCATAGAGAAGTTTTTAATCAAAATTGGATAAACAAGAAATTTGAAGATTTGGGGATTGAAACATCTCAAGATTTACAATCTGATCAAGATATATCTAATCAATCAACAGAATATCAAACAGAAAAAGAAGAAGACAAAGGAAAAAATGTAAGCTTATTATTATTATCTAGAGGTTGTCTACCGATTGCATTTCTATTGTTATTGTTTATACTATCTTTATTCGTACCAAGATTAACAAGAAAAACTTCAGAAGTTTGCATAGGTAGAGATTTAACTTTAACTCTAGAAGAACAAATAAAACAACTTGAAACTTTAGAAAATAAACAACAAGATGATTTTTCTCAGGAATGCCAAAACCAATTAAAAGAATTAAAATTACTTTGGGCTGCCATACAAGAAGGAACAAAAAATCGAGTTGTACCAAATAGTATGGAACGACTTTGTCAGATTCCAGAGAATTCTATTTATATTGAGGAAGCAAAACTTTGGTTAAGACGTTGGTATCAAGATGAATATTGGGGAGATTTAGTACGACAATATTTAAAAGAAAACTCTTCCTGTCCAGTTGCTAAAGATTTAAATGATGATTAAAACAACTCATATATTAAAGTATAAACAAAAGAGACCCAAATAATAATTATATTTCATTTAACTCAAAGCCTCTGACAAATAATCAGCAGCAGATTCAACCAAAGCGATCGCATTTTCGTAGAGCATACGAGTAGGGCCAATAATCCCCACACTTCCCATAGGAATATCACCTTGACGATAGATAGAAGAAACCAGACTACAAGAGTGCATAGGCTCAAGAGGATTTTCCGAACCGATAGTAATTTTCACCTTAGAATTAACAGTTTTTGAATTAAAATCATCCAACTCAGGCAACTCAAAAATGAGAGGTAAAAGACGATCCTGCTCTTCTTCTAACAAATACAATAACATTTGAACCTGATCCAACTGAGAAAATTCCGGTTGCCGTAACACTTCAGAAATCCCATGAACCATAATCGAATTAGAACTCAAAGAAGACTGAAAATGCTGCCTCAATTCCCGTAACAGATTACGAATAAAATCAGCATAAACCTTAAACTCCTCATCCAATTCCTGCCAATTCAAACTAGATAAATCCGAAAACGATCGACCTTGTAACTTACTATTCAAAAAATTAGATAATAACTGTAACTCTCCCTCAAGAGAATCAATATTAGAACACTCATCATCCCCACAAAACACAGATAAATCCATTAAAACCGACTGAGTTTGATAAGAATCAGTAACAATAATCAACATAACCTGATTAGAATTCACCTGAACCAACTGTAAATGCTTTATTTGATGAGTAGAAGTTTGAGGCATAGTAATCACAGCAATATAACCAGTGAGATTAGCCAAAATTTTCGCCCCTCTTTCCAGAAGCTTTTCCACGCTCCAGACTTCACTTTTAAGCTTTTGACTAAGATATTGATCTATTTTCACTCCAATAGTTGCCGAAGGAGTTATCAACTTATCGACATAAATGCGATAACCCGAATCAGAAGGAATACGCCCTGCTGAAGTGTGAGGTTGATAAAGCAAACCAGCCTTTTCTAATCGCCCCATAATATTACGAATAGTAGCAGAACTTACACTAAAATCGTATTCTTCTAGCAAAGTTTTCGAGGCCACAGGTTCAGCGGTAGCAATATAATGTTTGATTATTGCCCTGAGAATATTTTGATAACGTTCATTCAGTTTGGTTTGAACAGACATGGGCAGAAATTGTTAATGTTTTTGACTAAAAACGATTTTTGAATTGATTTTATTATGACTATTATTTTATCCTATATACTTTGTAATTTTTAGTAAATAGGTATACTGGGATCTATTTCAACAGAATAAGCATGGATCCCGCCACGAATATTTTTGACGTTGGTAAAACCGATAGATTGTAACCAATAACACATTTGAGCCGATCGCATTCCGTGATGACAGATGACAAGAGTTTCTCCATGGGGATTGAAATGAGATGGGATAGATGATGCCCATTGTTGGAATTGGGAAAGAGGGAAAACTTCAAAACCTTCTACCGAGGCGATTTCCACTTCTTGAGGCTCTCTAACATCAATTAACTGAAGTTGGGAGTTGTCATTGGCAAGAAGTATTGCTAATTCTTCTACAGTTATTTCGGGAATAGATTGGGTTGACATTTGCTTATAAGTTAATCCTTAATATTTATAGTTAAGATCAATTTTATAACAAAGATGGTAAATTTCCATACCTTTTCTAATCAAAATGATAAAATTGTAGATTTCAAGACTAATTGTAAAACTTAAATCATTTTTGTCTTGATTATATTTTAAACTATTTATAATTAAATACTGTATTGAGATAGATATTTTCTAAAAATTAAAA
>JANQIW010000133.1 GCA_028281945.1 Prochloraceae cyanobacterium PL24a_bin.78
GGTAAGCAAAATTAAATAGAAAATGGGTAATCTTATATTTTTTTCTTTAGGGATTGATTTTGAATTTCTATTTTAAAACTTTTTTCACCTACCTACTTAATATAGTAATAGTATATTAATAGAAAATATTTATGTCTTGCGAAAAATGCGAACCAATTAATTTATACCTATCAATAGCATCCATGCTATTATATCGCTCCGTATTTAATAATAAAATAGGAAAAGCCTTTCTCAAACTATTAAAAACCATACATAACTCCAATGCAGACTTAAAAACCCCACAAATTTCATCCGCACTTTGTTTACAAGCCTATAGTGATTGGTTTAATAACTTAGCAATAACCAATGAAAGTTGGCAAGATTATCTCATAACCCAAATACTCGAAAATGAAAATCCATTCTCTCAACAAATCCAAAAAAAATCCCTAGAAAATTTACCAATATCCCTCATTAATGCAGCCAAATATGACTTAGAAATTCTCCAAAAAGTATATCATCTAAAACCTCAAACTATTAGTGAATGGGTGCAAAAAACAACTGACATAAATACCATGCCTATCTCATGGGAATTAGAAACAAAAAATACCAATAATATTCTCTATCAAAAACAAAATTGGAGGGATATTTTACCAGAATTAGCTAACTACTACCAACAAAAAGGTAGTGGAATCTTTGCTAAATATCAAGCCTTCTCTTGGCATCAAGGAAAATTAATCCCCATAGAAAACCCCCATCGTGTTAAACTCTCCACCATAGTAGAATATGACTACCCTAAAAATATCCTCATCCAAAATACCGAATCATTACTCAAAGGATATCGTGCCCTTAATGTATTATTATATGGTGCAAGAGGCTCCGGCAAATCTTCACTTGTCAAAGGTTTGTTAGAAGAATATAGCCAACAAGGATTAAGATTAACCGAAGTGCCCAAACCAGAATTAAAAAACTTACCACAAATAGTAGAAAAATTACGTCACGCCCCCCAAAAATTTATTATCTTCGTAGATGATTTATCCTTTGAAGAAGATGACGAAGCCTTTAAATCATTAAAAATGGTTCTCGAAGGAAGCGTAATAGCCCGTTCAGATAACATGGTAGTGTATGCAACTTCCAATCGTAGACATTTAGTCAGAGAATATTTTGCCGATCGACCTCGTCCTAGCGATTCAGATGAAATCCATTCTTGGGATACAGTGCAAGAAAAATTATCCTTTAGCGATCGATTTGGTTTAACCTTAACCTTTGAATCACCCAATCAAGAAAGTTATTTAAAGATAGTTCACCACTTAGCCTCAGAAGAAAACATAAATATTTCCATACAAGAACTAGAAAAAAGAGCAATATTTTGGGCAAAAAGACATAACGGAAGATCTGGACGCACTGCCCGACAATTTATCGATTATTTGAAAGCAGAAATAGGAGCATACTAGAATATCTATAAATATTATGTATAAATATTACCGAACAATTAAATTATCAGATACAGACGCAGCAGGAGTAGTTTACTTTGCCAAATTGCTATCAATCTGCCACGAAGCCTACGAAGAATCCCTAATCAATCAAGGCATAGAATTACAAAGCTTTTATCGTAACTCCGACTTTGCCATACCCATCACCAATGCCGAAATAGATTTTTTCCAACCCATCTTTGCAGGCCATCGCCTAATTATCCAATTAATGCCCAAATCCGAGAAAGATAATGAATATATTATAAAATATGAAATCCTCCAAGAATCATCACCTCAAACAACATTAGCAAAAGCAACAACACGCCATGTCAGCATTAATCCCGCCACTAGAAAAAGAATAACAATACCAAATATCATAGAGAAATGGCTCATAAGCTCAAAAAAATCGTATTAAAATCTTATAAACTATAGATTTGCCTGATCAAAAAAAGGCATAAAAAACTATCAAAAAAAAAGCAAGATGAGGAGTAACAAGCTTTGAAAAAAATAGAAGCTATTATTCGCCCCTTTAAACTAGACGAAGTCAAAATCGCATTAGTAAACGCTGGAATCGTCGGGATGACAGTATCAGAAGTAAGGGGTTTTGGAAGACAAAAAGGACAAACTGAGCGTTATCGAGGTTCAGAATACACCGTAGAATTCCTTCAGAAACTTAAAATCGAAATCGTTGTCGAAAATGAGAATGTCGATTTAGTCGTCGATAAAATTATCTCAGCCGCCCGCACTGGCGAAATTGGTGACGGTAAGATCTTTATTTCCCCTGTGGAGGAAATCGTAAGAATTAGAACTGGAGAAAAAAATCTCGAAGCAGTCTAATTCCTTTTATAGCAAAAAAATTAGGAAATCGTAGAAAAGACGATCGACCTTTGTAGGGAGGTAATACCTCATCTCAGCCAAACTCAGCTATTCTCTCTTGTCAAGTGATGGAATTCCTAGCAGAGGAAATGAGATGACTTGGAAAAGCCTCTCTATAATACTTAATCAAGCTATTCTTATCTCAAAGTAGTTACTGCTTATTATCACAAGTATTTATACAAAATTTAAAGCTTAGTGAAGATTAGATCTTTATTATCAGGATTAAGAATTATAAAGAACTTTAATATACAATATTTAATAGAAAAAAAACCATGAAAATAAATCATGTCAATCAAGGCAACAGAAGAACAACTAAATAAAATTTTTAATCTTACTAATTATCAGTTTCAAATTCCTTCTTATCAACGTCCTTATGCTTGGACAGAAGATCAGGTTTTAGAGTTAATTGACGATCTTTGTGATGCTTTTCCTTATCCTCTCCCACAAGATAACCCTTATTACTTTTTTGGTAGTATTATCTTAATTAAAGAACAAGCAAAACCAAATGCAGAAGTAATTGATGGACAACAACGTTTAACAACTTTAACTCTTTTATTATCAGTATTCCGTCATTTATTACCTTTACATCACGAAACTCGTGAAATGATTAATCTATTGTTAGAAGGTAAAGACAAGACAGGTAAAAATAAACAATATGGTTTACAGTTAAAAATTCAAGATAATGAGTTTTTTGGTGAATATATTCGCACAACTGGAGGAATTAAAAACTTATTAGAAAAAAATGCAGGTTTACTAACAGATAGTCAAAGGTTATTAAGAGATAATGCTAAGGTTTTAGTAAAAGAATTAACTCATTGTCGTCCTGAAAATCTTTCTTTAGAAGAGTGGATTTTGCATCTATATACAAGTCTTTTAGACAATTGTTATTTAGTAGTCGTTTCAACATCAGATTTTGACACTGCTTATCGTATTTTTTCTACTATCAATAGTCGTGGTTTAGACTTAGAATTAAATGATATTCTTAAATCAGAAATTATTGGGAAGATTAAAGGTGATACAAAAAAAGAAAAATACACCCAAATTTGGGAAAATGAAGAAAAAGATTTAGGGAGAGAAGATTTTAAAGAGTTATTTTCTCATATTTATCGTATTCAAAAAAGAGAAAGACCCAAAGAAACTTTATTAAGTGAATATCGTAAAAAGATTAAACCTCAAGATAATCCCACTCAATTCATAGATGAAATTTTAAAACCTTGTTCTGATATCTTTGAAATTATTAGAGACCAAAGATTTAGCTGTGATAATAAAGAAGATGAACAAGAAATTAATCGTCTTTTTGGTTGGTTAAATCTGATCAATAATTCTGATTGGTTGCCTCCTGCTATTTCTTTTTTAGTTAAATATTCTAACAAAGCATCTCTAATAAAAGAATTTTTTATTAACTTAGAAAGATTAGCTATAGGTTTAATGATTATCAGAGCAGATATTAATGAACGAGGAAGACGTTATGCTCAAATTTTAAAAGCGATCGATGATGCAGGAGTAAAATCAGCTATTGTAAAAGCTGAAGAATTGTTATACCTAGAAGAACAAAATAAGATTATTGAGATTCTTGATGGTGATTTATACCAACAAACTCGCACCTGTCTTTATGTGTTGAAAAGATTAGATTCTGCCATTGCTGAAGGAAATTTAAGTCCAAGTTTTAATGCTAAATTAGTCACCATTGAACACGTTTTACCCCAAAATCCTAAAGCAGATAGTGATTGGAGTAAAACTTGGGATGATAAAGCTAGGGAAAAATGGGTACATCGATTGGGTAATTTGGTGCTTCTATCCAGAAAGAAAAATTCATTAGCTAAAAATTATGATTTTGATCAGAAAAAAAACCAATATTTTAAAAAAGGAAATAAAACAATTTATCCTCTAACAATTAATGTTATTCATCAAGACAAATGGACAGTTAAACAAGTAGAAATAAATCAAGAAAAATATTTAGGGAATCTAATCAAGATTTGGAATTTAAAGCGAAGCAATAGTGCCAAAATATATTGGCATAATATTGATCATAATGATGAAGATTGGTGGTGGTCATATCTCAAAGCTCATAACATTATTACCGCAAATTTTGAAGGTAAAGTAGGAGATCAAGGAGAAAAAATCTTAACCTCTTATCGTAAGGGTGATATTATCATTGCCTATGCCAATAGTTATGGAGCCATCGGTTGGGGAATCATCAAAGAATATCCTACATACCGATTAATTGAAATAGGTTCAGATGAAGATGTCAGAAATGGAAAACATTTGCACAGATTAAATATAGACTGGCAATGCTGAAAGGGTGACAATCCGCTTAAAAGCCTTACAAGGCAATAGTTTCAAGGATTGAGTGCACTATTCGTTTCTATGGCTTATTGAGAATACCTTGATA
>JANQIW010000134.1 GCA_028281945.1 Prochloraceae cyanobacterium PL24a_bin.78
CCCTCTAAACCTGAAAATCAAGAAAAGAAAAAAAATTCACTTCCTCCAGAGGATTTAGAATTAGAAGAAGAAGCATTGGAGAATAATGATGGTTCAAAATCAGAATCAGAGGAAGAAGAAGTTCTCCTAGAAAAGCCAAAAAGACAAAAACAAAAATTAAAGCGGCCTCCAACCCCACCTCGTCCATCTTCTAAACGTAAATCTTGGGAAGAAGAAGAGGAGCCGGAAGAAGAAAATAAAGCTAAACAAAAAGCTAAAGCTAAGCGTAAACCAGTAGTAATAGAGGATGATGACGATGAGGAGTTAAATTCCTTAAACAATATGACCTCTGGTTTTGCTATTAGTCAGGCTTTAGAACGTCCACCTAAACCTCAATCGGCTAAAACACCATCACCAGCATCTACTGCGCCTAAGAAAAAACCATCTGTCAAATCTGAAACCAATAAATCTTCTAATAAATCAGAACGTCGTGAAAAACCTAAAGTAGAAGCACCTCCAGAAAAGGTAACTCTACCAGAAAGTTTGACTGTTCGAGAACTTAGTGATCTTCTCAAAACTCCTGAAACCGAAATCATTAAAAATCTATTTTTTAGGGGAATAGCTGTAAATATTACCCAAACTCTAGATTTAGATACGGCTAAGACCATCGCAGAAGATTTAGATATCCAGGTGGAAACTGAAGAAGAAATTGCGGCAGCAACCAAAAGCACTGAAATGCTTGATGTTGGTGATTTAGATAATCTTCAGAAGCGACCTCCTGTAGTGACAATTATGGGCCACGTGGATCACGGAAAAACTACTCTTTTAGATTCTATTCGCAAAAGTAAAGTAGCTCAAGGTGAAGCAGGAGGTATTACTCAGCATATTGGTGCTTATCATGTGGATATCGAACATGAAGATAAAACACAACAAATTGTCTTTTTAGATACTCCAGGTCACGAAGCTTTTACTGCTATGCGGGCTAGAGGAACTAGGGTAACTGATATTGCTATCTTAGTGGTGGCGGCAGATGATGGTGTACGTCCTCAAACAAAAGAAGCTATTAGTCATGCTAAAGCCGCAGGTGTTCCTCTTATTGTTGCTATTAATAAGGTGGATAAGGCAGAAGCTAATCCCGATCGAGTTAAGCAAGAGTTAATGGAGTTAGAATTAGTTCCTGAAGAATGGGGTGGAGAGACTATTATGGTACCGGTGAGTGCTCTTAATGGGGATAACCTCGATACTCTTCTGGATATGATTGTATTGGTGGCAGAGATAGAGGAACTTTCTGCTAATCCTGAACGCCTTGCTAAAGGAACTGTCATTGAAGCTAATTTGGATCGTGCTCGAGGCCCTGTGGCAACTCTGTTAATTCAAAATGGAAGTCTACGAGTAGGGGATCTGATTGTGGCTGGCTCTGTTTTAGGCAAAATCCGTGCCATGATTGACGATCGAGGGGAGAAAGTTGATGTAGCAGGGCCATCTTTTGCGGTGGAAATTTTGGGGTTAAATGAAGTCCCAGAAGCGGGTGATGAATTTGATGTTTATCTCACGGAAAAAGAAGCAAGAAGTATTGCAGAAGCTAGGGCTGAAGAAAAACGTCAATCTCGTCTACAACAATCTATGTCTTCTCGTCGGGTGACTTTGAGTAGTATTTCTGCCCAAGCTCAAGAAGGGGAGTTAAAAGAACTTAATTTGATCTTAAAGGCAGATGTTCAAGGTTCGGTGGAAGCTATTCTTGGCTCTCTTAAACAATTACCTCAAAATCAAGTCCAAATTAGGGTGCTATTAGCTGCACCTGGTGAGGTTACTGAAACTGATGTGGATTTAGCTGCCGCTAGTGGTGCTATTATTATCGGTTTTAATACTACTCTTGCTAGTGGTTCGAGGGGGGCTGCCGATCGTGAAGGAGTTGATATTCGGGAATATAATGTGATTTATAAGCTCCTAGATGATATTCAAGGGGCAATGGAAGGTTTATTAGATCCTGAAGAAGTAGAAGAATCCCTCGGACAAGCACAGGTTAGAGCCGTATTCCCTGTAGGACGTGGGGCTGTGGCTGGTTGTTATATTGTCTCTGGTAAGGTGGTAAGAAATCGCTTTGTTCGAGTACTCAGAGATGGGAAAAAGCTATATGAGGGTAACTTAGATTCTCTTAAACGAATGAAAGAAGATGTCAAGGAAGTAAATGCGGGCTATGAATGCGGCATTGGTACTTCTAGTTTTAATAACTGGAAAGAAGGAGATCTCATTGAATCTTATGAAATGGTGTTAAAACGTCGAACTCTATCTACTACATAAGTTGAGTTTTGGTGAAAGGGCAGTAATTTTGCTGCTCTATATTTTTTCTAAAATGATCTAATAATTACTTTTATTGCTATTTTGAAATGAACTCTTTTAAATCTGAACCATTTTTGTGGATTCATTTGTCAGGTTTGGCAATCTTGCCTTTTTTTTTGTTGTTAGTTTGGGTGGGTTTATCTATGGGTAATCCTTTCCCTTGGTATTGGCTGGAGTTGATTCTCTTGGTTACTGTAGGAATTCTTCCTATTTTATGGATGCAACTATTTCGCCCTTTTGATATTTTTAGTATTCTGCTTTTTTCTATTAAGCCTGAAAGGTTGACTTTAACTCAATGTCAAATTTTGACTCTTTTTAAGAGTAAGTGGCATTGTTTTTTATCGGTTTTGGTGGCAGGATTGATGTTATGGCTGCTTTGGTTTATCTATAAGTGGGCACCAATTGCTGGTTTGGCTACTTCTTTTCTACCTCAAAAGCGTATTGCTGGTTTGGCTTTGGCTTCTTTTGCTTTTTTAATGAGTAATTTATTTTTACAAGTGCCGGTTAGTGTTTTGGCTGTTTTACTAACTAGTAAGAAAAAGTTTGCTGAGATTAAGCCTATTTCATCTAGGTTGATTTCTAGAGAATTTATTCTTCCGGGTTTTAAAGTGAATAAAATTTGGTTAATTCCATCTGTTTATAGCGAATCTTGATGAAAATTTTGTTTATTCTTCTGTTTTAGTTTTCAAACAAATAGAAAAATAATAAGTTTGAAAGTTTAACTTTTGAGATGGGGTTAAATTTTTGTTTATCAATTTAATTGGAAATTTTGATTTAATTCATACTGAAAAAAGATGTTAAACGATCTATTATAGAGAATAGGAACAATTAACTATTAATTATTTATGAAGAGGAAATATGCAAAATTCTACAATCCCTGCTAACGCTCCATTGGAAAATGATAGCGAAATCTGGGCTAGTCTCAAGTCTGCTATTGCTGCTAGCTCTGGTTTTAAGCGTTGGCAACAGTTTGATGGTCAAGTTATCTGTCAAGGTAAAAATCTTGATCAACAAATTCGTTGTTATCTTTCGGAAACTCTCAATACTTTGGCTTACTAAGTTGTCTTAACTTTTATTTGCTTCTTAAGTTTATATTCCTATTTTGGCAAGAGGTTCTAATAGTTTATTTAGAGTATTATATGTTTCCACTATGCTATTACCGTCGACATGAATTTCATCGGTGGGATAATTCTCCATAATCTCTATGATTTGAACTTCATTATCATCTAAAGCGGAGTTAACAACTGCACTTCTTAATGATTCTTTACTACCTCGATTGCTAGGTGTATGAATCACTTGGCTGATTCCATTAAGAACAAATTCCCCTGGGATACTGTTGAGGGTTTTGGAAAGTAAAACAACGTCTACTAACATTCCTTGTTTTAGGGCAAATCTTAAATCATCTGGTTTTCCATCGACTTTTTTAAGATACTTCCTTAACGAAGAGGATAGCTCTCCAGTATCCACAAAGGTTCTTAATTCTGACACGGAGATTGACTCTCTAAAAATACCATATTTAAGAATTATTTTTTGGGCTGCTTCTGCTTTGATTCCTGATAAACTAATGATTCCTGCTATGACTAAATTAGTAGATATTATTGATAAGATACTTCTCTTGAGTTTTGAAATGGGAAATTTAAAGTTGGAAGATTTTTCCTTAAAACCCTCTGTTTTCCTATTTTCCATTGATATTTTTCCTTAGTTTTAATTTTTTTGTAGTTTATTTTTTGACGTTATAAGTTGAGAAAAGTTCCAAATAATTTTTAATATTTTTTTAAGATTTAATTTACATTTCTTAATGAAAATTCTTTTTGTTTGTAGTGGCAATACTTGTCGTAGTCCATTGGCTGAGTCTTTTTTTCGGGATATGTCTGGGGATAAGCATCAGGTTCGATCGGCTGGTGTTACTGCTTTTAATGGGGATTCTGCTTCTCGCCATGTGGTTAGGATTCTGGAGGAAAGGGGTATATCCATTAATCATCAGTCTCAACGGGTTAATTGGGAGTTGATGGATTGGGCTGATTTGGTTTTAACCATGACTCAAGGTAATTATTATTTGTTGTTGGCTAATTTCCCGGAGATGAGGGAGAAATTTCATTGTTTTAAGGAATTTCTTGGGGAAAAGGATGATTTGGATATTTTGGATCCTTTTGGTAAGGATTTGGATGCTTATGGCAAGTGTGCTAGGGATATTGAAAAATATTTATCTATGTTGCTTGAAAAACTTGATTCTATGGAAAGTTAATTATTGTTTGTGAGGAGAGGGAATTTTTTCTGTTGTTTTCTAAGATTTTGCTATTTTTTCCCTGAATATTTTTTCTTGTTCTTCTAATGGCATATCTTTAGAATAGATTATAGGATTAGGATCTCGTTTTATTAATTCTCCTAGTGCTTCGGAAAATTTATCTTCATTATTACGATTGTCAGATATGTATTTTTTTAATTCTGTTACGCTTAATTTAGTTAAATCAGTCATTTAAAAATCTCCAGTTTCCATCTGAATCTATTATTAATGGAATGTTATCATTAACACCGCCTTGAATATAAATTGTTTTGAATTTAGTATCATAACGAAAAATGTTAATTGGTTGATAAGCATTAGAAAACCACTGACAAAGAATAACAGATTGAATAGATTGTGCTGTGGTTGGCAACTGATGATACTCCTTTTTCCTAACTTTCCTAACTTTTTGGGTAATTAATTATAACATAATCGTTAATTCTCTATTATGGATTATAATAAAGTAAATTAACTCTATTGCTGATTTTAATTTTTATCTAAAAAAATGATTTAAACTAATACTAATTATGCCTGCTAAAGATTTTTTTCATGATAATGTTAAGGTTGCTCTAGAAAAAGATAACTGGATTATTACTCAAGATCCATATCCTGTACAAATAGATGGCTTAGATTTAGCAATTGATTTAGGTGCTGAAAGAATAATTGCCGCAGAAAAAGAGAAACAAAAGATCGCTGTTGAGATAAAAAGTTTTTTAGGTGCATCAAAAGTGACTGAATTTTATGGAGCATTAGGGCAATTTATCGCTTATCGAACGGCTTTACAAATTCAAGAAAAGGAAAGAATTCTTTATCTTGCTGTGCCTAGTGGTGTTTATGAAAAGTTTTTTGTTACTTTATTTATTCAGAAAATAATACAGGAAAATCAACTTTATCTTTTTACTTATAATATTGAGGATGAGGTTATTGAAAAATGGATTCCAATACTATAAAAAATTACCGAGAGTATATTCAAAAGCTGTTAAAAGCTCGAGCTAAGTTGGTTTGGGATACTCGTATTGAAGCAGAAACTATATTCGATCTAGAAAGTGATAGATATCAATTAGTATATGTGGGATGGCGAAATAGCAAAAGAGTATATGGGGTTGTGCTTCATTTGGATATAATTGATGGTAAAATTTGGATTCAACAAGATGGCACAGAAGTGGGAATTGCTAATGAATTACTTGATTTGGGTGTTTCTAAAGATAAAATTGTCCTGGGTTTTGATCCGCCTATTATGCGGAAATATACTGATTTTGCTGTAGATTAATTTAATCAATGTAATTTGAAAAACTAATTTTGTCTGAGTAATATTTTTGTCAGATAATGGAAAAAATTATCCCCTAACATCTGGGTTTTCTTTTAGCCATTTCACCACTTGTTCTGCATTCTCATTTGGTGGAAACACCGGATAAAAAATGTGTTCAATCATGCCTTTAGATAAAATGAGTGTTACGCGCTTAACTAGTGTCATACCCTCTACACAAAACGTGGGAAGGTTAAGGGCTTTGATGAATATCAAATCAGCATCACTCAAAACAGGGAAAGGTAAGTGCAGACGCTGTACCATTTCTTGTTGATAGGAAGTTGTCTGGGTACTTATACCATAAACTGATGCATCTAAATTCTGTAGTTCTTTATAATGGTCCCGAAATGCACAAGATTGGGGAGTGCATCCTCGTGCGCCAGGAATAATGTCCCAATTATTTGGCAAAGGTTTATTGGGATCACCAGTCATGGGATAACAATAGACAATAATACGATGGTTGTTACTTTCTGCTCTAAGATCTATTATCTCCCCTGTTGTTGCTGGCAAGCTTAGAGATGGAACGAATAATCCTCGTAAATGATCACAAGCACCATCATTATCAGGAATAGGTAGATTATCGGGAAGTCTTGATAATTGTGTCATAAAACCTTTCTCATTTTTACTCTATCTATGATGGTTTAGGGATATGATAGGGTGTGTTTTGTATAATTAATTATAGCCATTTTAATTTATAATTATCTACATATACATAAAATTTAAACTTCAAATTTTTACAACAATTTCTGATTATGATTAGTATTTGTGCAGATATTATTATTTTAACAAAAGGATATAATTTTGATCAATAGCCTTTACATAACATCAGCAATCCTAGAAAAAACATACTAATTATAGTCAAAAATTATATCAGAAATAATTTGCGCCGTAACCGGAGCAAGTAAAATACCATTACGATAATGCCCTGTAGCTAATAAAACATTCTCATAATCAGGTAATTTCCGGATAATAGGTGCTGGTTGCCCTTCTGGCCGAGGGCGTTTTCCTAACCAAGAGTGAATAATCTTGCCATTTGCCAAAGCTGGGCAAAATTCCATGGCTTCTTGTTTCACTTTATCCAATAAAACAGCATCAGCTACCACCTCTCCGGCATCATTAGGAAACTCAACTGTGGCACCTATCCAGTATTCAGCCGATGGAGTCTCTGTAGTATCAGAAGTGTTGGGAGTCTCAGGAGATGGGGAAGACTTGGTAAACTTCGGTAATAATTCCGAATTCCCAATTCCGGATTCCGAATTCAAAAGAGGTACTATATGTACGTCATTTCCGGTGATAACTGGTTGAAATTCTTTATGCCCCATAGGTTTATCTAACTTTAAACGTAATGCTTGTCCTAATACTGGTCGAATATCTAGAGGTTTACCAAGGCTTTTAGTTAGATGAGTAGAACCTAAACCCGCGGAGACGATCGCCCAATCCACCTCAATGATACCATCCCCCGTTTCAAGACTATAACAGCGGCGAATTTCCGAGCCTGGAACAGGCATTGACAGTAAATTTTCAACTTTCAAGCCAAACTTGCATTCAACCCCATTGATGCTGGCAGCTTTCACCAAAGCCTCAGTTAGAATAGTAGGATTTATCTGACAATCTTCAGGAGAATATATACCCCCAACTACATCACTATTTTCGACATGAGGACATTTATCTTTTAGGATATCAGAAGATAAAAACTCCAAATTCCAACCTTGATTAGCACGAATAGCGATAAGTTTTTCCAACTTTTCCAAATCATTTTCAGGAAAAAGTAACTGAAGAATCCCGTCATGATTCACTGGGATAGGAATTCCCGTCATTTCTTCCAATTCTGGAATCAGTTTTTGATAACGTCGAATGCTATTCTCTCGCATTTGCCATGCCTTGCCTTTAGTTTTATGACTAATCGCACCCATTAAAACTCCCAATGCTGCACCAGTAGAGCCAGATGCCGGCATTTTTTCATCGATTAAGGTAATATGTATTCCTTCAATCTTGCTTAATTCATAGGCGATAATTCCACCTATTATCCCACTCCCGATTATGCCAATACGAATCATAAATTTTTTTCCTATTCTTTTTTTCTAATTTTTGTTAGTAATTCCTGAAAAGGTTGCCAATTATCTTCATAAGCGATGGCTTCCCAAACTGACTCAATAACTGGGCGTAATAAAGCAGTTTGTGGATTAGAATCTCGAAGAATATTGCCTATCTTTTCCTTATTTTCTGGAGGTAATTGGGTTAAAACCTGATGATATAAATTTTGCCATTTTTCTAGATTAGAAGAATTAAGAGGTACATTTTCTAAAATAGTTGAACTATCTTCTAGCCACCCATGATTAAAACTCTTCGCTAATTCTGCAAAAAAGTCATGATAACTAATAGAAGACTCCTTTAATAAGTTAGTTGTCTCCTTTAATAAGTCCTTAGTTTCTGGAATTTCTAAGTTAATAATCCCTAACTTTTTCATCATCAACTGATGGTAATAATCCTTATAAAGATGATCAAAATGGATCAAACCACTCTCCAAATCTTCAGGAGACATTACCATTTTTAAAGGGATTTGAAGCATCTCCAAATTTAGCTTACACATTAAAGGCTGATGGCCATAACAATAGCGTTTAGCATAATCAAAATAAGCAGCGGTAAAGTCAAAATTATAGTCAGGAATAAAAGCATAAGGCCCATAATCAAAACTCTCTCCAGTAATAGACATATTATCAGTATTTAGCACCCCATGACAAAAACCAGATGACATCCATTGAGCGGTTAATTTAGCGACTCTTTCTACCAATTCAGCGTAAAACATAGCATAACAATCTTTATTTTCTACGTCAATGTTTGGGTAATAATAGTAAATAACATGGTTTAAAAGTTTCTCGATTAAATCTGGACGTTTTAAATAATGCAGCCTTTCAAAACTACCAAAACGAATATGAGATCGACTAAAACGAATCATAACACACGATCGTGTCGGAGAAGGCTCATCTCCTCGCCAAAGAGATTCACCAGTTTCAATGAGGCTGAGAGTGCGAGAAGTATTAACACCTAATTGATGCAAAGCTTCACCTGCTAATACTTCCCTTACCCCACCTTTAAGAGTTAATCTCCCATCAGCGAAGCGAGAATAGGGAGTTTGTCCAGATCCTTTAGTACCAAAATCATAAAGATTATTATCAATTCCCCGTACTTGTCCATATAAAAATCCTCTCCCATCACCTAAATTTGGATTATATTGCCCAAATTGATAACCGTGGTAACATAAGGCTAAAAAAGGACGTATACTTTGAAATTTGCCAAAAGCTTCGATAAAATCTTCATCTTTCACTAATTTTGGATTTAATCCAAGGATAGGTAATAATTCATTGTTGCGAAAGCGTAAAATATGTGCTGGAAATTCAGCCGCAGTTACTGGATGATAATAATCTTTACCAAGGCTTTCTAAAGCAGTTTCGTAATTGAGATTGAGAAAAGGGTTGGTCATTGATGAAATCATGGTAATAGTTTATAATATCTTAAAATAAAGTCTATTTAACTACTTTACCCATAATGGCTGATTCAATAATGTATCAAGAGGATGCTTTTGTTATCCTCGAAACCAATAAACCTGAGGAATTTCTTACTCCTCAAGAGTTATTAACTAAGCTTAAATTGATTGTGGAATCTCAACCTGATGATGGTTTACCTCAAGAGTTGGCTAAATTTTCTTCTTCCCAAGAAAAGGCTCAATATTTGATGGATAATTTTTGTGAATTGAATTTGGCACCTGGAGAATATTTACAATGGTATGTTGTTAGGTTAGAAAAATAAATAATAGTTTTTTAATTAATAAGTAATTTAATAAATCAATAATATTTATCTTGCTTTTATCAAAAATAAAAAAGTGGTAAATCATTAGCATTATCAGCTATTATAATTTCACCACTTAATTTTCGGAAAATAAACTTATTTTTTATTCTTTTTAAGTTTAGAAACTATTCCTAGACTTCCTAAACCTAATATTGTTATGATAGAAGTAGGTTCAGGTACAGCAACATCTTCAACTACAGTGAAATCTCCTGTACCAACATCACCACCTCCAAAATCGAAGGCAAAAAATGCTTCGCTTATATCAAAGAAACCAGGGATAAAACTAAAGAGATCATTACTAGCATCGATTCCTAGTAAATTTCCATCTAAAAATAAAGCATTAGCAGGAACAAAAACATTTCCTAAATCGAAATCATCTCCTGCAAAATTGAAATCAAATGCAATTAATTCAATTTCCTCAAATCCTTCTCCTGTCAAAGAAGTGTCATCTAAACCAAAAGAACCGCTAAAAATTTCACCAGATAAAGATCCTGAATCTAGAGTTGTCTCGAAATCTATGATTAAACTAGGTTCAGGAATAGGTGGAACTTCAACTGCAGTGAAATCTCCCGTACCAACATCGCCAGATCCAAAATCGAAGGCAAAAAATGCCTCACTTGCATCAAAGAAACCGGGAACAAATGTAAATGAATCATTACTAGCATCGATTCCTAGTAAATCTCCATCGTTAAAGAAAGCAGTAACAGGATTAAAAACAGTTTCTAGATCAAAATCATCCCCTGCAAAGGTGAAATCAAAAGCAGTTACTTCAGCAGTTTCATCTCCTTCTTCTGTCAAAAATGTCTCATCAACTGTAAAACTTCCATTAAAAGTTTCACCAGATAAAGAACCTGAATCTAAAGTTATCTCAAAATCAAACTCAACTGGATCGCTTATTAAACTTAAAGCTTGTGCAGATGAGGTTTGAAAACCGGTCATACTTATCGCTAAACCAGTAGCAATAGCAAGTTTTTGTAAAGTATTAATCATTATTTTTCTCTCAATTTATCTTTCGTCATTAAGTTCAAATTGAATCCATTGATAATTTACATCTCAAATAAGGAGAGATTTACTGTAGAGAAGTTATATTTTTCTCTTTACAAATCCCTCCAAATCCTTAATTAACCAACCTTAGACCATAATATCGGGGAAACCAAAATTATCAGGATTGCTCAATTCGGCAACCATAACATCTTCAAACAAGATAAATGGACGAGGAGTTCCAGAGCCAGCAAAACCATCAATATCAACTGTGAGGAAAGTACCACTTTCAAGACCTTCAAATCCAATAACACCTTCTGCAATCGGATCGAATCCTGTAAAGCCGATATTATCTAACAAGCCATCAAGATTAACTGTATCCACACCAGCTTCAAAGTCGTTAATAACATTACCACCACTGAGAATACTGTCATAGACAAAAATATCCTCACCAGCACCACCTGTAACAAAATCACGACCTGATGTACCAATGATGATATCGTTTTCAGGAGTACCAATAACAATCTCACTACCAAGAGTACCTTCGATTAGACTTGGTAGAGTTAAACTAGCCACAATTGGTTCATGATCACTAGCAGTAGCATCAGTAACTGCAAACTCAGAGTTAACATGAACGATATCCACTTCTGGCTCGCCAAAAAGAATAGAATCACTCACTAAAATATGATCTAATGATTGAGAATTACCTTGGAAAATAAAGGTATAACGCTCATCTTCTGGAATAAAATCAGTTAAGTTAGTGAAAACTGCCTCTTCCCCTGTATCAGTAATCTCGAAACCTTCAGAACCTGGAACAACTGCTTCAGTTCCTTCGATAATTTGAAGTGGAGATACAAATTCAAATTCGTTTAAATCACCTAAAACTACTACATTAGCAAAAGGATTTTCTGCAAAAATTTCATCTGCAAAATCATTAACGGCCTGAGCTTGTTCTCGACGTTCATCTAAACCACCATTAACCACAACATCTTCCTGACGTGCCGCAAAATCTTGTTCAATACCTAAAATAGGAGAACTACCGCCTTTAGAAGAGAAGTGATTATTAATGAGAGTAACTTCTTCACCATTAAATTCAAAAGTGGCAACTAAAGGAGGACGACTGTCAAAGAAAGGATTTAAAGGATTAGTTGGTTGGTCTTCAAATTCAATAGAAGTAACAGAATCAGGATCTACAGTTACTCGATCGGGATTGTATAAGTAAGCCGTACGAATATTACCTACTGGTTGACCACCACTTGAATCATCACCAATGAAAGTATTATCAATAAATTCATAGGCAGGACCACCTGCTGCTACAATTTCATCAATCAATAACTGGAGAGTTTCACTCGCAGAAGTAGTCCCATCATCTTCAGCACCAGAATTATCCTGAATTTCTTGTAATGCTATAATATCTGGAGCATTCAAGTTATTGATAATTTGTTCCGCAATAGCAGTAAAACGACCATCACCAAAGTCATCATCAATATCACCTGCATCAGAACCGGGAGGAAGTTCATCTAATGTTTCAATCTCAGGATCGAGGTTAAGGACATTGTAAGTCGCAATAGTGAGTTCGTCATCAGTACCAACTAATTCAGTAGTTTCAGGCTCAAGCCCAGCAGAAACAATATTTGGTGTAAAATCTTCAGTAGGTAAAATCTCGAAGTTTCCGAAGCTATAACCGATTACCCCTGTAACATCTCCTAAGAAATCACCAGTATTTACGAGAGGGAAATCAAAGTCAAAGATTCCAGGATCTTCATCAATTTGGATTCTTTCTGGGTTGAAATCATCAGGGCCGATATTGATAGTTCCACGCTCACTAATTCCAGTTGCATCCACACCCCCATCAACAACTGCAAAGATTTCACCAAAGCCATTAGTACCAGCAACAGCTACTAAATCAGTAGCAGTAACCAACATTCCTTCTAGAGACTCGAAGAAATCAATCCCATCATTTACAGGATCGAAAACATCAAAAGCATCATCATCGATATTGCCATTAGGAGGAATTCGACCATCTGCACCGATAATAGTAGCAGCAGGTAAATCATTACCAGTAGAAAGAGTAGTTATGGTTGCCCCTGTAAGTTGAGTAGTAGGTAAGTTACCAGTATCAGTGTCTCCTGGGAAAAATTCCGCTACAGTAGCAGTTACTTCAAGTTCATCACCAATACTTACACCCGGAGCACCACCTGTAAAGACAAAGATAGCATCAGAAGTTGCGATATCACCATCACCAGTTGGATCTTGTAGATAGAAACCACTACTGTCTACTGCGGTTACAATACCTGTGGTAGTAACAATATCATCGGAAATGGTAAATGTATCAGCAGGTAAATTCTCAAAGAATTCCACAACTGAAGTACCATCGAGAATCAAAGGAGAAACTTGACTAGCACCTTGAATTTCATAGATAGGAGTAAGATCTCCTACTGGTGGTGGATCTATAATCTCTGGTTCATTTGTTTCACTAGGAGTTGGAGCTTGAGCTACAAAAGTACCACTTCCATCAGGAACCCGGCTATTGGATTCGTTATCATCATCCCCATTTGCGTTTTCATTGAATTGAGTAGTTTGTCCTAATCCAGTGAGTAAACCCGTATCATCAGCATCGCTAGTATCGTAAACAATGGCATCTATCAAGTTTGTAGTAGTAACAGGGGTATCGTTAGGGAAGTCAGCAGCATCTCCTGTAAACAAAGCCACTGCATCTGCACCATTTTGTAGTGCACCGGAAGCTCCAGGCTCAAATACCAAGTCCACATTAGGTACATCAGGATTCCCTAAAACAAAGAAACCATCAGCATTAGTGCTAAAACCATCTAAGTCAAAAGCTTCATAAGAGGCATCATCAGCACCATTAAAGAAAACTACTACCAATCCATCTAAAGGAGTATTTCCTACTCCACCATCAAACAATTCTACAAATTCAGCAGAATCAGAACCCGGCGTATCAGCATCTACTTCATTAATCACAATGCTAGGTGGTATGTTTATGTCATCTCCTTCAATAGTTAAAAGTGCAAGAAGTGGCTCATGATCGCTACCTCTGGTAGGAAGATCAGCAAACTCAGAGTTAACGTGAACAATATCAAACTCTGCACCTGAATTAAGAGAATCACTTACCAAAATGTGATCCAAAGATTGAGAATTACCATTGAAGATAAAGGTATAACGCTCATTCTCTGGAAGTAGATCAGTTAAGTTAGTCAAAACTGGATCTTCACCTGTAAACTCAAAAGTAGTACCAAAAGTATCAGTAATTTCTGCTGTACCTTCGATAATTTGAAGTGGAGATACAAATTCAAATTCATTAATATCACCTAAAACAATGACATTAGCATCAGGATCTGTTGCTAAAATGCTATCTACAAAGTCATTATTTGCCTGAGCTTGTTGGCGACGATCGTCTACGTTTCCATTAACCACTTCATCTTCCTGACGTGCCGCAAAATCTTGCTCTAACCCAAAAAGAGGAGCACTACCACCTTTAGAAGTGAAATGATTGTTAACAATTGTGACTTCTTCACCATTAAACTCAAAAGTTGCGGCCAAAGGTGGACGACTACCGATGAAAGGATTGGCAGGATCGTCCCCTTGTCCTTCAATTGCAATGGCTTCAAGAGAATCTGGAAGGAATGTGACTCGATCGGGATTGTACAAATAAGCTACACGGATATTACCACCGGGTTCTCCACCATTTGTATCATCACCGATGAAAATATTGTCAATAAATTCATATTGTGGGCCACCAGCAGCAAGAATCTCATCAATCAACAATTGCAAAGTTTCATCCGCAGCACTAATATCAGCAATACCGGCACCGGCAGAACCATTATTATCTTGAATCTCTTGTAAACCAATAATATCTGGAGCACCTAAATTAATAGCAATTTGTTCACCAATGGTTGCAAAACGATTATCAGCAACGTCTGTACTGCCATCAGCATCATTTGGATCCAAGTTGAGAACATTATAACTAGCAACAGTAAGTTGAGTTGCACTACCAACTAATTCAGTAACTTCTGGTTGAAGATCATCAAAAGCAAAATCAGGATTAGTAGTGAAATCTTCAGTTGGTAAAATCTCGAAGTTGTCAGAATCATAACTAATAACCCCGGTAACATCCCCTAATACTGCACCAACATTTACGATAGGGAAGTCGAAATCCAAGATTCCGGGATCTTCGTCAATTTGGATTCTTTCTGGGTTAAAGTCTCCAGGGCCAATATTTAAAGTACCACGTTCACTAAAACCAGTAGCACCTTCACCAAAATTAGTAACAGCAAAGATTTCTCCTCCATCAGTACCAGAAACTGAGACTAATTCTTCTGCGGTTACCAACATCCCTTCTAAAGACTCGAAGAAATCAATCCCATCTAAAGTAGGCTCAAAAACAGTAAAAGCATCATCATCAATGCTACCCAAAGGTGGAATTCGACCACTTGCACCAATAATAATAGGAGCAGGTACAGTATTCTCAGTAGAAAGAGTAGTTATAATTGGGCTACCGCTAAGCTGAGTAATAGAAAGTCCACCGCTTCCTGGGAAGAATTCAGATACAGCACCAGTTACTTCAAGTTCATCACCAACACTTACACCCGGAGCACCTCCTGTAGAGACAAAAATAGCATCGGAAGTGGCAATATCACCATCACCTGTTGGATCTTGTAAATAGAAACCACCGGTATCTACAGCAGTTACAATCCCTGTAGTAGTTGCGTTGAAACCCAATAATGGAGAAGTATGGCCTGCACCTTGGATTTCATAAATTGGAGCTGTTACACTTACTATTGGTTGAGGAGTATCACCAGCAGTAGG
Source organism: Prochloraceae cyanobacterium PL24a_bin.78 (assembly GCA_028281945.1). Lineage (GTDB taxonomy): Bacteria > Cyanobacteriota > Cyanobacteriia > Cyanobacteriales > JANQIW01 > JANQIW01. The sequence continues at coordinate 15,561 of JANQIW010000134.1, forward strand.
AGTATTATCTGGCCCTAGGAAGAAATCACTAAATACGAAATCATCTGCACTATCAGTATCTACACCATCTTCTACACGATTCGCTCCTGCGGGGAAAAAAGGACCATCAGGGCCGATTACTGGAGCATCAAAAAAGAAAGTATCTCCTACATCTCCATCATTTAAGCCTACAGCATCAATTACTACTTCAGAGCCTGTTATAGAAGTACCACTAATACTACTTGTTTCTACTAATGCTACTGTTACACTGCTATTTTCTATCGAACTATCCCCTATTTCAAGATCTGGAATGACGTTATACTCAGTAAGTAAACCATCAGGATTTCCTACTAAGAAAAATCCATTTTCTCCAATGACATTTGTAGAGTCAAAGTCAATACGTCGATCAATGGTACCAGCTGCACCTCCATCACCTTCAACAGCAATTAAACTCAAACCATCAAGGGAGAATCCTGGAGTTCCAAATAATTCTACAAATTCCGTATCGTCAGTACCAGTATGACTTGCAAATACTTCATTGAGAACTACAGAGCCTTCTTCAAATAAAATGTTATCTACAAAGATATTTTCAACACCAGCACTGGTATCTACACTGATAGTCAAATTAACATCAGTTTCATCCAATCCACTAGCAATTAAGGCTTCTAAATCTAAAGTTTCAAGATTCCAATTAGCAGTTCCGTCATCTGGGGAAATATTTGCTTCTAGTTCTGCTTCGCTAAAGTTTAGGAAAGTTTCACTAAATCCACTACTATCACTGATAGTATATGAGAAAGTATCACTAGATTCGTATGTTGTATCGTTAATCCAAAAATTAAAACTGAAAATACGATTAGTAAAACCACTCAAATCTACAGATTCAAATACTAAATCAAGTAGACCATCACCATCATTAAATTGAAAATTCTGCTCAATTCCGGAAGCAACAGTTGTGCCATCAGGAGCTACATTAGGAGCACCAGTTCCAGTAAATGAATTTACCCCAATAAAGTCTCCACTTTCTGATGGATTTAAAGGACCTGGATTACCACGAGTATCAGTCCAAAAAGTTTGAAAATCTAAGCCATCACCGCCGATATTAGAAGCACTGGCATTAGTTAATAGTTCTTGGATCGAACCCACAGGAAATGAGTCAGCGGTAAAAGTTGCCGAATCGTCTAAACTATTAAAATTTTGAGAAGCAATCGGTGTTGCCATCTTAATTTTACACTCCTTAAACCTAAATAATTTGTTAGTATGAATTATCTATTTTTTGTTTAAACCAGAATATTGGTTCGTCAATAGAAAACACCTTTATTGATGTTTTAGATGCCAATTGAGAAAAAACCTATAATTGTCTCCATTGTTTTTCTAGGCAAGTTTTTTTGGGGAAATAGTATCACTAATTCCCATTTTTGCCATTTTTAAGACGATCATTTGGTCAAGTTATTTTTGTTAGAATAATGACTAGATCTCTCTAATTTCAACTAAGAATATCTATGTATTTTTCCTCAGTTTTTCTCTTTATTTTTAACAAGTTGCTTTTATTCTTAATTTAAATTTAGGTTAAGTTTTAATTAAGCTCAATTCATTTTTAATTTATAATATTCAAGATACTTCAGCTAGGGATCGAAAATAATTGGATTAAAACTAGATAAATATTAAAGTTATTAATGGGTTTTAAATTTGGTAAAGTTATCTGATTTAGTTACAAATTTTACTTCATCAAAGTTATGGAATTAGAATTAGATTGATGGGGAAATATTTAATCAAAATTTTCTATATTATTAGGAAAAATACTATTAGTTTCTGCTAAGTTTATCAAGGGGGTAGAATTGATTTCTAACCCATCATTAGCAACAATATTTCCAGAAGAAATTGACTGGAAAAAATTAGAATTGAGTTCATTAAATTCTATTTCGGTTGTAGAAGAAAGCAGATTTCTCTCTAGAGGAAATAAAAAAACAGATTGGATATAATCTTCTCTTGCCGAAGCCATATTTCTAACTGAATTCGGGGCAATTACTCCATTGATTAAACTATCACCTTGAAAGCCAAATAAATGACGAAGAATCAAAATTCCATCTCCTAAAGCATCTACTTCGCCGTTATTATCTATATCGAGAATAGTAACAAAAAAACTGATAATTATTAAAATATTTGATCATTAGGACATCTTCTCTTTCATATAATCCTTAAACAATCATAAATTTTTAAAAATTTTATTAGATTTGAACCTAAGACTTAAGCAGAATTATGGTATAATGAAATCATAATATAGCCAAAAATCAAGGTTATAAATTGGGGCTGTGGCTCAGTTGGATAGAGCAAGCGCCTCCTGAAATTATCGGGCACGATGATAGGAAACTTCATCAGTGAATGTAGTCAAATTCAAGGAAGCCTAAGTTTAGTATATAGATTTAGATAAGGTAATCTTGAGCCAAGCTTTATAACCCCGGTAAAGAAGGTGCAGAGACTAGTTGTAGTGAAAATGGGGATTTTTGATGATTACAAATTTAGAATGCTACAACATAACGGCTACCACCTAAAGGCTAAATTGGATTCTCTAGTGAGAATAATATCAGTTATTTTTCAGGCTTATGGTGAAGAGATAGTCCAGAGAGTAGGGAAACTTACACAAATCTGAAGCGCTAGGTCGCCGGTTCAAATCCGGCCAGTCCCGTTATAATCAAAAATAAAGAATAAAATCAACATAATGTTATCCTTATATCTTGGAATTCTCTGGAAGTTTAAATAATTTTCCCCTTAAACTACAGGATGGGAAAAAGTTTTCAACCATAGCAATAATACAAACATCAAAATTAATATTTTAACGCTTAGGTAAATAATGCCATTGGGATAAGTCAAAGTGTGATGTATCATAGTTTTTCTCCCTTACGAAACGATGGAAGAGGATCAAAAGCTAATACCATCCATGGATTTAGTGGTAATAATTGCCTACTTAAGATAATTAATGAATTCCTTGGTAATTGGTAATAAATGTTTATTAACCAATTTTTCTTATAATACAGAAGCTTTTAACTCCCTCTATCTACAAATATATTATACTAAAACAACAAGGTAAATAGCCTCTATAAAAGGTATATCTTAATAAAACTTCGACTATCTTTACATATTTTTATAATCTTATAGCAATTTTCTAAAATTAATGATGGAGTTAAAGAAATTAGATATTTAACTTTCAAACCAAAATAAATCTTCCTTGTGCTCTAAGTTTATCTTTATTCACTTTGTATAATACCCAAAAATAGAAGGTTTAAGTTAAGAAACATAAACTGGTTACTACTTCACTATCATTAAATGATGAGATCATAGGCAAACCTTGCATGAATTAAATCCCACCATTAGTATAGAGTATAAATCATTAAGAATCAGTTTTTTGATTAGTACTATTAGATTTATCATCAGAATTATGAGCAATATTTTTAGGTCGCCAACCCTTACGAGTTACTTGACGAACACGTGCAATCACTAAAGAATCATTCTCTACATCCTTTGTGACTACAGAACCAGCAGCTACTGTCACATCATCTCCAATATTAATAGGTGCAACTAACACACTATTAGCACCTGTTTTCGTACCAGAGCCAATTTGGGTAAGATGTTTTTGATAACCATCATAGTTAGCAGTAATAGTTCCCGCTCCTACATTCACTTTCTCACCGAGTTTTGCATCTCCTAAATAAGATAGATGAGCAATATTAGTATTCTTGCCGATGCTTGTCTTTTTCACTTCTACAAAATTACCAATACGACAAGATTCACCAACACTAGCATGACCTCTTAAATGAGTATAAGGTCCGATTCTAGAGGAATTTTCTACCTGAGAATCCGTTACTACAGAATATAAAACTGTAACATTTTCACCAATTTTACTATTTTCAATTAAACTTCCAGGTCCGATTCTGCTACCAGAACCAATGGTAGTTTTCCCACGTAAATGAGTTTGAGGCTCAATAACTACATCAGATTCTAAAGAAACCGTTTCATCAATGGTAATACTATCTGGATTAACTAGAGTAACCCCTGCACTCATCCAATAATCCTTGATTCTTTCTTGTAAAACATCGTAAGCCTTTGTCAATTGTTTGCGATTATTAATACCACTAATTTCCAAATAATCTTCCACATCAACCGCCATCACAGGATTTAAATAATCCACAACATCCGTTAGATAATACTCTTTTTGGTTATTATTAGGGGTGAGTTTTGGTAAAACATCTGCTAAAAAATCCCATTTAAAACAATAAATTCCAGCATTAATCCTGTTATTTTCTTTTTGAGAAGCATTACAATCACGATGTTCAACTATTTGTTTAACCAAATTTCTCTCATCACAAAAAACCCGCCCATAGCCAGATGGATTAGGCAATTTAGCGGTTAAAATCGTAGCTGCATTTTGATGATTTTGGTGGGTTTGTAATAACTTTTCAATAGTTTCTTGGCGTAATAAAGGCACATCACCATTTAAAACTAATAAATCCCCTGTATAATCTTTTAAATAAGGTAAAACTTGGCAAACAGCATGGCCGGTTCCTAATTGTTCTTTTTGTTCGACAAATTGGATATTTTCAATTCCATCCAGTGAATTTTTAACCTTATCTGCTTGATAACCAACTATGACTAAAACTTTTTCTGGGTTAATTAATCCACAACTATCAATTACTCTTTCTACTAAAGTAAGCCCCCCTAAAGAATGTAAAACTTTAGGTAGGTTTGATTTCATCCTGCTTCCACGCCCTGCTGCTAGAATTGCTACTGCTACCATGATCTTTATGCTGTCAATTTTTGACAAGAGTATAACTTATTTTGAAACCATAGAGCATTCTAATATAGTTTTTCCAAAAGTATGACATACAATGGTTAGGGAGAGACAAGGGAGACAAGGGAGACAAGGGAGACAAGGGAGATAGATTTTGGGTTGAGAATCACCAGGTTTTGGATAGTTTGAACTCTAGCATTAATTTAGAAAAATAAAATGATTTTAGCCAACAGCAAGAGACCATAATAAGACTCGGTTATTACCTGAATCAGCTACAATGGCGGTATCACCATAAATTTGAATTCCATAAGGCCAACAAAGGCTATTGCGAGTAGCTTGTCCATAAGAACCATTTTCACTTTTAATATTAAACTGGGTTTGACCTGTTAAACCTTGAGCTGTGATTCCATTTTTGATTCCATAAGAAGAAACATCTCCCCATCCTAATAAGCGAGAATTAGCTGAATCGGCAACTACAATCCAGTCATGATAAACGGCAACACCATAAGGCATACTCAAACTTTGAGCTGAGGGAAAGTAATTACTTTGATTTAATTCTGCATCAGAAAAATTTGATTGACCTAAAACCATCTGACAAGGAGTGTTGTTTTCAGTAGGGATTCCTTGCCAAATCATAATGCGATTATTCCCAGCATCGGCAAGAATTAAATTATCATGCCAAATGCCTAGAGAATGAGGCCAACGCATACTAGAAGCAGTAGGTGAACCCCCACCATTTTCATCTCGTGATTTCAGATTAGATTGGCCTAAGACTAAATCTGCTGGTTGACCATTTTCTTCAGGTAATTGATTCCAAATTAAGACTCGCCGATTACCGGTATCAGCTACAAATAATTTACCTTGATGATAGAAAATACCATAAGGCCAGTGCATTCTCTCACCAGAGGTTTCTAAATAACTTCCAAAAGGCTCATTTTCAGAGAAGTCTTTTTGCCCTAAAACAAGATCGGCAGGAACGTTATTATCTTCTGGCAATTCTTTCCAAATCAAAACTCTATGATTCCAAGCATCGGCAACTGCTAAGCCTTTACCACAAATACAAATACCTGTAGGTACATTTACAGTGGTAGGTCCTGGGGTTGTTTTGGCATTTTGTCCTTCATGATAAAAGTCTGGTTGTCCGATTACCCAATCTGCCGGTTCTGCATCTATTTTTGGCAGGTTTCGCCACCCTAATAAACGATGATGTCCAGTATCTGCTACCCATAATGGCCCTGTTTCAGATACTAGACAAGCTCCTCTAGGGCCAAACATATTCTTTGCATTAGGTTCTAAGGGTACAACTAGAATATCTGATGGTTGTTGTCCTAATATTACTTTTGCTCCTGATGGAGAGAGTATCTCAAAACTTTCTGGCGACTTTGACGACATAATTATAAATTTGAATTAAAACACGATCGCCACTAATATCATTTTTTGGGTAATTGTGATAGACATTGAGTGGGAAGAATGGGAGAATGGGAAGAATGGGAGAATGGAAGAATGGGGGAATGGGAGAATAGGAGATTCAATCTTGTGAATCTGGACTTTAAATAATAGTATTTAAGGATAATCTATTGTAATTTCACGTCTTTGAGAAGAAAAGGCATTGCCATTCCTATAACTAAACTAGAAATTATAATAGCCAATAAGGAATTAATTCCTATAGCTTCGCTTACTAGCAACAAGGATATTCCTGAAATGATTCCCAGACTCACTTGACGATAAAAATATTCTGGATTGCGTAATAATTTACCTTTTAATAATAATTTAGTAGAATACCAAGCTAAATCAAGCATTATTTTTTACTCCTATACAAATTTCAAAACTACTAATCCAATGGCAATGGCTGGAACTACACCTGCTAAGGCAAATAACCCTCCCATCATTGTGGCTAGGCTATAACCTAAATCTTTGCCGGCTAGTATAATTCCCCCAATTGCTCCTCCAACAAGAGCCATAGATGTGGCAATACCTAGTGAGAAAATTGCTGTTAACCAAGTAATTTCTCCTGTCATTAGATTATGGGAAAAATCCTGTAGACTAGGATTATTAATTAAACTAACTAAAAAACTGTTCATTTTTAATGATTCTCCTTGTTCTTTTGGGTTAATTATATTGTAATTTTTGTGCAGAAGTTGTCAAGATTGATGGTTTTTATTTGTTCATATCTATATCTTGCCAAGCTGCTAATTCTTGCTCTAACTCACCTAGGGCGGCTTCAACAACTTCCCCTCTTCCTAAATCACCGTATTTGGTGAAAATCTCAAGAGCTTCTTGGTAATAAGTTTTTGCTTTTAGCAAATTTTGACTATTTCCTGCTTCTGGATGCTCAACATCATCGGGTAAATTATAGAGAAGATTGGCTTTGTTAGCGATGGTAGTGGCATATTCTAGGGGGGTATCTTCTAAAGTTCTCACTTTTAAGGCTTCATCATAAGCGGTTAATGCCTTGAGATTATTTTCTACAGGATGAGTACTAGGAAGATACTGTAGGGTATTTGCTAAATTGTTTTGTAGCATTGCATATTCTTGAGGATGATCTTTTAAAGTGATCCATCCCAAACCTTCTTTTAATGACTGCACTGCTAATGCCTGGCGCATATCTTCTTTTTCCGGTGCTAAGGAAAAGGATAAATAGGCAATGGCGATATTATTCTGGATGATGGCGTATTCTTGAGGGTAAGTTAATCCTGAAAAAGTTTTGAGCGATCGTTTATAAGCTTGTAAAGCATCTTCCATTTTGGCTTGATGAAAAGGCACAAGGGCTTGTAAAACCAAACCTAGATTCATTTCCGCTTCAGCAATTTCTTTGGGTGAAGCTAATTCTTCTAAGATAGGTAGAGCTAATTCATAAGCTTCTCTGGCTGCTAATAATAGTTCTGGTCCTTGTGAAGGAATAGTTCTCAAGGCAGTACCTTTTCCGACTAATGCTCTTGCTTTAAAAAGGGGATAAGATTCTTCAGATAATTCTATAGTTTTGTTATGTAAAGTGATAGCTACTTCTAATTGTTGAGAACTTTTGGGTTTTTTTTGCAAATCCATGGCGATCGCCAAAAGCATCTCAATTTTTTCAGATAAAGAAGCTGTTTCAGATTCAACTGCTGCCATTGCTGTTTTCAGTGTTATTTGGGTTTGATTCAAGAGCAGATTTGATTCTTCTAGTTGTGTTTCTACTGGTTGCATAAGCTTTTTAAATTTATAAAAATAATTGCTAATTTCTCAACAGGACTAATTTTATTTCCTGTTCAACTCAGATTTGAGAGATTTTTTTGTGGTTTTTGTTCTCTAAGTAATAAAGATTTAGACATTATATTTGATTATAATCTATTTTTTTTAGAAAAATCTTAATTAAATCTTTGATTATAGCTGTTTAAATTTTCTTGATATTCATGGAAATATAACTTCTTGATTGACTAATTTCAAGTAGTTTTTCCTAATCTTTCAAAAATCAAGTTATTTCTAAAATATCAATTATTCATTGGCATAGGTTTATATTTCTGGCAACACAAGTCTTGTAATTCAGTAACAACTTTATTAGCTGTTTGTGCCACAGGATAACTTAATTCCCAACCAAAATCAAGATTAGCGGCTTCAATGAGATAAACGGTAATATTTTTAGGAAAATCATCACCAAAAATTTTTTTTCCTGCTGCTAATGCGTGATTCCAACGAAAATCATGTAAACTATAGCTAGGTTCAGGTAATTCTTCTAGTTCTTTTCCTGGCACTTGAAAAAGTGTACCTGGTTCTGAGTTAGTTGAGCAAGCATCAATGATAATTAATTCCTGAGCACCTTTAGCTTGAAACATAACTTCCATTCCTCCAGTGCCTAAATCATAGACAGATACATCTAAATCTGGATGTTGTTGTAAAAATTGTTGTAAACGTTGAGAAACTATGGCACCTACACCATCGTCACTGCGGTTGAGGTTTCCACAACCAATAATAGTTAGCATTTTTGTTAAATAATTATTAAACACAATAATTTCTGATAAAAATAAAATCTAGTAAGGTAGGCTATACCCACCTCACGATTCTTCTTACAAAAAAGATTAATTAGTACGAAAACGAGCTAATTCTTTACCTGTTTTAGCATCATAAGCATGGACAGTACATACTAAACAAGAGTCAAAAGAACGAGCCACATGACCCACTTCTACAGGATCGCTACTATTAACAACTGGTGTGCCCACTAAAGCTTCTTCAATTGGGCCTCGAATTCCTTGACCATCTCTTGGCCCTACATTCCAAGTTGTAGGAGCAATAATTTGATAATTTTCGATCTTGCCACCTTTAAGTTCAACCCAGTGACAGAGTGCACCACGACTAGCTTCAGTAGCACCCCAACCTCTGCCATCTTTTTCAGTGGGTTTGATGTACCAAGAATCTTGTAATTTGAATTCTTGTAAACAGCGTTCTGCCTGGCGATAGAGTTTAACTACTTCGTGCACTCTTGCTAATTGACGTAAGTGAATATTTGCACCTTTCATTTGCTTAAAGGCATCCAAAATAAAGCCATCATAGTGTTGCCAGCTTTCACCATGTTTGCCACCAGCTACTAATTGACGCGCCAAGGGACCAACTTCCATACGTCCTAAATCATTGTGGGAAACGGCACTTGCCCAAGAATATGCTCCTTCAAATTCTTTAACGTTATTTGGGGAAGGAACAGTGGTACGATCGAAAGGATGAGTATCAGCAGTGGTTTCATCATACCAAGCGTGAGTTGTGTTTTCACGAGCAAAAGTATGATCCATTAGTTGATGGGTATCTGTAAAACTATCATAAACACCACTTTTCATAATTAAAGCAGCATTACGACCTTCTATGGTAGGTTTTTGATATTTATCTTCGTGAGGAAGATAGCCCCAACTCATATACTTTCCACAACCAATACCATATTTATCTAGACCAATATCTAGACCCATACGCCAATAAAATCCTAAATCAGAATTTGCATGAGCAGGACTTTCATCAATCCAAGCAAGAAAATCATCATAAGTTTGGATTTGTTCATAACGCTCTAGTGAACAACCTAACCATACAGGTTCAAGCCAATTGGTACGGAAATACTCTAAAATAGACCAAGAACGGGTAACATCAGCTAAAGTAGGAGCACACATTACCCCACCAGGAACCATAAAACTAGAGTGAGGCCATTGTCCCCCAAAGAGAGCATAAATCTCCACAGGTTTAGCAGAAAGAGTAATCCCTATTTCATAAGACTTACCAGTATAAGGTGCAAAACGACGGCAAGCTTCATCATAAAATGAACTATTCTTATATTTAGAGTGAGTTAAATCGATGGCAAATAAACCATAAAAATAACGAGGTATACTTTGAATGCTTTCGACAATCTGACCAAGATTTCTCGCTAAAATCGCATTACGAGGTACTTCTGTTTGCCAAGCGGTATCTAAAGCCCAAGACGCACAAGTAAGGTGAGAAGCACCACAAATACCACATATACGAGGAGTTACAATTAGTCCAGCCTTAGGATCTTTACCTTTAAGAATTACTTCAAATCCACGAAATAATTCAGCATGGGTCCAAGCATTCACTACATAACCATCTTCAATGTCAACTCTGACATCTAAATCCCCTTCTACCCGTCCTACTGGGGATATATCTAAAGTTTTAACTGCCATGTTTTTTCTAAATTTATATAATTAAACTGTAAAAATATCTTCTTCTGCCCATTTAGGAGTAGAATCTTTAGCGACAATACTTAGTAAAGCATAGTCTTTTTTATTAACTCCTTTTGGTAATTCTTTAGGCACACCCATAACAGTTTGGGTTTTAAACACAGTACCTGGCATTAAATCATGGAAAGGAAATTCTGGTTCAGTACAGCCGATACAAGGCATACCAGCACGAGTTTTGGAGGAAACCCGATTCCATAAAATACGATTACAGGAAGAATGAGTCATAGGCCCACGACAACCTAAATCGTAAAACAGACAACCGTGACGTTGTCCAAATTCGGAGGTAGAAGCTTTATAGGCAAAGTGAACGTTACGAGTACAACCAGTTTGAGTAAAGGTGCGGAAAAATGTTTCGGGGCGATGAAGTTCGTCAAAGGTAATATCACCAATTCTACCTTTAGCAATGGCTACCAAAATTTGTGAAATCCAATCGGGATGGGCGGGGCAACCGGGAATGTTAATTACGGGAAGGCCGGCTTGACTACGATAATCTATTCCTAAAAAGCCTCCTTCTTGACGCTTCAGAAATTGGAGGCCTTGGGATTCACTGGGATTAGGAGCCATTGCAGGTATTCCACCGTAGGTAGCACAATCTCCTATAGCTACCACAAAACTTGCCACTGCGGCTAAATCGTTTAACCAGTCTTTCATGGGACGACCAGCAAAACGATTCCATTCTCCTGTGCCATTAGGTGCATTCACAACTGTCCCTTCAAAAACTAAGATGTCTAAAGAAATTTTTCCTGAAAGACAGTCTTTTAAAAGTTGTTGTAAATCATTACCTAACTCTAATCCTAGTGAAGGATGCCAAAGTACTTTCATTCCAAAGTCTGTAATTAAGTCACATACACTGGGTTCTTCGGCATTTAAAAATGACATAGTGTTGCCTGAACAAGCACCACCTTGTAACCAAAGTATATTTGTCATTGGTATTTGTGTTCTCTCGAATGTTTTGATCAGGGCATCATCTAAAATATAGATGCTATGGTAAGGTTAACATAGGTTTTTTATAATCTTCTTGATATTTAGATTTTTTTAATTAGGCTAATAAAATGCGTTTGATTTCTAGAAAAATGTAATTAAATATACTATTTTTATGATTAATAAAGGAATTAAACTAAAATTTTAAGATAAAAAATATGATTTATTTAATAATTTTACAAAACTTAATATAAATACTAAAAGTTTTTTTAGGGATAAAATGTGTAAAACGATACTCTATATAAAAATTTTTTTGAGATTTAAACTTTTGATTTTTTTTAGATTCTCAATTCAATCTTCCAAGTCATCTAACTCTTCCAAAAATTCCACTTCTGATACCCAATCGTCGGTGGTTTCAGTTTGTTTGATTGATTCAACTAATCGTGGAATTGATTGTAGATAAAGGGTTTCTTGCAAACTATCCCAGTCTTTTTTTGATAGCAATACGGCATCTCCTTTTTTACTAGTGATAATTCGTGCTAGATGATCTTGATTCACTTGTTCTACTAAGCTAAGTAAATTTGCTATGACTGAATTGGCGTTAACTATTTCCATAAATACTTCTTTATTGAAGGTTTTATTGTACCTATTTTGAGATGCTTTTTACAAGGCTTTAATTTTATTTATCTCAAAAATTATAGATTTTATTTTTATTTTATTTTTATTTTAGAAACATTTAAGAATAGTTCTTTTTTAATATTTTAAGATAGAAAGTATTAGTACCCACAGACTATGGGAAAAGATTGAAATAGTTAAATCTAGATAAGTGTTTTAAACTCTTAGGAGAAAAATTCCCAAAACCCAAGGAGTGAAAATTATCAAATCTTACTCTAACCTGAAGTCAACATAGAGAGGATAAAACGTGGAGTATGTAGATTAATTATGGTTTCATTTGATTTAAAAAGTCACCAAACCAGCTTAAAAATAACAGAGGAAATCCGAGTCAAAGGAACAGTTCAAGGGGTAGGATTTCGACCAACTGTGTACCGACTTGCAAAGGCGAATCAACTGCTTGGAGAAGTTAGTAATGATGGACAAGGGGTTTTAATCATTGTGGTTGGCCATCCTACTTCCATAGATAATTTTATCCAACAGTTGGAGAAAGAAAAGCCTCCTTTGGCAAGAATAACAGAAATTATTCGTCATCAAATGGAGGAAATTAAAAAATTTACAGACTTTAGCATTATTAAGAGTAATAAAAACCTAATAAAAACAGAAATTGCTCCCGATGCGGCTACTTGTGAAAGTTGTAAAGCAGAAACTTTCGATCCATATACTCGTTGGTATCGCTATCCTTTTACTAATTGTACCAATTGTGGACCTCGTTTAAGCATTATCAAACACTTGCCTTACGATCGAATTCAAACCAGTATGGCAGATTTTTTGATGTGTAGAGAGTGTCAAGAAGATTATGATGATCCCCTTAACCGACGTTTTCATGCTCAACCCATAGCCTGTCATATTTGTGGACCAAAAGCTTGGTTAGAAAGGGCAGATGGGAAACCTGTGAATTTTTCCATGTTTTCCATGTTAGATGATGTTGATGCCGTAGCCACTTTAATTCAACAAGGATATATCATAGCAATCAAAGGTTTAGGGGGTTTTCATCTGGCTTGTGATGCTACTAACGAAGAAGTAGTAGCCAAATTACGAAAATTGAAAAAACGTCCAGATAAACCTTTAGCTTTAATGGCAAAAGATATCCAGATTATAGATCAATATTGTTATATAAATCAAGCAGAAAAAGAATTATTACAAAGTCCTGCTGCCCCAATTGTTTTATTAAAACAAAAGAATTCTGCCATTGCTAACTCCGTTGCCTTGGGACATAATTATTTAGGTTTCATGCTGCCTTATACTCCATTGCATCATCTAATTTTTAAAAGACTAAAAAATCCAGTTGTTTTCACTAGCGCTAATTTAGCAGATGAACCTCAATGTATAGATAACGAGGATGCAAAGCAAAAATTAGCCTCAATTGCACATTATTTGTTACTTCATAACCGAGAAATAGTTAATCGCGTAGATGATTCTGTAGTGAGAATTTTACCAAATTCTTCTTCCCAAATTCTCCGTCGTGGTAGAGGTTATGCACCAACACCGATAGATTTACCTGCTGGCTTTGAAAATATTGCGCCCATTTTAGCAATGGGTAGTGAATTAAAAAATACCTTCTGTTTACTCAGAGAAGGCCAAGGAATTCTTTCTCAACATATTGGGGATTTAGAAAATCTAGCAGCTTGGGAAAGTTACCGTCATACTCTCGAACTTTATCTGGGATTATTAGAATACAAAATAACTGAAAATCCTCAATTAGAAAAGAAATCAAATAAAAACATAGCAATTGCAGTAGATTTACATCCTGAATATTTAGCAACCAAACATGGTAAAGAATTAGCAGCAAATTATTCTTTACCCATCTATTTCACTCAACATCATCACGCTCATATTGCAGCTTGTATGGTAGAAAATGGTTTACCAATAGATACACAGCGAATCTTGGGAATTGCTTTAGATGGCTTAGGTTATGGAGAAGATGGCACTTTCTGGGGTGGGGAATTTCTTCTAGCTGATTATCATAGTTATAAGCGGGTAGGCACCTTTAAGCCTGTAGCAATGTTAGGAGGTGAAAAAGCCATTTATGAACCTTGGCGCAATACTTATGCTCATTTACAAGCAGCTTTTGGTGACGATGAAAACTCTATTTTTTCAGAATCTTCAGAATATAAATATATAGATTTAGTAAAATTTTTCAGGAAAAAGCCCCTTAAATTATTATCTCAGATGGAAAAAAAAGGGATTAATTCCCCCTTAGCTTCATCATGTGGGCGTTTATTTGATGCAGTAGCAGCAGCCATTGGTATTTGTAGGGAATCTTGTTCTTATGAAGGGCAAGGGGCCATCGCTTTAGAATCCATCGCCGAATCATGGATCTTAAATCATCCTAAAGAAACAGGGGTTTATTCATTTGCTGTGCAAAATAAGGAATTAAAAGAAGAATTTAATTTGCTTTATCTCGAATCTCGTTGGATGTGGCAGGAATTACTCGTAGATTTACAAAAAAATATTTCTCAGGGTGCTATGGCTGCCAAATTTCATCGGGGATTAGCCAAAGGAATAGTTTTAATGGTGAAAGAAATTCGTAACCAATATCCAGAAGCCAAGATTAATCAAGTTGCCTTAACAGGAGGAGTATTTCAAAATCAAATTCTCTTAACTCAAGTATGGAGTTTGTTAGAAGAAATGGATATCAAAGTTTTAACCCACAGTCGAATACCACCTAATGACGGCGGGTTATCTCTAGGGCAAGCTGCCATTGCTGCTTCTAGAATTGCAGTGAATAAATTCAATGAATAAATCTAATAAATTGTAATATCTCAATAATAGTAATTAAAAATTAAGAAAAAATGTGTTTAGGAATCCCTGGTCAAATTGTCGAAATTACCGATGCTAATAATAAATTAGGGTTGGTGAATGTCGGAGGTGTGAAACGAGAAGTCAATCTCGCTTGCGTTGTTGATAATGAACATCCCATTCAATCTTGTGTAGGAGATTGGGTATTAGTTCATGTAGGTTTTGCTCTCAATCGTATAGATGAAAAAGAAGCGGAAGAAACTCTGAAAATTTTAGAAGAAATAGCCGCTTTAACTACATAAAAAATTAATTAAAACCTAAAACTAAATTTAAATTTAGCAACTCAACTATAAAATTAACACAAAGATAACAATGAAATATGTTACAGAATTCCGTGATCCTAAGAAAGCTAAAGGATTATTCAAAGAAATTAATCGCTTAAGTTCAGTGCTGGAAAGAACCCCAGAACAACCTCTGAAATTAATGGAGATTTGCGGAGGCCATACTCACTCCATCTTTAAATATGGCATCGAAGCAGCACTTCCTGATACCATCGAATTAATTCACGGACCCGGCTGCCCTGTGTGTATTATGCCTAGAGGGAGGTTGGATGATGCCATCGCCCTTGCCCAACAACCCAATGTTATTTTCACCACATTTGGGGATACAATGCGGGTTCCGGGATCTCAAAAAAGCCTGTTACAAGCTAAGGCAGAAGGTGCAGATGTGCGGATGGTTTATTCTCCTCTGGATGCTTTACCGATTGCCAAAGAAAATCCTGACAAGAAAGTAGTATTCTTCGGTATTGGCTTTGAAACCACTGCCCCAAGTACGGCTCTAACTATTTTACAGGCTGAGGCTGAAGGCATTGAGAATTTCACGATTTTTGCTAATCATGTTTTGGTGGTTCCTGCATTGGAAGCTTTATTAAATAATCCGGATTTACAATTGGATGGTTTTGTCGGACCAGGTCATGTGAGTACCATTATTGGGACTAAACCTTATGAAATTATTAGCGAAAATTATCATAAGCCTTTAGTCGTATCTGGCTTTGAACCATTAGATATTATCCAATCTATCGTTATGGTCTTACAACAATTAGTTGACGGACGCTGTGAAGTGGAAAATCAATATGCTCGTTTAGTACAACCAGAAGGAAATAAAGTAGCCATTAATGCTATTAATAAAGTATTCACTGTTAGAGAAGAATTTGAATGGCGTGGCTTGGGTAATATTAGTAAATCTGGGTTAAAAATTCGAGAGAATTACTCTAAATTTGATGCAGAAACTCAATTTATTCTTCCTAATCGTCAAGTAGCTGATGCCAAAGCTTGTCAATGTGGCGAGATACTTAAAGGAGTTTTAAAACCTTGGCAATGTAAAGTATTTGGTACTGCTTGCACTCCTGAGAATCCCATTGGTACTTGTATGGTTTCCTCTGAAGGTGCTTGTGCTGCTTATTATAAATATGGTCGTTTATCTACTTTGAAGAATCCATCTAAGTCTCAGAAATCAGAAGCAAAAGTATAATTAAATTAACCACTTACTATAAATATTGGTTTTAAGAAAAATATGGCACAAATTTCTCTCTTTAATAAAATAGAAAAAGTTCGCCTTCGTCATGCCAAAGTCAAAGATAAAACGATTACTTTAGCTCATGGAGGTGGTGGTAAAGCCATGAGAGATTTGATTGAGGATATCTTTATTGGTAATTTTAATAATAATTTGGAGTCGGAGTTAGAAGATCAGGCGAGAATAAATTTAGCTCAATTGAATGCAATAGGCGATCGTCTTGCATTTACCACAGATTCTTATGTAATCGATCCCATTTTCTTTCCTGGGGGTAATATTGGGGAATTAGCCGTCAATGGCACAGTTAATGATTTAGCCGTTGGAGGGGCAACTCCATTGTATTTATCATGTGGTATGATTATCGAAGAAGGATTTCCAGTAGCAAGTCTTCGTGAAATTGCCCAAAGTATGAAACAGGCAGCAGATTTTGCAGGGGTACAAATTATTACTGGTGATACGAAAGTAGTCAATCGTGGTTCAGTAGACAAGTTATTTATTAATACTACTGGAGTTGGGGTAATTCCTTCAGGTATTGATATCTCTGCCGCCAATTTGCGATCGGGAGATGTCATTATTATAAATGGATATTTAGGAGATCACGGCGCAGCTATCACAGTAGCTAGAGAAGAATTAGCATTAGATAGCAGTATAGAGAGTGATTGCCAACCTCTAAATAGTTTAGTGGAAGCAATTTTAGCAGTATGTCCCGAAATTCATGCCATGCGTGATGCCACTAGAGGAGGATTAGCCACTGTTTTAAATGAATTTGCCCAAAGTTCGCAAGTTGGGATACGTTTATACGAAGATAAAATACCAGTTAGAGAACAAGTACAAGGAGTTTGCGAAATATTAGGATTAGAACCTTTATATATGGCAAACGAAGGAAAATTGGTTACAATAGTGCCCCAAAATAAAGCCGATGTGGTTTTGGCTACCATGAAAAATCATCCCGCAGGTAAAGATGCCGCTATCGTTGGGGAAGTCATTCATTCTCCTTCAGGAATAGTGATTGTAGAGACAATCTTTGGTACTGACAGAATTGTCGATATGTTAGTAGGGGATCAATTGCCGAGAATTTGTTAACCCTTACCGATGAAAAAATTCAATTTGGTAGAAAAATGCACGAATTAGGAATTACCAAAAATATTGTCGCCATTGTGAGTGAAAATGCTGGAGGTGCACCTGTTAGAAAAGTAATTGTAGAAATAGGGAAACTTTCGGCAATAATGCCAGATGCCATTAGTTTTTGTTTCGATGTATGTTGCAAAGGAACATTATTAGAAGGGGCAACTTTAGAGATTATTGAAATTCCGGGTTTAGGGAAATGTTGCCAATGTGGCACAAAAATTAGTTTAGAGCAGCCTTTTGGCATTTGTGATAACTGTGGAAGTGCTGAAATTACCATTATTCAAGGTGAAGAATTAAAAATTAAATCCATGGAGGTAGATGATTTATGTGCGTAACTTGTGGTTGTTCGGATAATAGTGAGGTAACTGTTACTACTTTAGAAAAGGATGAAAGTGGTAGTTTTCATACTCATACTCTAGAAGATGGGACGGTAATTGCTCATTCTCACCATCACGATAATTCTCCTTCTCATTCCCATTCCCATGGGCAGACTCATAGTCATACTTTAACTGATGGAACTGTGATTACTCACTCTCACGAATCAGATCATCATAGTCCTCATAGTCATACTTTAGCCGATGGAACTGCAATTACTTATACTCACGAACATGATAAACCTCGTCCTTCTAAGAATTTTTCGGAGATTCACGCGCGAATGCATGGCACAACTGTTACTTTAGAGCAGGAAATCCTGAATAAAAATGATAAGATTGCTGATGAGAATCGCCGTTGGTTTGAAGAAAGAGGTATTTTAGCTTTAAATCTTGTGAGTTCACCTGGCGCAGGGAAGACAACTTTATTGACTCGTACTATTAATGATCTGAAAAATAAACTTCCTATTAATGTAATTGAAGGTGATCAAGAAACTATTAATGATGCTGAAAAAATTCGTCAAACTGGTTGTAAAGTGGTTCAAATTAATACGGGAACCGGTTGTCATCTGGAAGCAGCTATGGTAAAACGAGGATATTTAGAATTGGATCCTCCAAATAATTCTATTTTAGCCATCGAAAATGTGGGAAATTTGGTGTGTCCTGCTTTATTTGACTTGGGAGAAAGGGCTAAGGTTGCTATTCTTTCTGTTACTGAAGGTGAGGATAAGCCTATTAAGTATCCCCATATGTTTCGGGCTAGTGAGGTGATGATTTTAACTAAAGTTGATCTCCTCCCTTATGTTCAATTTGATGTCGATCGTTGTTTGGAATATGCTCGCAAAGTGAATCCTCGTATTAAAATATTTCAGGTTTCTTCTACTACTGGAGAAGGTTTAAAGGATTGGTATGAATGGTTGGAAAATCAAAAGTTCTAGGAAAAGTTTAAATTGTATGACGTATATTGTTAATTATGATTGATTTGAATAATTTTACGTTCGGAGATAAAAATTTATTTATTCCCTTCTTCGACAATCTTTAATATTTGTAAAGGAAGCATTCCCATCTAAAGGATCTCTAGGAACTTCATGAAAAATATCTTCATTCCCCAAAAATTCTAGTATTTGAGAAACTGTCCGATTTTCTCTAAAGACATTTTTGGTATCTGGTTCGTGTATAATCCCAACACAAATAAATTGACCAATTAAATTTAGGTTTAGCTCAGTTTTGAATTCTTCCATTCTTTCTGTAATAGGATTTCCCGGACAAGAGAATAATCGACAAGCATCTACTTCAGCTGTTCCACTAAGACAATATCTTGGTGTTTGGATAATTTCCAATATATTTCCTTGAGCATCAGAAAAAAATATCTTTGGAGATAAGCAAAATCCTTGCCAATCTTCATTTTTCATAGAAATCCTCGCCGTTAGTATTCTATCCTCCCCTATTTCTACTTTAGTATGGGCAAAATGATTGGATCCAATATATCCATGACTATCTTTTTGCGAAAAAGCATAAGGTAATTCGGGAGGTAAATAACCTATTAGTTTAGACATACTTATTGGGATTGTATTATTTTTCAATTGATCCCAATCAACTTCTTCCGGTGAAATCCATTCATTTTGACAGGGTAAAGTGTTAATTCTTGTTCCCCATACATATCCTGTTGTCCCTTCTCTAAGGCCACCATTTGCAACAGCAACAACAGCTCCTTGTTGATTAACAATTGGAGCACCAGAAAGTCCTGGGACTAAATCACCTTCAAAATGTATAACTTCTAAATTAGGATTAGGACTTCCACGTTTTTCTAAGGCTGGATGATCTTGAGGCTCAACAATATCTCCTAGTTTTCTTAAAGGATTATCTCTTACAAAAATCCTAGTTCCAGTTAATTCAATTCCATAGGGAAATCCTTCAACAAAATGAAGTTCACCAGGATTTACCTTTAGCTTAGGTCTAATATTAAATTTCTTTGAATTTGATAACTTTTGGATTTCTTCTTGAATTACAGGTTTGAAAAAAGCTAAATCCGAATCTAAGTTAACACATTCAAGCTTCATTTCTACAAAAGGATCGCTTCCTTTAAGAAAGGTAACATTATTCCTACTATCGACAATGCCATGTAATGCTGTTATGATCCCAAGTGGCTCTTGGATTATGAATCCAGTAAGTATTCGAGGATCAGATTTTTGTTGGAATTTTACTTTAACTTTTACTACTTTTTCATCTTCTCCTCTTTTCTCATTTTCTCCAAGTACAAAAAAAGGGAAAAAACAAAATAAAATTGTTAGTAGTATAGTAAAAAATGATGTTTTTAGTTTTGAGCTTTTGAACATATTATCTCCACAAAATCAGATAAAGTTTCATTTGCACCTATCGCTTTAGCAACAGATCTAATTTTTGTTTCTCCAGTAGTAATTAATTCAGCTTTTAATTGTTCCCAATCCTCCATGCCTATTTCTCTTTTAAAAACATTACATTCACTACCTGATACACTAAATAAAAGTGAACTATCCACAGAATGTACTGAAATACTTGGATTTTCTTCATTTTCATTAGGAGGATTGTATTCATTATTCCCAAATAAAATACCATTTGAAATGTAATATTCAAATATTTGTTTGATAACCTTTTGTTTTTCTTCTTGTTTTAGTCCCTCTGTCCAAAAGTTGATTTCTTCTTTAATTAATTCAAAATTATTTTTTTGCTTCTCTTTGATTAATTCAAAGTTGTCTACTTCTTCTTTGTTAAAATCCAGCAGGTTGTTACTTCTTATAGCTATCCCTAGGATACTTCCAAAACCTATTCCAATAATTAATGCTGAAATAGGAAAAATATTGATTTGAGGTATCTTATTTGATACTAGATTTTCAGAATTTGAATCATCATCTCTTTGAATTCCAGAAGCAACACCTAAAGTAGCTACCATCAATCCAAGTATAGTGCTAATAACACCACTAACCACTGGTGTTATAGATAGGCCAACTAGACATCCTATAGATATTCCAGAAAAAGCTAACCATACAAGAGTATAATATGAATCTTTGCAACTATTTTTCTTGTTAGAGGTTATACCTTGCTCGATGATTTCTTCTCTACTGTTCATGGTTTTTCTCCTTTGTTGCAAAGGATATATATTCTTATCTTATTTCCTATATTATATCAAAAACTTCTTGGCTTGCCTCTTACAATACCTGTTATCATAAGCGCGGCATATATCCACCAAAACTATGAGCAGCCTTATATCCAACACGGTGAATATAAAAAAGTGCATCAGGAAACCTTGATCGAGCTTGGTGATAGGCATTAAGCTGGTTAGCATCCATAACATAACCCCCAGTTTTAACATCCAAGAACACATATTTGCCTGTGTCTTCATTTTTAAGATGAGGAACTACATTTTGTTCATACAAAGCTATTCCTTTCTCTATGAATTTTTCGTCATCGTCCATATTTCTTTTGCTTCATTTTCAAGAAAATTCTTTTATCTTATAAATATATTATATCACCTCAAGTCTTACTAATGCAGAGGCACAAATCCTAACACTAACCATCACCTTAAAATTGCCAATAACATCCAATCTAACAAAAAATCAATGAAGACGAAGAATGAGCACAATTTATAACTCATTTTGCGATCGAACAAAAGCAATAAATTGTTCTACCAACTTAGGATTGCGCCATCCCTTACTACCTTCAGAATCGATCATTTCCAGGGCACAAGAAGACTTAAAAGCCATTTTATAAGGACGTTCTCGAGTCAAAGCATCATAGATATCAAGAATTTGAAAAACCTGTGCTAAATAAGGAATTTCATTCCCCATCAAACCATCAGGGTAACCGCTTCCATTCCAACGCTCGTGGTGATGACGAATAATCGGAAGAATTCCCTTCCTAGAATGTAAAGGCTCACAGATTCTCTCACCAATTAAAACGTGCTGACGAATAATTTCCCGTTCTTGGGCAGTTAATTCTCCCTTTTTAAATAAAATCCTATCTTCTATACCCACCGTGCCCACATCATGAAGATGAGCCGCATAAATCAAATCTTCTATATCCTCTTCAGGCAATTCAAGATATTCTCCAAAAGCCTTAGCTAATTGAGGTAATTTAGAGTTAGATTCCTTAGATTCCAAATTCCGACTTTCAATCGCCCTTGCCAAGGAAAAAAGTACCTCTTTAGTTTGTTCTAAACCTTCATTGAGTCGCTTTTGCATCACTAAAGATTTCACTCTAGCAGAAAGACTCATACGATCGAGGGGTTTAGGGAGAATATCGTCTCCTCCTGCCTCCATACATTTTTCATAAGTCGATCGATCATCAGTTACCGTCATAAAAATCACAGGTATACCAGAAGTGCGGTGATCTTGTTTAACTTGTTTACAAACCTCTATCCCACTTATGCCTGGCATTTTGAAATCTAGTAGAATTAAATCTGGATTATTTTGCAAAATAAAATCCATAGCGGTGGTACTATCATCAGTTTCTAACACTTCATATCCATCTAATGACAACAAATCTACTGCTGTTATCCTGCTAAAAGCATGGTCGTCAACCACTAAAATTTTTGCCTTATGACAATAGGTATTATTAAAATTCGTGTTATTAACTCTGGGTAAAGTAGATTGTATGGAGGATGAGTAATCAATCATTTTTTATATCAACTTTTTTATTTGAACTCAAATTATTTTAAAAAAAGAAACAAAATTTAAATTATGGTATATATTTTAAAATAGGAAGGCTATGGTTTATTTTAAACTAAAAACTAATATTTTTTACAGAGATTTTTTACAGTCTATCTTTTTTAAATTATGATGTTTTATTTTATTTTTGAAATCAGTTTTTTTACGGAAATTGATGATTTTAGAAATATTAATTTTTTAACCAACGTTTTTTCCATTGACTAGTTGATTCAAGGTTGCTTAAATGTTGTTCTTTTTCTCTTCTTTGGTGTAAAACCAAGGCAGAATCTGAAAGTAGAGGATCTCGGTAAGGAATACTTGCACGAGTTTGTAAATGTTCTTCTTCTTGTTGACTAAGAGGAGGGAGATTTTCCGTGTCGAAACTAGCAATAGTACCTTGTGCTCTTCTTCCTACTGCTGGAGTAGAACCAATATTTAAACCTGCTAATAAAAAAGCTTTACGAACTGAAGCTGCACAAGAATAGGTTGCTAATTTTCCTGTTGTCTTTAAAGTTATTGAGGCTAATTTGATAAATTCAACTGTCCATAGTTGAGGACACTTAGGTGGAGAAAAAGGATCCAGAAAAATTGCATCTGCTTGAAAATTATTTTCCAGTAATAACATCATTGTTTTTCTAGCATCACCTATTAATAATTTGGCTTCTAAATATGTTGAATTTACTTCTAAATTTTTGCCTAACTCCGTTAGTAATTTTTGTATTGGTGAATGCCATAGTTCTAATAAATTAGAGTCAATTGCTTGATTTGGCACTGATGATTCTAGTTCTAATCCTATTAGTTTAATTTTACATTGAGGATTAACATTCCAAATGGTTTCTAATGCAGAAGCACTATTATATCCTAGTCCATAGCAAATATCTAATAAATTTAAGCTTTGATTGGTCTTTGCTAATTGCGCTAATTGACAGGGTTTAATATATTTTTCATCTGCTTCAAGTTTTGCTCCTGAATGGGAATGAAATGCTTCTTGAAATTCATCAGAAAAAAATGTATAAGAGCCATCTTTGGTTAGTTGTGGTTTGAAAATATTTTCTTCTAACATTTTTGTTTGACAGGCAATTTAACAATTAACTATTTAAATTTGAAAATTAAGAAAGACTTATAAAAATCTAATTAAACTTGATGACTTATTGCTTAATTTTGATTAGTTATTACTTGGAGATCTTGAGGAGTATTGCAATTAAATAATACAGAACGATCCATTACAGAAATTTCTTCAACAAGATATTGATCTAACCAACCTTGAAAAGAAGAACCTCCACTAACAAGGTAATCATAAAGAAGAGGTAAACAAGAAGAACGATAAAAACCAGCCAAAGGTTCCCATCCTTTACAGCCGCGAGGCAAAAAAGCCATGACATCAGGTGAAACATCAACTAATTGATTGCACCATAAATTGACCTCAGAGTGATTTAATAAAGCTAAATCGCAAGCCAATAACAATACCCATTCAGTTTTGATCACGGCTAATCCTTGAGCAAAGGCAATGAGAGGACCATTGGAAAGAAATTTTTCTGTACTATTTACTGTACTGTGTAGTGTAGTACTTTTGTGTGTATATTTTTCAGTATTACAGTATAATTCCCTAATCATTTGACAGTCATTAGGTAAAATATTTTGATATTTTTCTATCCAAGGACTAATAACATAGACTTCATGACTCAATTGACTAGCAAGATCACAAATTTGACTTAAAAGAGGTTTTGAATTAATAGTAATTAAAGCCTTATCAAATCCCATACGAGAACTTTTACCCCCAGCTAAAATAACTGCTGAAAGAGTTGGATTTTTTTTGTGGTTCATTAATACTAAAGAAATTGTTAAACTATAGATAACTACTTAATATTAAGTAACAAAAATGGAACATCAAGATATTTACGAAAATAAACTCAACCGATTGCAATTATTAATCTATTTAATTCCAATTTTGGGATGTATACCTGCTTTTTGGACACTTTACAACCGTGATAATTTTACAACCCAACAAAAATCAGTTAGCCGTCTATCCTTAAATTTAACTTTTGGTTGGCTTTTAGCTTATATGTTGCTTTGGGCAGGTGCATTACAAACAGAAAATCTGCTGACAATACGTTTACTATATCTGAATGGCTTGCTTACCTCTGGTTATTTCTTGGTATCTGTTGCATTAATGATTCGCCTTTTACAAGGTAAAGTACCTCGTTTGCCGGGTTTGAGTCAAATTTCTAAACGTAGAAAATAACGATTTATATCTTCAATAAATTATTTTCTAATCAGTAGAAAAAATCAGCCCCGTCAAAGCAGATTATAGTAATTTAATGGCAATCAAGGGTTTTAAATTTATAAGATTAAACAGTGCCTAGTTATAGCACCATCAACAAAAATCAGTTAGATTAAAAATCAACCTTAATTTATAACATAAGATAAATTAAAAAATAATATTTATTATTTTCCACCATCGTGCTAGATCTAAACTGAAATTAATTTTATTTTCAAAAGTAAAGATCTTTAAGGCACATTCTGATTTTAAAGTGTGAGGAAAAACATGCCATCTAAAAAATTTACCGAAAAGAAACAATCCCCCAAAATGAAAACCAATAAGAAAATCCGAAAAAAAACTAAGAAAAAAAAGACTTTAAATTTGTTATTTGTTGGCTTAGGTTTAACTGGAGTAGCTTTAGCTTCAGCAACCGCAGGAGCAATCTTAGCCCTATCTCTTTCTTCAAGAAATCCTCCTCTGAAAAAACAAGAATTAACCCCAGAACAGGAAGCTGTCTTTAAACAAGATGAACCTTTAACAGAAGAAGAAACCTTTAAAATACCAGAGTTAACTAAACCTGTAAATATTTTACTGATTGGCACAAAAGTATTAACTTCTGAATCTGATGAGCATCGCAATAGTAACTTAGGCTATCATGCCTTGGTTAATTCTTTTAAAGGTCTGGCCGATACTATGCTTTTACTTCGCTTCGATCCTTATACTAGGAAATTAACTGTATTATCTATTCCCAGAGATACAAGAACTTTTGTAGAAGGGGTTGGTGTAACAAAAATAAATGTAGCCAACTATTTTGGGGGTGCTCCTTTATCTGCTAAAGCAACTAAAAATCTTTTAGGTGATGTAGAAATTCATCGCTATGTACGAGTTAATATTCAAGCCATAGAAAAATTAATTGATGCTTTAGGTGGAGTAGAAGTATACGTACCTAAAGATATGAAATATAATGATTTTAGTCAACATTTATTTATTGATTTAAAACAAGGACAACAAGTATTAGATGGCAATAAAGCAATACAATTTTTACGTTTTCGCTATGATAAATATGGTGATATTGGCAGAGTTCAACGACAACAAATGTTAATGCGTGCTGTGGTGGAACAAACTCTTCAACCTACAACTTTGATAAAAATCCCTAAAATTTTTGAGATTATTAATGAACATATCGATACTAATTTAGAGATTAATGAGTTAATCGCTTTATCAGGTTTTGCTGCTAAAATGAAGCGTTCTAATGTTCAAATGTTATTAGTCCCCGGAAACTTTAGTAGTGATGGGAAACAAGAAGTTAGTTATTGGGTCCCACATCGAAGGAAAATCAGAGAAATTATGGCTCAACACTTTGAGGTGGGAGATTACCAAGCTAGATATGAATATGCTAATCTCGCTAGAGTAAATGTGGCTATACAAGATAGTATCGGCAATCCCCAAGCTGTGAGAAAAATGGTTACTCATCTTAGAGAAGCAGGTTATAAAAGAGTATTTGTCAGTCAAGAAGATTGGCGAGAGCAACTACCAGTAACCAGAATAATTGCCCAAAAAGGCGATGATGCAAGTGCTGCGGCTATTCGTGCTTCCTTAGGAGTTGGGGAAGTTTTAGTGGAGAGTACAGGAGTTATTGCTTCAGATATTACAATTGTAATTGGTGAAGATTGGCAAGATAATCTCGATATTGTTTTCAATACAGATTATTAAAATAATAAAAATTTAAAAATATCTTTCATAAAAATCTTAAATAACAAAAAAATGATCAATATTTTTGATAAAAATAAAGTATTAGTTCCCATAGATTTTTCTGAAGAATCCATGGAAGCTTTGAAAATAACAGTTAAATATGTTGAGGATATCTCCAATTGTTATGTTGTTCATGTTTTAAGACGTTTAAATCCGGGTGAGCCGGGGGTGGTTTGGCATAAAGTAGATGATAATACTCGTAAAGCTCATATGAAAAAGGTTTTCCTGAAAAATTTTTCTGGACCTGAATATGAACAAGTTAACTTTGAAGTTACTATCGGCAATCCTACAACAGAAATTATTAATTATACTAAAAACAATGACATTGATTTAATTGTTATCCCTACTCACGGACGTACAGGATTAAAACATTTTTTACTGGGATCTGTGGCAGAAAAAGTCATTCGCTATGCTCCCTGTCCAGTTTTAGTTCTTCGTAATCAAGAAATGATCCGAAAAAGACTAAAAGAAACTAAAAAAAATCAGAAAAATAAGTTACTAAATAATAATTAAATAAATTTATATTTAACTATTTTTGAGAAAAAAACATAAAAAATCAAAAATTGAATGTTAAAGACGTTCAATGAAAGAAAGATTGCCCAATCAAAGATGGCAAATATTTCCCTTCGATCAAAAAAAAGTAGAAAAAATAGTAGAATTAACTGGGCTATCATCAACGGTAGCTCAGGTAGTCATCAACCGTGGCATCGAAAATATTGAAGAAGCTTTAATCCATATCGATCCAGAATCTCAAAATTTACCTTCACCCATAGACGAATTTCCCGATTTAGCAATCAGTATTGAGTTAATCAAAGAAGCCATTGAATCCAATGAGATCATTGCTATTTGCGGAGATTACGATGCCGATGGCATGACAAGCACAGCTTTATTATTACGAGCCTTAAAACATTTTGGTGCAAAAGCTGACTATGCTATTCCTAGCCGGATGAAAGATGGTTATGGTATCAATGAACGTATTGTGGAAGAATTTGCCGACAATGGAGTGGGATTAATTTTAACTGTAGATAATGGGATTTCCGCTAATGCACCTATTACTAGAGCAGTAGAATTAGGTATGAGTGTCATTATTACGGATCATCACAATCCACCAGAAACTTTACCTCCTGCCGATGCTATTTTAAATCCTAAACTCATTCCCCTTACCTCTCCTTATCGAGGTTTAGCAGGAGTAGGAGTGGCATATATTTTAGCTATTTCCACCGCCCAAAGTTTGGGGAAACTTCAAGGTTTAACAGAGCAATTATTGGAATTATTT
This sequence comes from Prochloraceae cyanobacterium PL24a_bin.78, assembly GCA_028281945.1. Lineage (GTDB taxonomy): Bacteria > Cyanobacteriota > Cyanobacteriia > Cyanobacteriales > JANQIW01 > JANQIW01. The sequence goes on from JANQIW010000134.1 coordinate 43,407, forward strand.
ACTCTAGGTACAATTGCTGATTTAGCTCCCCTAATCGGTGTCAATCGTCGCTGGCTGAAACGGGGATTACGTAGATTGGCTAATTCTAAGTTAACGGGAGTTCAAGCTTTAATTGATGTCTCTAAGGTAAGGGAAAAAAAGCAATTGAAACCTGATGATATTGGCTTTAAATTGGGTCCGAGAATTAATGCTGTGGGCCGTCTTAGTGATCCTGATATTGTGATTCAGTTATTAACTACAGAGGATGGAAAATTAGCTTTGGAAAAAGCAATTGAATGTGAAAATCTTAACTTAAAACGTCAGCAATTATGTCAGGAAATTGAAGATGAAGCTAAGTCTTTAATTGAACAAACTCCCATTGATTATCTTGGCGATCGAGTTTTAGTAGTTATTAATAAAAAATGGCATCATGGTGCAATAGGGATCGTTGCATCCCGCTTAGTAGAGCGTTATGGAGTACCAGTTTTTATTGGTACTTATGAAGAAGATGATGAGACAAATTTGCGTGGCTCCGCTCGAGGAATTGAAGAATTTCATGTGTTTAAAGCTTTAGAATTTTGTGACGATTTACTGACTAAATATGGAGGCCATAAAGCAGCGGGAGGATTTAGTCTACTTACTAAAAATTTACCTGATTTTAAGAAAAGGTTAATTCAGTTTGCCTATCAATGTCTCGAAGAAAACCATCTTAAACCATTAATAAAAATCGATACTCAAACCCCATTTAATGAGTTAAATTTCAATTTATATCGGCAAATAGATAGCCTTCAACCTTGGGGAATTGAAAATGAATTTCCTGTGTTTTGGACTCCTAATGTAAGGGTTTTAGAACAAAGAATTGTTGGCACTAATCATCTCAAGTTAACTTTAGCTGATGATACAACAGAAATTAAAGGTATTGCTTGGCGTTGGGGGGATTATTATCCTCTTCCTCAACTTTTAGATGTTGCTTATAAGATACAAGAAAATAGTTGGAATGATACTAAAACTATTGAAATCGAATTAATTGGTGCGCGTATTCCTAATCATAATTCTGGGAAAAAACCAGCAGTTTTTCAATATAATGATAGTTCCTATGTTGCCCATTTGGTTTCTGATTCAAAAGAGTTACGAATCGAAAATCATCGAGGAGATTTATTAACCTTAATTAAAGGGCAAAAAACCGGTATTTTAAAGACTAAAAGTAAATTAATAAATGTTAATGTTACTAAGCCTTATTATTATCAGTTAATTAAAGCAGCACTACAAGCTTTAAGTTAAAAGAAATTTTATTAAATCATTTTCAAAATATTCCTAATTTTAATTAAAATATAATATTGGATATGTCAAGGTAATGGTTTGCTTTTGGCTTAATTGATATTAATTTTGACAAAATAGTACTTTGGCTAGATTGTAAAGAACATTCAAATTTGATTGATTCTGAAATTTTTGGCTTCAATTTTAATTAACAAACTTGGGAAAAGCTTGAATTTAGTGTTTTTCCATCATCATTAAGGTTTTTTAGAAAAATTCAGTAATTACTCGGAAAATCCTCTAACAATTCTTTGATTTTTCTCAGATTTCTTTCAGGCTAAAAGCAAATACTAATAAATAAGATAAGCTAAAAAATTTAGAGGATAAATAAAATGGTACAAGCTCAATTCTCTTCTTTCGGTTCACTTTACTATAATCAACCAACTTATACTATCACTCATGGCTTTCAAAGTAGCTCTAATGCTGATTGGGTAGTGGAAATAGCTGAGGAACTTAAAACTATTAATCCCTTCGCTAATGTGATATTAGTTGATTGGGCGGATGCAGTAGATACGATTAATTACCCTGGTGCGGTTGATGATACCATAGATGTTGGTTTCCAATTAGCTGGGATATTAGACTATTTAACTGATATTGGTGTGACTAATCCTAATCGTACAGAATTAATAGGACACAGTTTAGGGGCACACGCTAGCGGTAATGCGGCAGATTTTTATCGTGATTTAACAGGCCAATCCATTGAGAGAATAGTGGGATTGGATCCAGCTGGCCCGGGTTTTGAACCGGATCTTTTCAATTTCTTCCAGAGAACTCCTGCCAGCGAGCGTTTAGATGCAAGTGATGCGGATAGAGTAATTACTTTCCATACTAGCTCTACTTTGGGTTATGATGATCGTCTTGGAGATTTGGATTTTTATCTAAATTGGAATGATTTTAACCAACCGGGACAACTTACTTTTATTGGTAATCATAGTTATGCCCATGAAGTGTTTATTGATTTATTAGAAGGTAGAAATTTTGTTCAATCTAGTGGTCCTAGTTGGAATTATAGTTCACTTTATACTAAAGGTTTCGGTAGACATGATGTGGATACCGATCGAGGAAGTTTGTTGACTGGAACACCAGCATCTAATTTATTAACCCTTGAAACAACAGATGAACTTTTAAATGGTAGTTCAGTTCAAGATTATTTACAAGTTAATTATGGAAATGATGAGTTAATTGCTAATTCTGGAACGGTCAACAATAATTTTGAAACTATCGAAGAATTTGAAATTATACCCATCACTATTAATGAAGGTTCTGAAGAATTAATCGATTTATCAACACCTGGATTAATTGGTTCTACAAATACTAATGAGAAAGGTTTTGGCAGTATTCAAAATCTTTATTCTGAAGATAACTTTTTAAATAATAGTAATTATGAAATTACCTCCATAGATGATACCGTTGTAGCTAAGGGTTTTTTCGCTTAAAGTAGGTAAAGTTTCTAAAAATAAGACTTTTTTCTAAAAAAATTTTCCCGTTAAATATAGGTTTTAACGGGATTAGTAATTGAATTTAAAAATTATAAAAACAATTAGAAAGCACTTTTATAGGTCACCTTTATTAAAAGCTAATAAAAAGATAACTACAGGGCCGGAAACCAAAATTAAAGTAAGAAAGATTAATTGAAAAATTACTTCCAAATTTAAGTTGCTAAACAAACCAGTGATAAAGTCCATCTTTTCTCCTCATACTATTGTTATGTTGTTGACGTTTAATTAAATCAAGAGGCCATCACCTCTAAAAATCCCCTCAGTAAAAACTCCATGAATCATGAAATTTTTTAGTTTTAGTTCTAGTTTTAGTTTTAGTTTTAGTTCTAAAATAGGGTTTGTTTTAATGCTTAAAAAATTATACCATCGTTGTGAGAGTTAGCTTTTATGGACTAACCAAAGATCACAGTCTTTTTCCTAGGCTAACTCACCAAAATAAAATGGTGTATATTAAAAACCAAAATAGATCATACAAGCATAGGATCTCTTCTTTTTCAGAAAAGTTACAAAACTTCATAAAGTTTTATGTGTTCAACTGAGACAAATTAACTAAGACAAATTAACTGAGGAAAATTAGCTGAGGAAAATTAACTATGGCAAAATGGCAATGTGTATTAAATTGTGGGGCTTGTTGTTATCTTAATCCATTAGAGCGACCATTTTTAGAGGAATTTCTCTCTCCTTCACAGTTAGAATTGTATTTGAGTATGGTAGGAGAGGATGGTTGGTGTCAAAATTACGATCATTCTTCAAGAAAGTGTAAAATTTATCAAGAAAGGCCTCGTTTTTGTCGAGTAGAAGTAGATATTTTTGAAGAAATGTATGGGGTTAGACAAACTGAATTTGATGATTTTGCTATTAATTGTTGTCTAGAGCATATTCAAGATCGATATGGCAACCATAGTAAGGAAATAGATAATTATCGTCAACAAATTGGGATTTAAAGTTATTACAAATTAATCCTAAATTTTGAAATAATATTTGCGATAATATTTGAGATAATATTCAAGATAATATTCTCAAAACCAGTAATCAATTAACATAAAAAAAATTGTGAGTTTCATCGAACCAGTCAATCCTAAAAAATCAGATTCTATCTCCCAAGAAGAAAATCTTCAACAAAACCAAGAGCAACTCCAAGAACAACAAATAACAAAAAGTAAAATAGGTTTTTGGACTGTTTTAAGTTCTACTTTTCTAACTATATTTGTTGCAGAAATGGGAGATAAAACCCAAATAGCAACATTATTAATAACTGCCGAATCCCAATCTCCTTGGGTAGTATTTGCAGGAGCGGCACTAGCTTTAATTTCTACTAGTTTATTAGGAGTTTTAATCGGTTATTGGTTAGCAAAACGTTTATCTCCACAACTTTTAGATTTAGGTGTGGCAATGCTTTTGTTGGTAATTTCTGGTTTATTATTAGTAGATATAATGAATTATTAAATGATTTGTTAATCATAAAATCAATCGTAAAATTAGTACAATTAAATTAGTACAATTAAAAATTAATTAGTTAAAAAATAATCAAAAAAAACCATGGATTGGCAATTATTTGGATTAAGTTTTATCACAGTATTTTTAGCAGAAATAGGGGATAAAAGTCAGTTAGCAGCAATAGCTTTAGGAGGCAGCACAAAATATCCTCGGGCAGTATTTTTTGGCTCAATTATTGCTTTGATTTTGACAAGTTTTTTAGGGGTAATTGTTGGTGGTAGTGTGGCACAAATTTTACCTACTCGTTTGCTTAAAGCTATAGCTTCTCTTGGATTTGCTTTTATGGCTTTGAGAATTCTTTGGCAAGAGGAATAAATCCTAAAAAAATAGGCATAACTGAACTATCAACTTATTCAGAAATACCTATTTTATTAATTAAATTAGTATTTATATTCGTAATATACTATAAATTATTTAGATTATTGAGAAAACTATTTAGCCTTTTTAAGAGGTTCAATAACTTGATTAGAAAACAACTCAGTAAAGATACTCAAGACAGTACGATTTTCCCTTACCTTGATATTCACACTAACAGACATCCCAGATTGTAAATCGATTTCTCTTTCACTAGCAAGTACCAGTTTTTGTCGATCTAAACTCACTTTAGCAGGGAATCTATAGTAATTATACACTTGATCTGGTTCTAAAGCATCAGAACCAATAGAAATAACTTCACCTTTAATATCACCAAATTCACTAAATGGGAAGGTGTCAATCCGAACATCTGTAGCTTGTCCTTCACCTACAAAACCAATATCTTCATTTGTAATAAATACTTCAGCAATTAACTTATCATTAGGAACTATTTTCAAAAGAGGTTCAGCTTGGTTTGGTTGAGGCACAAATCCGGGAGATGCTTTTAAATCAAAAACTGTTCCTGATACGGGAGATCTAATCTCTTGATAATTTAATGTTACTTGAGCACTTTTAATTTCACTATAAAGTTCAGCAATTCGTTTGTCATTCTCAACCAAAATCTTATTTAGTTGACTGTCTATTTCAGCAATTCTTTGTTTATTAACAGCAATTCGATCTCGTAAATCCCTTCTAGTTTGAGCTTTAGTATTTTCCAATTCCTGTTCAGCTTGACTAACCTGGTATTGTAGACGTTGCTGTTCTTCAAGTAAATTATCTATTTCAGCTAAACGAGTTTCAATTTGTTGTTCCTGTCGATCGAATTCAATGCCTCCTGTAGCTTTTTGCTCAATTAACCTCGCATGACGATCATTCACCTCTAATTGTTGCCTTTCTAGCTGTATTCTAGCCACAGCTCCTTCATTTACCAAAGGCTGAAGATTTTCTAGAATTTTTTCCTCAATGGCTAAACTTTGTTCACCTTGACTTAATGATCTTTCATTACGACTTTTAATTTGATCTAAGACAACTCGATCGGTAGCTAGCTGAGATCTAGTATCATTCAATTGGACTTGATTTTGTCTAAATTGTTTTTGTAGTTGATTAACTTCTAAAGTCCTCACCATCACCCGAGACTGAAATTCCGATCGTGCCGCTTGTAGACGCAATAATTGTTCACTATTCAAACTACTTAGAGGAATAGATTCACCCAACAAAATTCGGAATAACTGATTTTCTGAGATTAATTCCGAGCGATTTTGTGCTAAGGAAGTAACTTCTGGAGGTAAATCAATGTCCTCTATTTTCTCTGCAATATCTTTATCTAAAGGCTGATTGATCAAAGAGCGATAAAACTTATTTTCTTGTTCTAAAGAACCTTGTATCATTTCTAAAGACTTTAATTGAGCCGCAGAGGCTTGAGAATCTAAAACTAATAATAGTTGCCCTTCCTCTACATGATCTCCTTCTTTGACAAACACTTCTTTGACTACACCATTAATAGGGCTTTGAACCTCTTTCACTTCTCCTTGAGGCTTAAGTTGCCCTCTTGCTGGAACTACTTGTTCAATTTTGGCCACTGATGCCCAAATAATCCCAAAAGTAGTTATTCCCATAATAGTAAAAGCTACTGCCCTTGCCCATACGGGAGACTGGCGCAATACAACTTGTCGATCGAATGGTGCTTCTTCTAACTCAACTGAGGTTTGATTAGATTCGGATTCCTCTTGATAATTAGCCATTTTCAAGCCAGTTTTAGGATAACTACCTTTGCCATTACCATTTTGGAAACTCTTTCCGTGATTACCATTACCATTGTTATTCATAGATTGATTCATCATTTAACTATTGGAATTATATTGTGATTATTTTGTTGCTTCTTGTTGCTGATACAGACAGTAGTAAAGACCTCGTAAAGCCATTAATTCCTCATGAGTTCCTTGTTCTACAATCTTTCCTTGCTCCATCATTATAATTAGATCTGCCTTTTTAATAGTTCCTAGACGATGGGTGATAAACAATACAGTCCGATCGCTAAAAGCATCGATTAAATTATGACAAACTTGTTGTTCTGTGTTATAGTCCAATGCACTAGTGGCTTCGTCTAACACCAGAATTTGAGGTCTTTGTAAAACCGATCGAGCAATAGCGATTCTTTGACGTTGCCCCCCTGACAAACCTGCTCCTCTTTCACCCACTCTAGTATTATAACCATTAGGCAAGCCCATAATAAATTCGTGTGCTGCGGCTACTTTTGCTGCTTGAATTATTTCTTCAGTAGTAGCATCTGGATTAGTTAAACCAATATTATCTTGGACTGTTCCATCAAACAAAAGGGTTTCTTGAGGTACTACTCCTATTTGACGACGGAGAGAGTATAATTCTACTTTATTAATATCGTAACCATCGACTAAAATCCTGCCTCCTTCTGGCTCATATAATCTAGAAACTAATTTAGTTAAAGTACTTTTACCTGCTCCACTTTGTCCGACAATGCCTACAAAAGTACCTACTGGAATTTCTACACTGACATTATTAAGTTGTAATGGCCCACTATTTTTGAAACGGAAGGAAACATTTTCATATCTAATTTTTCCTTTAATTAGAGGCATAGGAATGTTTTGACGATCTTCTTCTGCTTCTTGGGGATGATCTACAATATCTGCTAAACGCTCTAAAGATAAGGCTGTTTCTTGGAAATTTTGCCACAGTTGAGTTAGACGTAAAATTGGTGAAGTTACGTAACTAGAGATAATTCTAAATGCAATTAATTGTCCTAGAGTTAATTCTCCTTGTAATACTAAAGATGCTCCTACCCACAAGACTAATAATGCTGAAAGCTTGTTAAGAAAACTACTGGTTGATCCGGCTAAAGTTGAAGTAATTACTGTATTAAATCCAGCTCCTACGTATCTAGCATATTTTTCTTGCCATTGCCAACGAGAGCGTAATTCGATATTTTGGGCTTTTACTGTTTGAATCCCAGACATTACTTCTACCAAATAAGACTGTGTTTGGGCATTTTTTTCTGCTTTATTACGCAATTGCCGTCTTATGGTTGGGGAAAATATTAATGTCATTACTACAAAAATTGGGATAATTCCTAAAGCTACTAGAGTTAGGAGAGGGCTGTAGAAAAACATTACTGCAATGTACACTACAGAAAATACTGCATCTAATACAACAGTTAAGGCGGTTCCTGTTAGGAATTGACGAATTTTTTCTAATTCATTTACCCTTGTTGAAATTTCCCCTACAGGGCGACGTTCAAAGTATCTTAATGGCAAACGTAGAAGGTGATCGATAATTTCCGATCCCAATGCCATATCGATTCTGTTGGTGGTATCTACAAATAAGTAGGTTCGCAGGGTGGTTAATAATGCTTCTGCTATGGCTATTACGAATAGTAATGTTCCTAATACATTGAGTGTATCAGGGCTATTATTGTTGATTACTTTATCGATGATAATTTGAATCATCAAGGGATTGGCGAGTCCAAATAATTGAACAAAAAAGGAAGCTATAAATACTTGAATTAGAGTCCAACTATATTTTTTTAGAGAAGGAATAAACCAATTTAAACCAAATCTTTCTTGAGGGGTTTCTTTGTTTTTCTTTAAGAGTAATATTTGTCCCGGACTTTCCCATGTCTCTAGAAAATCTTCTATTGGCCTAGTGAGGATTCCCATTTCTGGAACGCCGATAACTACTTCTTTATCATTTATTTCGTAGATTATGGCTAGAGAATCTTGCCATTGTAATAGGATTGGAGTATTTGCCCGAGATAAAGATTTCCCTGGGATGGTAATTAATTGAGCACTTAATCCCATTAATTCCATAATTGCTCCACAAACATTCAGGGAAAGATTACCACCTCGATTAATTTGATCCGTAACTACTCGATTAATCACTTCTTTCCTAAAAGGCATTCCAAAATACTTACTTAGCATTTGGAAGATAGCTACTCCTGCATCTATGGGATCTTTTCCATAAATATGAGGGTATTTTTTGTTTTTATCTTTTCTTTTTCCTCTTCCTTGAGTTTCTGTTTCTTGCTCTTTTTGTGGTTCTCCTACTAATTCAACTGGAGCGTAGGGTATTTCTTCTTCTTCGATTTCTTCTGGTGTTGGGTCAATGGGTATTAGATTTCTTTTAGTTCCATTATTCCCATTATTCCCACTATTTCCATTATCTAATACTGTATAATGATTTGGTTTTTCTGTTTGATTTTCTTCTTTTGTTTGATTTTTTGCTAATACTGTTTCTTTTTCTTCTAATTTTGTTATTTGTTTTTCTAATTTTATTTGATTTTCTTCCTCAGTTATTCTTTGCTGTAGGATTTCTGAGGGAATTCCAATTAAACGACATCTATTGGAATTTACTTCAATTGTAGGAGTTTTTTCTATATTAATGCGACTTCCTAATGATATAGAAGTTATCTCTCCACCACTTACTACCCAAATATTCTCTTTTTTTTGCAGTTCTTTATCTTCAGCTAAATTGATTTCTCCTGAAGGTAAATACTTAACTTCTACTCTTTCCAATGCTTCTAAGGCTAAGTTTTTGAGATTTCCATCTCCAATAGCTTCTTGAACTAATTGATTTCCTAGCAAATCGAATACTTCTATTAGACTGCATTGGTTTTGAAATTCGGTTTTAATGAAAGGATGTCTTTCTAAAATTTTGACAAATTCTTGAATACTTAGAGTTAAACAAGTAGCTTCAGAGGATGCGATCACTGTTTCACAAGGAGTACCTCTCACTAAATTTACACAGCCAATAATAGATCCTGGTCTAAGTAATTTTAAAGTTACAGGCATATTTGTCCGAGGATCATAACCTAACAGACGGGCTTGGCCTTCATAAACAATAGCTATATGAGGAGGCATTTTTTCCCGCACCATCACCACTTGCCCCATACGATAACGTAAAGGCTGCATAGTTTCAGCCAATTGAGCCATTTCCTCTGGAGGCAATTTATTAAATGGGGCGGTTTGGGAGAGAAAATCGCAAAAGGCGTTTTTAGTATATATCATAAGCAATAGTCAGATAATTTTACCAAATTTTAATAGGAAAAACAGGGTTTCTCTTCGATAGTAAGGTAACGAGGAAATTATAACAATTACAAAGATGGATTCCTTAATTTTGTCTAAGTTTTTGCCCAATAATCATCTTCTACCGTTTCTACCGTTTCTACCGGTTCTTCTTGAAATGATACTTCTTTTTGTATTTGTTCTTTAAGCCAGATATTAAATAGTTCGTCTAATAACCTGTGCTGCATGGCTTCGTCTAGTTTTACTGGGATTAGTTTTTCTAAACGAATGATTACATACCATTCCCCGATTCTCGCTGGTGGTTTAAGTTCTCCTGGTTTACAAGAGCTAAGCATTTGGGCAATTTTGGGGTGGGGTGTATTCATTTCTACCGGCCCTACTAAGCCTCCTGTTTGAACTTCTGGGCCTTGTGAATATTCTCTGGCTAAGTCTGCAAAGGAGTTTTCGTTTTCTTGAATTCTAAAGTATAATTCTTGAGCTATGCCTGAATCACTAGTTCGGATTAGGGAATAGACTATCTTATCAAGCATGGTTTTACGCTTGAGGAAATAGGATTGTAATTGATTGTTAAAATTTGTGTGTTTAAATTTCTGAATTTTAAGTTTTTTTAAGATTAGCTGTTCTAATTGTTCATTGCTAATATTCTGCTGCTTTTGCCATGCTTGCAATTGCTCTTGACTAGTTATTTGATTGGTTTGGCAAAATTGTTGTTTAGCCAGATCAGTTTCTTCGGGGGTGCATTCTATTTTGGCGATGGCATCTTCGATTAAAATTTCTCGTGCCAATTGAGGGATTAACTTGTATTCTTTTAACAAATTAAAGATATTGTCTTTTGTGATTTGGCGATGGCCGATTTTCAATATTTGACTCATTGGTTAATGGTTGAAAATTTGATTCTTATTTCCCTATTGTCTATGGTTAATTGTTAATTGTCTATTGGTTATTTTGAATTGTCTATATTTATTATTTTTTATCCTAAGTCTAAGAAAAAAAAACAATACTTGAATATATTTGGCTTAATGGATAATATAATTTTTCTTTGTGGTTGATTATCTTGGATTTAGGGTGTTTAACTCCATCATTTTTTTAGAAAATTGATATTAAGATATATAGAGATGAAGAAAGATAGAATTAAGAAAAATACTCTTAATCTATTATGTATCAAATCACTTTATCTTTATCAGAAGAAACAGCCCTTGCTTTACATTTAAGCCCAGAAGAATTAGGACAAGAAATATCTCTTGCTGCTGCCATTAAACTATATGAATTAGGAAAATTCAGTGCTGGTGCGGCTGCTGACTTAGCAGGGATTGGGCGAGTTGTTTTCCTCTCAAAGCTTGCTAGTTATGGAGTTGATACTTTTCAACTTTCAGAGGCAGAATTGATTGAGGATATGACTAATGCCTAATGTCATTGTTGATACTTCTCCTATTCAATATCTTTCCCGAGTTGATACTTTCCAACTTTTCAAGGTGAAGGAGGGAAAATTGATTAATGAAACATGATGAGAAATCTTTAGATTTTGTATAGAATTTTCGGGATAATTGATGGTACGATAGTTCTGGATTTAGATTAATAAGATTTTAAATCTTTTAAGTTTGAGAAAATATCTAAGTCTAAGTAAGTCAAAATCTAGTTTATCTTCAATGTTTTGAGGTTTTATGAATACATCAGAGATCGTTACTGATACTAACGAGGATTCCAATAATCCCATATTGCTTGAAAAAGTTCAAATACTTTTAGAAAATAAAGTAAATGGAAAGATAACAGATCCTTATCTCCAAGGACTTTTGGGCATTGGCCCAGCATATTGGCTGGGGGAAACAGACGCATTTGTGATTTCAAAAATAATACTTAGTTCTCTGGCAAGTTATATTCCAGTTGTAGGCAACATTACATCGGCATTTATTAATATCTTTTGGCCTTCTACACAAATAAATCTTTGGGAACAAATCCGAAATCAAGTAGAACAGTTGGTTGGCGAAAAAGTAGATCAAAATACTTGGAATATACTTAGTGGCACAATTTCTAATATTTATCAGAAATTAAACACTTTTTATCGGCGTATTGATGAAAAAAAATGGGATTTAGCTCGGGAATCTGCTCGATATCTAAGCAATGAATTAGATGGAATAGAAAAACAGTTCAAAATTCCCGGTTTAAGTAGATCATATTACCATACACCATTGTTTACAGCTATGGTAAATCTAATTTTAAGTTTTCGTCTTGAGTGTATTAATAATGGAAGAACCTTTTTATTAACCGATGGGGAAATACAGGAAGAGAAGGCTCTACTTAACCAACTCATGTCTGGTCAAAATGGTGCTATTCAATATATAAAAAATGAAACAATTAAATTGAAATCTGATATGGATCAAGCACTTACTGCTGTACCCTCTGGTTGGGGAGTAGGCACAGATGAGAGATATAATACAGATTACAATGGACTCATGGATTTATATAGTTACTATATGATGAGTGCATTTTCTGATGTAGAGATATGGTCAATAAGATCACAGTATCCTACTCAAACTAATTTACCTATTCATCTTAAAATTGCCCTACCTCAACATAGAGTAGGCAAATTCCAATATGATTTTAGTAATTCAAAAGAGCTTTTTAATAAAATGCTCGATATTCCAGAAAATCCAGCAAATTATAATCATTATTCAAAGATAGACCAAGTTACTTTGGTTGAGATGAAGCCTGGTCAACCATATCGAAGGTGTGCTGGTATCGAGGTTGTTTATGAGACAGGAGAAAAAGAAACATATGGATATTTCGGTGGTGGAGCTGGACCAATCCCCATACAAAAGATTGAGATGAAGGGGCTTGCCGATAAAATTCTTTTTCGTGCTCAATTTTATAATTCAGGAGTATTTGTAGATCAAGCAGTATTTACTGCTCTTAAACCTTTTTCTTCAATTAGCGCAGGTACACCTGGATCTCTGAAAGGGTGACAATCCGCTTAAAAGCCTTACAAGGCAATAGTTTCAAGGATTGAGTGCACTATTCGTTTCTATGGCTTATTGAGAATACCTTGATA
>JANQIW010000007.1 GCA_028281945.1 Prochloraceae cyanobacterium PL24a_bin.78
ATTTTTCCAAAAGTATAATATACAATGGTGAGGGGGAGACAAGGAAGACAAGGGAGACAAGGAAGACAAGGAAGAGGGATTTTGGGTTGAGAATCAGCAGGTTTTATATAGCTTTAACTCTATCATCATTAAAGACAAATTGGTATAATAGATAAAAAATAACAAAATAAAAAACTATTATTATGAATGATTTATTAACAGAAGCAATTAATCAAGTTCAACTTTTACCAGAAATAGAACAAGAAAAATAGCTTTATTAATAATGGAAGAGCTTAAAAAGCAAGAAAAGAATAACCAAGAAGATTCGAGATTACCTGATGAATGGGATTTGATTATTCAAGAATGTCAAATAGATGCAGGAATTACGGATTTAGCTTATCAACATGATCACTATTTATATGGTACGCCTAAAAGAGAAGTAGAGTATTAGATTCAAAGAACTTTCTAATTCATAAGATTAGCTTAATTATAAATTATATTTAATATTAATTAAACTAAATCATTGATTTAAAATAAAAACTATCAAAAGGAATAATTATTTATATATAACCACAGGTTCTGGAGATCGTTGTTTCCAGCCATTTTTTTGAAGCATAGGTTGACCATTGTAATCAGTATCAGGCTTACCAATACATAGATATCCCATAGGTTCCCAATTATTAGGAACATTGAGAATATTCTTAAAAATCTCAAAATCAAAAACAGAAACCCATCCTGCACTATATCCTTGATCTGTTAGAGAAAGCAAAAGGTTTTGAATGGCACAAGCCACACTCCAAAATAAAATATCTTTTTTGATGGTAGTTGTTGTTCCTAAAACGTAGCTATTTTCTTCAGGCATTGCGCAAAAAATAGCCAACCCTACCGGAGCATCCATAATTGATTCAAGTTTTAATGTTTTATGAAGTTTAAGTTTTTGTTGATCATCGATAGTTGACTCCGCCTCAATTCTCATATGATCGAAATTGTCTTTAATCTTTCTACGAGTTTCTTCAGACTCGATTAAGATAAACCTCCATGGCTCAGTTAATCCAACACTAGGAGCATTATGAGCAGCTTGTAGTGCTCTTTGTATTACAAGATTAGGGACTGACTCACTTTTAAAATGACGAGTATCTCTTCGTTTAAGAATACATTCTGCTAATTCCATCTTTACCCCCTATAAATACTCACTCTATAAAATTTAATACTTATGCTTCTAAATATATTCTCCACGATTAATCTTCAGTAGTCAAGAAAAGAAATCAAGAGAATAAAGTTAAGTTAAGTTCAGTTAACTTTTTTGTCCATAATGCACAAACTCTATTGCTACCATAGGAATTCTAATTAGATTTTTTTTAGATTTTTCACTATAGCCTCATATGGTTTTTCTTTAATAGTGATAGACATTGAGAAGAGAATGGGGAGAGTAATATCATTTTATCCATTAGTATTATATACAATGGTTAGGGGAAGACAAGGAAGACAAGGGAGACAAAGAGTGCATCTTATTACTTATTACTTATTACTTATTACTTAAATCTTGGATGGGGAGAATGGGAGAATAAATTTTGGTTAATTATCCTAGATTTGGAAATTTTTAACTTTATCATTATTAAAGACAAATTGATATCAGATTAAGCTTGAAGAAAAATTAACCGATAGAGACATAAAACAGATGGAAACTAATCATATCAGACTCAACAAAATAACTAGAGAATGGGTAATTTATGCACCTGCTAGAGGTAAACGCCCTCTAGATTTTAAAAAAGAAGGAGGATTAGAAGAATCTTCCATTAATCAAGCATCAAACTGCCCTTTTTGTCCAGGAAAAGAAGAAATGTTAGGAGGAATTCTCCTAGAATTACCAAAAGATAACAAAGATAATTGGCAAACTAGAGTGATCAATAATAAATTTCCTGCCTTAAGTCCTCATGAAAACACTATTCGTTCAGAATCTGGAATTTATCTAACCATGCCAGGTTATGGTAAACATGAAGTAGTCATCGAAAGTCCTAAACATAATGCAGATATCGCTACCATGTCACAAGAAGAGGTAGAACTAATCATCGAAACTTATTATCAAAGGTATATCAATCTGATGGAAGATAATGAAAGTATGATGGTAATCATTTTTCGGAACCATGGTAAACGAGCCGGAGCATCTTTAGTTCATCCTCATTCCCAAATTATAGCCACACCCATAGTTCCTCAACACCGTCGTTGGCAAGAAGAAGAAGCTCAACGTTATTTTGATGATTGGGGAAAATGTATATTTTGCGATGTCTTAGAATTTGAATTAAAAGAAAAAACTAGAATAATAGCAGAAAATAAATCCTTTGTTGCTTTTATACCCTTTGCTGCGGAAGTTCCTTATGAAACTTGGATCATGCCTAAAGATCATCAAGCAGATTTTGGGAGTATTTCCGATCCACAAAAGTCAGATTTTGCTGCTATGTTAAAACATGTTTTAGGAAAAATGTACGACAAATTAAACGATCCTGATTATAATTATGTCATTAATACCGCTGCTCGTTATAAGGCAGAAGAACCACAAGTACATTGGTATTGTCAAATAAAACCTAGATTAACAACTCCAGCAGGTTTTGAAATCGGATCTGGCATTAGTATTAATCCATCTCTACCAGAAGACAATGCAGAATTTCTAAGGAATTAGCTATTTGAAGATTTAAATGATTAGATTTATACAAAGATAAATCTAGAAAATATGGTTAAGCATAGCTAAATATAGAGCTAAATTTACGATAGATAAATTATT
Source organism: Prochloraceae cyanobacterium PL24a_bin.78 (assembly GCA_028281945.1). Lineage (GTDB taxonomy): Bacteria > Cyanobacteriota > Cyanobacteriia > Cyanobacteriales > JANQIW01 > JANQIW01. Next base: position 2,759 of record JANQIW010000007.1, read on the forward strand.
TATTTTTAATGGTCACCAGCCATTTATTTTTGTCTGGCTTGTTTAACCATTTCAATTAAGGTATGATGAGCATCTTCAGCATCTTTTAAAGGATGATCGAATGTAATTCTCATTTCAGATTCTTCTTCAAGAGTGACTAATAAATTCATTCCTTCAGGATCGATGGAAAGCATTGTCGCCTTTTGAGCTTCCGGAGTATTGCCAAAAACTTGAGCATAAAGCAACACAGCATTGGCATGATCTTCGTTCATATGTTGACAAATACGATCGCTAATGATTGGGGTAATAGATTCAGACATAATTCACTAAGACTAAATTAACTAAGAATAAAATTGGCAACAAAATTGTAACACGTCATCCAATAAAGAAGTTTGCCGAAGATAAGAAATTTGTGGACGATTAATGACAATGAGAGGAATACCTAACTCTCTAGCCACAGATTCTTTAATTTCTTGCCCACCAGCAACACCAGAAGCCTTAGTAACCACCAAAGAAATCTGCCATTGTTGCCATAAAGCTTTTTCTAACTCCCAGCTAACAGGAGGGCGAATTGCAATGATTCTATGGTTAGTAAATCCGGCTTTGGTTGCCACTTCCAAAGACTCCTGAGATGGCAGAATGCGAGTAAATAAAGTAGTGCGATTTTGCCAAGATTGGAATTGAGGTAAAACTTGATAACCAATAGTTAACAAAACCCTTTGTTGTTGGAGATAATCTCCTGCCAAGAGAGTATCAAAACTATCTAATTGGATAACACCATCTTCAATGGTATCAATTATAGGACGTTCATAACGAAGATAGGGAATGTTTAACTCTTTTGTAGCAGCCATGGCATTTTGAGAAATTGCAGTAGCAAAAGGATGACTTGCATCTACCACAGCAATAATTTGTTGTTGCTGCAAAAACAAGATAATCTGGGGTGAATCCATTTTGCCAACCATTACTTGAAACAGAGGAATTGGAGGATAAAGGGCAACAGAATTTGGTGTAGTTACTGTTATAATGGTAGGAATTTTTTCAGTAGCTAATAATTGAGCTATAGTAGCACTTTCTGCTGTTCCTCCAATTAACCAGACATAACTTTTTCTCATTATTTTTAATATTTAGCGAAAGCCTTTTTAGATTAGAGAAATCTCGATTAATCCCTATTTTCCTAATCCTTCTTTTATAATGTTAATTGTTAATTCTTAATTCTGTAAGTATCCATTGGGATATACAGTTATTATTGTCCATAGTTAATAGTATAATTAAATGCTAAAAAAATTAAAACTTTTTGATAGGGATTCTGATAAAAAGTTGAAGAAAACTCCTCAATCTCAACATTCTTTCCTTAAACGCCTATTCCAGTCTTCCGTATTAGGCATTAGTGCAGCTATTTTAACAGCAATTCCTGCCAATGCCGCAGAAAGACTATTTTTTACATTTGGCCCACTCCGTCTTTCTATAGGAATAGATTCTTTAGAAGAATTCGCCGAAGAAGGAACAATTAATAAGGAATTAGCATTTTATTTTGACAACATAAAAGAAGAAGAAATCGAAAATTTTCGTGAAGTTCTTGTAAGATCTCAAGAAGTAAATCCAATACATTTATATAGATTCTTTCGTACTCCAATGGGAGAACAGATTCTAGAAAGAATTGGCAATTTAATTACTATTCAAGGTGGACAAAATGGACAATTTGCTCTAAGAGGTGCAGTAGTTCAAGCAGCAGCTTCACCTGAAGGGCTAAGTGTTCTAAATTTTCTCCGTAACTTCCCCACTAATATTCAGCTAAATACTGAGGATATCGTTGAAGTAGCAAAGGTGGTGGATAAAGTAGCCAGAGTTACGGAAATGATGGTCAAAGAAATGGAAAGATTGTCAAATCTAGAAGCAGCTAAAGAAGAGCAAGTCGATTATTCTCAGTTATTAGATATTCGCAATCCCGGGAAGTTTGAAGTAGAGCAAAATACCGTCACTTTAAAGGATTCAAATCGCGATCGTACTTTTTATGTGGATATCTATAAACCTCAAACATTAATACCAGGAAAAACCCCAGTAATTATTGCTTCTCATGGTTTAGCTTCCGATCCAAAAAATTTCCAACGTCTAGGAAATCATCTGGCTACATATGGATTTTTAGTAGCGGCACCTCAGCATCCCGGTAGTGATTTTGCCCATGTGGAATCAATGTTGCAAGGTTTTTCATCAGAAATTTTTAACTTAGAAGAATTTACAGATCGTCCTGCTGATATTAGTTATGTTATCGATTATTTAGAACAACAAAACCAATCTCAATTTCAAGGAAGATTGGATTTAGAAAACGTTGGAGTCGTGGGCCATTCTTTTGGGGGTTATACCGTATTGGCTTTAGCTGGTGCAAAAATCGATTTTGACAACCTTGAGGGAGTTTGTGCTACCCAAAAAGAACCAAATATTTCTCTTTTGCTTCAGTGTCGTGCCTTGGAATTACCTAGAAAAGAATACGATTTCCGAGACGATCGGGTTAAAGGGGTAATAGCATTTAATCCAGTAAATAGTATTATTTTTGGTCAAAGGGGTTTAAGTCAAATTTCCATACCTGTTTTTATTGGTGCTGGTAGTAACGATCCTGCAACGCCCTTATTATTTGAACAAATTCGCTCTTTTCCTTGGTTAACTGGTGAAAATAAATATTTAGCTTTAGAAGAAGGACAAGCCCATGTGGATTTTTCTCAACTTGATGGGGGTGCAGATGCTCTTTTAAACTCTTTTCCAGAATTAACTCTTCCAGATCCAGAATTATTAAATGTGTATTCTGACTCTATGGCTTTAGCATTTTTTAAAGTACATATCGCTAATAATCCTGAATTTTTTGCTTATTTGAGGTCATCCTATGCAAATTATATAAGTATATCTCCTTTTGAGTTACATTTAGTTTCTACAGATAATTCTATAGGTGAATTAGAAGTTAGTCTACAACAATTACAAAAACAGGTAGGATTACAATAATGAATTTAAGTCTAGGAAGTAACTATATCCATTAATAAATATTTTCTGCACACTAGCATATTTATTATATTATTCAATATCAAGCATAAAGTAGTAATTTTTAAGTAAAGATATCAATGAAGATAAAAACTTATTAATTACTACTTCTTAGTTAGTTACTTACTTGAAATTTGTGTTTCTCCTTGAGAATTGCTAGGAAATAATTGTGGTAACAATAAGCCAGAATTGTTTTTATAGGCTTCAAATTCTGGATAACGATTGAGAGATTGATCTTTTTTCAACATATTAGGAAGAAATATCCCAACTATAAATCCAATTAAAATTAGAAAAGGTAACCAATGTTGAGCTAAAGTTGCAAATCCTGCATAAATTAAAATCTCTCCTAAATAGTTAGTATTGCGACATTTAGCAAAAAATCCTTCTGTGATTAATCCTCGGCGATATTTAAGGGTAAAATATTTTTGACTATCGCTAGCATAATGAAGAAATACACCCCAAATATTAATGGATACAGCTAAAGCTATCCAAAATGGAGAAGGTTGAGATTTACTACTAATAAGAATAAATGGAGCAACCCAATATAAGAGTAAGATAATAAAGGTAAGTATTCCAATTGATAAAGGCATTTCTTCTTCCCATTGTTTATCAGGATAGATTCGATCTTTAACTAACCACATCAATCCATAAGTGCCATGAAGAGCAAGATAAATATAAGGTCCAATGCTAAAATTATCATAGCCTATCATTAACCCTATAATAAATAGAAATGTTAGTGCTTTATGGAGATTAATAGAGTGTTTTATTTTCATATTTTTTGGATTTTTAATTAAAATTAAAGAGTTTTGGTTTTGATACTTTTTTTACCAACAATATCTGGTTTTTTAGTAACTATTTCTAAATTTTGCATATTTATTGTTAAGTTTGGATTTCCTAATTTTAAACCTACAAAAGGACTATTTTTTGGTACTTCCAGATTGCCTGTTAGTAAAGCTAATTTAGATTTAAAATCAGTTTGAAAAGACAATAATTCCGTATCTAATCCAGAAAAACCATTGGCACTAAATTGTATTGGTTTCCAAGAATCAAAACTAAACCATACTTTTTGATAATTTAGGTTAATAATAGGTAAATTATTTTGAGATACGGTAATTTTGCCATGATTTTGATCCCAAGAAAAATTTGCCATTTCTTTCGGTAAACCCCAAATTTCTCTACCACCTGCGACAGAATCCTCATGATCGACATAAATATGGGAAATCCAAGAACCAATTTTATTACCAAAACGCACTAAACCGGCAACAACAATTAACTCATTATATTGAAGAATTGAGCCAGTTTGGTAGACGGAAAAATAAGTGCCTCCAAGGGTTTTCCCTGGGAAAATTGAAATTATTTCTAACTCTGAAGGAATGAAATTACGGGCAATTTCAACATCGATAAAATTCAAAGTTTGAATTGCATAACCTTGAAGATTCCAAGGTGGGGAGGGATAACTCATAATGCTTGATAGTTTAACTACAATTTAAGTTTCAAGTTTAATTTTAACTAAATACTTGACTAATACGAGAAAATTTTACTTGTAAACCATCTTTAGGATGGGGAGAAGGAAAATAATCCATAGCTAAATTTTGTTCAGGTAACAATTCCCATTGATAATTCCGTGCCAAAAGTGCAGCAAAAATTTTCATTTCTAACTTAGCAAATTCTTTCCCTAAACATTCTCGTAAGCCACCGCCAAAGGGTATATAAGCAAAAGTTTTTTGTTTATCTTCTGCTTTTTCTGGTGAAAATCGATCGGGATTAAAACTGCTAGAATTAGAATAAATTTCTGGATCCTTATGAGTTCGCCCAATTTGATATTGAATTATCCAACCTTTAGGAATTAAATAACCATTAAACTCAAAAGATTCGATTACTTCTCGAAAACCACCACCTACAGGAGGTATTGTGCGAAGGACTTCTTTGAGGACACAATCTAAATAAGTCATTTCTTTTAACTTATCTATGGTAATAGGTAAATCAAATTTCCGTTGTTCTTCATGTATTTTTTGAAGAATATCTGGATATTGAGTCATTGACATACAAAAAGAAGCTAATGCCGAGGTTAAAGTTTCGTGTCCAGCAAATAATAATAAAAGCACTTGATCTTTAAGTTCATCTAAACTGAGACTATTTCCTTCATCATCTTTGGCTTCTAGGAGTAAACTTAAAGCATCTTCTCTCAAATTTTCTTGTTTTTGTTTGGCTAATACAATTTCTTCTATATGATTTAACATACCTTTTCTAGCTCTTAAACTTTTACCAAACTTCATCCAAGGTAAAGAAATAGGAATACTAAATAAACCTTCAAACCACACTGTAAAAAGTTTTGCCAAAGAAGTGTTAGATGCCCTATCAACTCCGATTAATAATTTACCAGCAATATCAAAAGTATAATTTTTTAAATCTGGATACCAAGTTAATTCATTCATATTCTCCCATTTTGCTAAATAATCCTGAGTAAATTTTTCTATAGTAGGAATATAACTAGCTAAAGCTCTTGGTTTAAATGCTTCTGATAATATTTTGCGCCGTGAGGCATGAAAATTTCCTTGTTGTACTGATAAAGAAGATGAACCTAATAAGATTCTAGTACTCTTTGGCCAAGTTGAGCGAACGTATTTATTTTCATTTTTAAATAAAAACTGATTAGCATCTGCCCCCACCATCATGACAGTTGGACGACCAAAAATGTTTGTTTTATAAATATTGCCATACTTTGTTAGTCTTTTTTGCTCAAAATCATTATCTAGAATAAAGCTTAAAGTTTCACCAATAAGAGGTAAACCTAAATTCCCAGGAGGCAAAGGAGGTGAATTTGTGGAATTAATTTGAGTAGTCATAATATCATTTTTCGCATAATTGTGATAGATATTTTCCTAGTGAGAATAGGATAAATGGAAGAATAAAGAGAAATTAATATAAGTGATTTACGTTTTTCTTAAAAAGTTATAAGGGCATAAAATACGCCCCTCTAGAATTAAATATTTTCACAAACTCAATCTAAGATTAAGGATTTATATTTATATTGCACTGTGAATTGTCAAGGTTTGTTAAAGATCCTTGATATAAACCGATTTCTATAGGTGCAATAGAGGTAGGTACTCTAATACATCTGGCTAGTCCAAAATCGTCACTTCTTCTAGTTACTACAATAATGGCATCAGGTTGACTACCGTTATGCCTAGCAGTAGAAGTTCCTCTAAAGTTAAATTCAACAGTTGCAGTTGCTAAATCTGGATGCTCTAAATTGGTTAAGATTCTTATATCATCTGGAATCTCTTGATCCCCACTGACTAAACATACACCTACAGTAGTACTAATTCTGTCTTCTTCAATGGTGACTGGACAAGTTCTACTTCTTTGCCCTGCTATTTGTCTAGCTTCTTCTAAATTACCTTGAATTTGCTCTGCTGCTTGATTAACTCGTTGATCTCTAAGTTGGCCTTGAAGATTAACAATTGCTATTGCGGATAAAATACCAGCAATAACTGTTACGATTAGAGTTTCTACTAAGGTAAAACCCGCTTCTATTTTATTTTTTTTAGTTTGGAATTGGACAATCATTATCATTTATACTCCCATAAAAAACTTGCAATTGGATCCCCTACATAATTATTCCCATTCCATTCTTTCATTTTATAGACTAATTCTACAAGATTAAGATCTTCTTGGAGATGGACATTGACCATTTAAACCGCTTATATTCCCATAAAAACTTGCAATAGGAGCACTAGTATAAGCACTGCCATTCCATTCTTTCACTTCATAAATTACTTCTGCAAGACCTGTTTGATCAAAACATTGATAATCTAATCCATAATTCTTACCTAATATTTCCATTTCAGCTACTGGATTTGGGGAAGCTGGTAGATTAGCACATGGACTAGAACCAATCCCACAAAGTCTTGGGCATGGCTCTTCTCCTGTATTAACACACGATCGTACTATTTCAAAATCATCTCTAATCCATGTATTTGCTCTATCATTTCTTTCTGCTTGGACTCTTAAGGCTGTTGCTAATACTATAGCTTGAGCAGAAGCTAAGAGAAAAAATGAACCTAATAAAATTCCCACTAATACTTCTAAAAACACAAACCCTTGTTCTTCTTTTGCTTTAATTTGGAAGAGATTTTTCTGTATTTTTTTATTAAACATTTAATCCACCTGTATTCTTTTCCATTCTGTGATTGCATTATTAATATTTAAAGTTAATCCTTCATTGGTAAAGTTAGTATCGTTAAATAACGCCCCTAATTCATCACTTAGATTATCTCCAGTAATGTTAATTACTGTGGCATCTGGAGTTGTTGGACTTGTTACTGTAGTAGTTACCATATCATCTTGAAATGTTAATTCTCTTGCCCAAATTCCACCTGTAATATTTGCCCCTAGTCTCACATCAGCATCAGGAGCATATATGAATACTTCAATATCATTTAGTCCTTCTGAATTTAAATTTTCAATTTCAAGAGTTTGAGCTGTTGTGTTATCGTTATTATCTGCTGCTCCTAAAATAACAAAGAGATTGTTATTAGTAGTATTTGAATGTTCAAACTTAGCCCCACCATTCAAGGTAATATTTCCGTTGACTTGTAGAATGACTGGAGCATCAGTAGTATCTATCCTTATAGTTACATCACTATTAAGATTGATATCACTCACTTCATAGTAATATGGTAAATTACTTGGATCTCCAGCAGCATTACGTCTGTCAACATCTTGCTGTAGAGGAAATATTATTATCTCGTCATCACCATTCTCATCATTATTATCTAAACGGTTCAATCTATTATTATTTGTCAGATTATTTATATTACGATTGTTATTGGTATCAAAATCCAGCAAGCAGTTAACCGTATCATTCCCACTACAAACACCAGTTATTCGAGGTAGATTTGGGAGAATAAGTTGGCCGATATAAATATCATCTTCATCTGGCAAGGTATTTTCTGTCTGGCCTATTCCAGCTCGCTTATTTATCTCTCGTATATCTCCATTTTCACAGTGAAGAGTTGTAGGAGTATCAGTAGTAGTAGTACGATTAACTAGACAGTCTTGACAATATACCTTAAGATTATTAGAATCAACATTTGAATTGTTTGAATTAAGTTGAATATTGTTAGCAGCTAAACCGTTAATACCAGTATCATTATTGGTACTACTGATAATATATACAGCGGGAAATTGAATTTCTTGCTGAATTTGTAGAGATGCCAAAATTAAGCTTCGAGAGTTGTCATTATCTGTGCTACCTCTCCTAGCTTCAACTAAGAGATATCCCGTTCCTTGGTTAGGTGTAATATCAGGAACATAACGATAACCTCTAATTATATAAAAAGCGTCGGGAATATTTCCAGTATCTATATTAACGTTAGTACTAGCATTAATGGAACTACTAAATTCTGGAGAAATACTGGCATCGATAAATCTAGCACCACTGATATCGTTAAAATCATCTGAATTATCATTATCTGTATCCCCAATAATACTTCTACTACTTGGTAATCCGTTTCTAGCAGTTTCTCTGCCTATCCCATTATTAGCGATCCCATCAGTATCTTCTGTTGGTGTACAAATATGATATTCGTTTGTTTGAATTCTTGTCCATTCATGCACAAGTGCATTTTCATTATCACCTAAAGTTTCCGGATTGCCATCCGTTCCTAAATATACTACTCCTGTATTTAAATTTAATTCATCATAATTTTGAGTAAAATATGGTGAATTTCCAATTTGTCTAAGTTGTGAACGTATTATAGATATCCCTGTTTCTGCGGTTCCTTGACTATTTGTTTCCAATCGGGAGGATGTACTTATTATTAAATCCTTATGAGATCTAATAATTAGAGTTACACCGATAATAGTTAAAATTAACCCTGCTCCAATGGCTGTGGGCAAGATAAAACCTTTATTTTTTGAGGTAATTAAGTATTTTAGTAAATTAAGTTTTAATTTATTGTACATAGGCTTAATTATAAATAGTTTTTTATTCCTAACTATAACATCTTTTTTATACAATATATTAAAGCATTAACCTAGTTAATTGAGATCCGAAAATCCACTCAAATTTAAACCTAATGTTTAATAAATCGTTAGTTATCATTTTAGTTGTCATTCTCTCTAAGTTTTGTTAAGTTAAAAACGGTTTCAATTAGATTAATTAAAAGTGATGATCAACTTGAAATCTAATAAGGAAAAAAACTAACTTATCTTCTAAAATAAATTGATTACTTTAACTAATAAAAGTTATGAATTTATTATCAGTACAAATTTAACAAAAGATTAGAGAAAATAAAGTGATTGGTAAAGTACAAAATAAATCATTTTTAAATAGAATTAGGCAGGAAATGGAAAAACTTCCTCTGCCAGAAACGGAAGAATCCATCCTCTTAAGAGTTTTAGTTCAAGTTTTAGTAATCGTAGGAATTATCGCAACAGATATTGCCGCAGAAACCTTTATGAGTGTTTGGGCTATTCCTCTTTCCATTGTGGGAGGAATTTGGAGTTGGCGACGGCGGAAAAAGCGTAATGTAGTTTTTAAATTCTTACTAGCAATCAGTTTATTGGTAGTATTATTTGCTTTTTTTGGCAATTTATTTGCGACTTTAAATGATACTAGAGTAGTATTAGCTCAATTATTAATTCAGGTACAAGTACTCCATTCTTTTGATTTACCAAGAAGAAAAGATTTAGGCTATTCAATGGCTATTGGTTTAATTCTTTTAGGAGTAGCAGGAACAGTATCTCAGACATTAGCTTTTGCTCCTTGGTTGTTCTTATTTTTAGTTATTGCAATACCTACTTTAGTATTAGATTACCGTTCCAGATTAGGTTTAGAAACTATGAATGGAATCTGGAGTAATCATAAAAGAAATAATAATAAATCTAATTTTAATAAATTTACCTATTCTCCTCTTTCTCCTTCACGTATTGGTTTATTAGTTTTAATTGTAGTATCATTAGGATTATTAATTTTTGCCATTGCTCCTAGATTTCAAGGCTATCAAATTCAAACTTTTCCAGTATCCGGTCCACCTGAATTACAAAATCAAGGTTTCGATAGTCAAAATCGTGGAATTATCAATCCGGGATACGTTAGAGGGGGAGAAGATGGAAGTGGAGGGAGTGGAATTGGAGAAGATGGAAGTGGGGAAAGTGGAGAATTGGACGATACCTACTATTATGGTTTCAATAGCAAAATTAACCAGAATCTTACAGGCCAATTAAAGCCCAAAGTAGTCTTAAGAGTTCGTTCTCAAGCACCGGGTTTTTGGCGTGTCTTGGGTTTCGATCGTTATACGGGAGAAGGCTGGGAAATCTCTCGTGATGATAAACTAATTGATATTAAAAGGCATCCTTGGTCTTATCGTTTCCCTTTATCAGTGCCTTACAATCAAGCAGGTACAAAAAAAGTCATTCAAACTTATAGCGCAGTATCAGATTTACCTAATTTAGTTCCAGTTTTATCTTCTCCAAAATACGTTTATTTTCCTAGTCAAGAAATTGCTTTTGATCCTGAAGGGGGGTTAAGAGCACCTTTTGGTTTGATTGAAGGAATGACTTATACAGTTATATCTGAAGTTCCATACCGAGATCGAACACTTCTAGGTCAAGCATCTGAAGTATATCCCGATAATATTACTAAATATTACCTTCAAATACCACCAGAAATCGAAAATCAAGTTAGGGAGAAAACAGAAGAATTACTAGAAAAAGCTGATCGACCTTTAGTTTCTGCCTATGAAAAATCCCTATGGTTAGCTCAAAGCCTAAAACAAACCTATTCTCTTAAAGAATTATTACCTACTTCTGAAGAATCAGATGATTTAGTGACTAATTTTTTATTTTCTTATGAAGGTGGTTATCCAGATCATTTCTCTACTGTATTAACTATAATGTTACGTTCCATAGGTATTCCAGCTAGGTTAGCAGTAGGTTTTGCACCAGGTCAATTTAATCCTTTTACTGGGTATTATGTTGTTAAAAATACTGATGCTTATGCTTTAACTGAAGTATATTTTCCCGATTATGGTTGGCATTCATTTGATCCAATTCCTGGGCATCCTTTAATTCCTCCTTCCTTTGAAGACGATCAAACCTTTGGTATCTTGAAGGAATTTTGGAAATGGATTGCCAGTTGGTTGCCTTCACCTGTAGCTAATTTCATTAGTGAATTCTTTAATCTAATTTTTAGTAAAGTTTTTGGATTTATTGGTTGGTTATGGGGTTTTATTTCCGGAAGTTTGGTTGGTATATTTGTGGGATTAATTCTTTTAATTGTCTTAGGATTTCTAAGCTGGTTAGGATTTAAAGGAATCTTGAGTTGGTTAGATCATCGTCATCTAGCAAAATTACCTCCGATGCACAGACTTTATTTAGAAATGCTGGGATTTTTAAAGGAAAAAGGTTATCCTAAGCATCCATCACAAACTCCTTTGGAATATGCTAACCAGAGTTATCAACTTCATCAAAAATTTGTAGCAGAAATTATTCAGGAAATTTCTAAGGGTTATGTGAGTTGGCGTTATGGTAATCAACAGCAAAATGTAGATTATTTACACCAGCAGTTTCAATTACTGACTAGAGGTTTCAAAAAAGCTTAGTTGAATTAGTTAGTTGAATTGAAAGAGTTAATGATTAGTTATTAATAGCTAACCATTAACTTAATAAAATTCATCAATTAATTAAATTTTGAAATTCGGTAAGAGAATTAACACTAATAGTTTCTAAGTGAAGTCTTTGTAATTCTTGAGTATCACAAATACTATTAATGAGATCAATTAATTCAAAAGGTACACTTTCAAAACGTTTTTCTAAAATACTAATAATATTATCTCTTAGATTTTCTTGAATACCTTCTTGTTTTTCTTGTGCTAATCTTTCTCGAAAAATCTTTCTTAAATTCATAACAACCTCCAAGTCTTGTGTGTCTAATGTTTGAGATTTTTGTTGATTTTGTTGTAAAGTTTCCAATAACCCATAAATTAATTCTAAGATATTTTCTCGATAGGGAAAGTTTTCAGGTAAGGATTTGAATTCTGTTATAGCATCGGCTTGCACTTTTCCTTTTCCTAAAATTCTTAACCATAAAGTTTCAGGATTTACAGGGAGTTGATGCACCGCTATTATTCTTGTCATAAAACCTTCTGGAAGAAAATAAATTCCATCACCCCATTTGTGACGAAAAATAGCACAAAATTGAGGGAGAATATTATCAGAAATGGTAGGTGTAATTATCCACAAAATAGGACTTTCTGGTAACTTTTTCTCATTTTTTTCTCTTTTTGCTGCTCTAATTTTATTTTGTTTTACGTCTATGAGCTTATTAATACATTCTAGGATTTGATCTGGTTGTATACCATTACGGTAAATTTCCAGCAAGCAACTGGTTACTAGCATTTTTCCAAGTAATCCTAAAGTATTAGAAGGCGAATTATTAGGGTTAGGTTTAGGAGTAAACAGGATATCTACTTGTCTTCTTTCGCTTTTAACATCGGCAGATGAAACAGTTTCGCCATAATCTTGGCACAATTCTACTAGATATTCCTTAGCAAATTCGTCATAGAGAAATTTTGTCATCTAAATTGTTTTTAAATTTTTAATTCAAAATTTGTTGGAAATCGAAATATCATTATCTATATTTTTATCATGCTAGTCTTTTCTTATAGTCTTAAGTAGAAATAATCATTTTTGCCATAGATTTATCTTTTTCAGTTTTAAACTAGTTGTTTTTCAGTATTAATTTGAAATACTATCTCTTCAAAATCCATCCAACCCTTCCCTTAGATGTTGAGAACCATGATAAGTTATGTTAAGATAAATCCAGATTATTACTTACAACTTATGATTCCATCTAGCATTGAACAGAAAATAGCTAGAGGTAAGCAAGCCATAAAATACATTCTGCTTGCTATTTTAACCTTACTACTAACGTTGAAATCTATTCCTACTCTAGCTCAAACCAATGGAAATGTAGCACAAGCACAAAGCGATCAAACTAACAACACTGAAAGAGCAGAAATTGTAGTTGATGGAAAAGTATTATTTGAAATCGGAGATTTCAATAACTATACCAGCGCAGACAGAGCAAAACAAATCAACCAAATCTTAGAAGAAGAAGTTCATTCTCCAAAACCAGTAAAATTATCGGTATTTCAAGAAAATCAACAAATCGTCATTAGAAATCGTACCACTGAACGTCATATTCTTACCGTAACTCAAGGGGATGTTATTGGAGAATCTACCACCTTTTCCCAAGCCTTGATTTGGAGTAATACCTTACAAAATGCTCTACGACAAGGACAATTAGAACGATCGCCTTCTTACTATCGAAGAGCAATATTAGTTACTATGATTCTTCTCTTTGGAGGAACTATCATTCAGGTTTTCTTAATCTTTTTTGGGAAATTACCAACCAGAAAATTATATATACTATTAAACAATCCTAACTCTAACTTATATACTTGGCAACAACAAATTAAAACTCTATGGCAAACTACCCTGTTAACATTACAAGTGTTTATGTGGTTATCGATTTGGTTTTATATTAGTAGCACTTTGCCAGAGCTTCGTTCTTTGAGATATAAAGTTTTTAACCTGCTGAATTCTCGAATTATAGTCTTAGGAGAAAGTGAATATTCAGCAATTCAATTATTATTATTACTAGTTTTTACTATAGCTTTATGGTTTTTAGTAAAACTTATTACATATATTTTCAAAACTTATTTTTTAAATCAGATAGGAACCAATCAAGGTGTACAAGAAGTAATTGCAGTTTTAGTTCAATATCTCCTAACATTCCTTGGACTAATTGTACTTTGGCAAATTTGGGGATTAGATGTAGCATCTTTTGCCATTCTTGCTAGTGTTTTAGGGGTAGGAATCGGCTTTGGGATTCAAAATATTACCAACAATTTTATTAGTGGAATTATTCTAACCCTAGAAAGACCCATTCAAATAGGAGATTTGATCAAAATTAATGACCTAGTAGGCACAGTTCAAAACATTGGTGCCCGTAGTACAGTTATTCGTACATTAGATCGAGTTTCAATTATTGTCCCTAATTCTCACCTTCTTGAAAGTGAAATTATTAATTGGAATCATAGCGATCCTGTATCTCGTTTACGAATTAGAGTAGGAGTTGCCTATGGATCTGATATTAGAAAAGTGAGAGCAGCCTTATTAAGAGCAGCCAAAAACCATCCAGATGTGTTAATGACTCCTCGCCCAAAGGTTTGGTTTCAAGAATTTGGCGATAGTTCACTAGAATTTGAATTATTAGTTTGGATATCCAACCCAGAAAAGCAGTTTCAACTTAAAAGTGAGCTTAATTATCGCATCGAAGCTAGTTTACGTAGTTATGGTGTTCACATCCCTTTTCCTCAAAGAGATGTCAATCTTCGATCGCCTCAATTAGATCGATTTTTACAAGCATGGCTAATGAAAGAAGGCATTTCTCCTGTGGATTCCGTTGAAAATGGCAATCTTCTTGATGATACTGTCCAAGAAGAGAAAGATAATTTACATTTACAAGATTATTCTGACACTTTTTTTGTATCTTTTGAAGATAGACTCACTACCTTTGAAATTAATCAATTAGTTCAAGACATGAAAGGACCCAATGGTTTAGATATCAAAGATCGACGTTATCATTTTCATCTTTATGAATGTTGTTTTGTGGGTTCAGATGCAGTTGATTGGATAGTTAATAAGCGTAATTGTACCAGAGAAGAAGCCATAGAAATAGGACAAATTTTATTAGAACAAGGCATTATTCATCATGTTGTGGATAAACACAATTTTAAAGATACTTACTTATTTTATTGTTTTTATTCTGACGAGAATCGATTTATTTCTAAAAAATGAGAAAAGTATTAAAAAATAACTACTATATTCTCTAGATTCCCTCAACTTTTTTCACTTTATAGATTTTTGCTAAATCATCAATCAAAAGAATCACACTTACCACCCAAAGAATTAACAATAGTACAAGTATTAGATACTAACATTTTAACATAACTATCTCCTTCACTACCAATTGCACCAATAGAATCTGAAAATAGTTCTTGTGGTGCTAAATTCACTCCAGCTTCTTTAGCAACAGTTTTAATTAATAAAGGATTAATAGTAGTTTCCGCAAAAATAGCTTTAACACCTGTTTTCTTAATCTCATTAGAGAGATTTTTCACAGTTTGGGCACTAGGTTGTTCCTCTGTACTAATTCCAATTAAAGTACCTGTAACTTCTAATCCATAAGCATTAGCATAATATTGGAAAGCATCATGGGTAGTAACTAGTTTCCGTTGATTTTCTGGAATGGTTGCAATTTGTTGGATAATCCAAATGTCTAGTTTCTCTAATTCATCTATTAGTATATCTGCATTCTCAGTAAATTCATCCTTATCTTCTGGAGATAACTCAATTAGACGATCGCGAATTGCTTTCACCATGATAATAGCATTTTCAGCATCACCCCAAACATGAGGATCCGGTTCTACTTGTCCTTCATCTTCAAAATTTAAAGGTTTCACTTGTTCGCCAACTGCCAATTTTTTAGCCTCATTTCCAGCGGCATTAATGAGTTTAATCAACCCCGCTTCCAAATTATAACCATTGTAGAAAATCAAATCAGCCCTTTCCAAAGCCACCGTATCCTGAGGCACCGGTTCATAAATATGAGGATCTGTCCCCGGTTCCAAAATCCCTTGATGCTGGATTTCATCTCCACCTACTTGCTGAGTTAAATCGGCAATGATAGTGTTAGTGGAAACTACTCTAGGTTTATTTTCATTTTCCCCAACACTATTTTCTGTTTCCACTTGTGCCTGACAGCTACTTAGGCAGATTCCTAAAACAATACCTAATATACTTAACCATTTTGATTTACCTATTTTCATAGCCATTTTTACAATTTCTCCACCAAAAATCTTTTCATTTTTCTTTCATTATTTCTATCATAATTCTTTCATTTTTGCAGTAAACTAAAAATATCAACACAGATACAATAGATATGGCAATTACTGTAAATAATCTTGATGTTAGCTACCGGAGGATGGAAGCATTAAGGGATATTAACTTCCAAGTATTCCCAGGGCGAATCACCGGAACCATTGGCCCAAATGGTGCGGGGAAAAGTACTCTTTTTAAAGCAATGTTGGGTTTGATTTCTAAAGATTCTGGATATATCACTTATAATGATTTACCTCTACAAAAACAGTTAGAAAAAGTCGCTTATGTGCCCCAAAGATCACAAATTGATTGGACTTATCCCGTTACTGTCTGGGATGTTGTGATGATGGGGAGAGTGCGAAAAACTGGTTGGTTTCGTCGTTTTTCTGCCGCTAGTCGTCATAAAGCAAGTGAAGCTTTAGCAAGAGTAGAAATGACAGCTTATAGAAATCGCCCTATTGATCAACTTTCTGGAGGGCAACAACAAAGGGTATTTTTAGCTCGATGTTTAGCTACTGATGCTGATATTCTCTTATTGGATGAGCCTTTCGTAGGAGTGGATAAGAAAACTGAAGCCATTATTTTTGACATATTTAGAGAATTGGCAGATGAAAATAAGATTGTTTTAGTAGTTAATCATGATTTAGGAGAATCTATTACTAATTTTGATGATTTAATTTTGCTTAATAAGGAGTTAATTGCTAGTGGTTCTCGTTCTCAAGTTTTGACTGATGAAAATATTTTACGTGCTTATGGAGGAAAAGTTTCTTTTTTCTCTGATTTATCTACAAAACACTCAAGATAATTGCTAAGTTAAGCATCATTTTTTATAAAAAAACATTTTTAAACTTATATTAAACCCAATTTTTAACAATTTTAAATTATGACTGAATTATTTAGGATATTTATCGAACCATTACAATATGGTTTTATGCAAAGATCCATCATTGTTGCAATTATTATTGGTATAATTTGTGCCGTAGTTGGCAGTTATCTAATGGTACAAAAATTAGCTCTTTTAGGAGATGCCATTAGTCATTCCGTCTTGCCAGGATTAGCCATTGCTTATATAATAGGAATTAATATTTTTATAGGGGCTTTTATAGCCGGTTTAATCAGCACTATCTTAATTAATATTATTAGAAGACGATCTCCTATTAAAGAAGACGCAGCTATGGGAATAGTCTTTTCAGCATTTTTTGCTCTTGGAGTTACTTTAATTACCATTATCCAAAAAGATAATAAAATCGATCTCAATCATTTTTTATTTGGTAATATTCTTGGGGTGACTTCAACAGATGCTATCCATACAGGTATCATCGCCATTATTATTATTTTAGTAATCGTTGCTATATACAAAGAATTATTATTTTACACATTTGATAAATTAGGTGCACAAGCAGTAGGTTTGCCAGTGAATTTGCTGGAGATGGGGTTAATGATATTAATTGGTTTAACCATCGTTGCCAGTCTCAAGGCAGTGGGATTAATTTTAGTGCTTTCTTTATTAATTACTCCAGCAGCTACAGCTTATTTATTAGTAAATAGATTGCATCATCTCATGTTTTTAGGAGTTGGTTTTGGCATAATTTCTAGTATTAGTGGTATGTATTTAAGTTATTATTACAATTTACCATCAGGTCCTGCAATAGTTTTAGTAGCTTTTAGTTTATTCGTTTTATCATTTCTTTTTAGTCCAAAACATGGAATCTTGACAGGTTTTTCATCTTCAAAAGCTAAAATTTCATGATTAAGAATCAAAAAATATCTAAACTTTCTATTGACTCTTAGTATCTTTTCTCCCAATGGCTAGAATTGATACTCCAAATGGCAGTGAAAAATGGGGAATAATTGCTTTTTCAGACGAAAATACTTTCCCAAGTAATTGATTAATCATCCCAGAAGGAATAGCTAGGTCATTTCCTTCTTTAGAATTAATGGTGTTTTTAATCCAACGTGCCAATAATATAGGCAAGAATAAGAAGGTATTATAATAAGAAATTACTTCAATATTAAAATTACAAACCTTAAAAAGCTTCTCAATTTCCTTTTTTCGATAACGCCGCAAGTGATGGTTTACCTCATCATGGTAACTCCACATAAATTGATAAGCCGGCACTGTAACTATAATATATCCACCAGGTTTTAACAAATGATAAATTTTCTTCAATGTTCCTTGATCATCTTGAATATGTTCAATAACATCTAAAGCAGTAATGACATCGAATGATTCTGAAAATGGAACATCATCAGGAAAAGCACCTTTCTTGATCTCAAAAGGATATTTTTCTAAAAAAGGAAAAGCATTCTCATTAGGTTCTAAACCTAAAACTGTACCAAAACTTGAAAGCATCTGAAGATTACCCCCTGTACCGCAGCCCACTTCTAAAATTTTAGCGGTAGATGGCAGTCCAAGTTTACCTAACATATGACTTACAATTTCACGACGAGCTTTAAACCACCAGTGATTTTCCTCAATACTTGCCATATTTTGATAAACACAAGGCTCCATGAAAAAATTCCCCCAAAAAAATAAACTAGGGAAGAATCTAACTCATAATTCCTCCCTATTCTTAACTAAATTTGAATCCTGATAGATTTAATATTCTTCGTATTCAGGAGCTTTTTGTTTTTGTTTCTGAGGAATGTTGATCCGAGGAGGTTGATAAGGCTCCGATTCCACATCATCATCCCAAACATCATGATTAACATCATTATATTGATAATCAGCTTGAGGAGTAGTTGTTTCTACAGGAGGGCGTGGATCATAGCGTCTCGATCGTTCTTCCTTCATTTCACCCCAATTATCCTCTTCCAAATTTTCCTCATCATCATAATCATCATAATCATCGTCATATTCTTCATAACGAAGAGATTCTGCCCGTTGTCTAGGAGGAGGCGCACTGGTAACACGGACTTCTTCCCAAGAATCCTCATCCCAGTTATCCTCTGCGACAGGTCGTCTTTCCAGGGGTTTTACAGGAGTACGCACTGGAATACCTGTTGGTAGTTGATTTTCTGGGGCAACAGTTTGGGTATAATATCCCTCCTCATCTTCCTTATCCCAAGGTGGCCTACCAATTCCTAAACGCTCTAGCAATCCTACAGAAACTTGAGTTACCCGATCTTCTGCCCCTTCAAAGACAATAATGCGATTGGGTCCACTACTTATTATTTCCTCAATACCCAGTTCGTAAGTACTAATAAAAGACTCTGGAATTTGGGGTAAACCAATAGAGGCGATGATGATAGAAGAAACCTTGCCATCTTCTACATTAAATTGGAAATCCCTCACTTTCCCAAGAGGCTCACCTGTTTCGGTGATTACTTCGCAATTGATTAATTTATTATAGATATCGATATCAATATCTTCAATAACATCCTCATTTTCTACTAAAACCACATCTCCACTTTGGCTGATGCTATTGAGATACATATATCGGGGAATTCCTGATAAAGAGAAGCGGTTATCTCTTAACCCTAAAGCCACGACTTCTCGACTATCAATATCTACTAAGACTTCTCGTACTACTCCCAATCTTCTCCCTGTATTGCGAGTAATAACTTGTGTATTTAAAAATTCTGAACGCAAACAAATAAATTCTGTTGTCATTGTGTTTTGTAATTCAAGCTTTTGCTATGCTTTGATTAATTATAAAGATTTTGTTTTATTTTCCAGGATAGGATTTTGAACCATTAATAAAAACTTTAGTTTAAATTTTGGCTTTGGATATTATAATAATATCTCTTTACGATAATATCTACCTTTAATAGTAGCTCAAATTTTCCCATCTTGATTTTGACAAATTATCGGTTTTCCGAACTTGAATTTATTAGATTGCTTTTTGTAATGTTTGGAGTAATTCTTCTTGGTTATAGGGTTTGGAGAAATAGGCAGTTGCTCCAAGATTCATGGCTACTTTGCGGTGCTTTTCACTCGATCGAGAAGTTAACATCACAATTGGTAAATCCTGAAATTCTGATTTGGCTTTAATTTTACTTAAAACACCATAACCATCAAGTCTTGGCATTTCAATATCACAAATCACTCCATTTACAGCCAGAGAACTAATCATAATCTTATCTATTGCTTCTTGACCATCTTTTGCTTCTTCCACTTGATAGCCTACTTTTTCTAAGGTTAGCTTCAGATAACGACGAACATTAATAGAATCGTCTACTACCAGAATAGTTTTGGTTTGTGTTTCAAAATAATTTGCTGGTAATGGAGATGAAGAATCTTGATTAGCTTTTAACTCTTCTTCTGTTCTCTTTGGTTCAGTATTAATCCATTCTATTAGGGAGTTAGTATCGATTAAGGGGATAATGCGATTGTCCCCAAAAACCATGGTGTTACTAAAACCAGCAGGTAAAGGAATAGGACTCATTATAGGACGAATGGTTATTTCTTGTTCTGCCCATAAACGATCGACACATATTCCATAATAACGTTGTTTATACTGTACAACAATGATTAAAGGACGATCGATGGCTGGATTATCTTTCATGGTAAAAGGTTTTTGAATACGTTGAAATGACAACCATTTTTCAAGGCGAATTAGGGGAATATTCAGTTCATTCCAGTATATTTCTTCCTTTTCTTCGTGATTAATATTCATTCCAGGCTGAACTAAGACAATTTCTTTAACAGTATCTACTGGTACAGCAAAAACCATTCCCTGATTTTCTAGTAACATAACCCTAAGCACTGAAAGATTAATAGGAATATTAATGTTAAAAGTAGTACCTTCTCCTAATTTAGTTTCAATCTCTATTTTGCCTTGAATTTTGGCTAAATTCTCTCTAACCACATTCAGCCCAACTCCTCTTCCGGAAAGTTCAGTAACTTCATCAGCCGTACTAAAATTGGGTTGAAAAATTAAATTCAATAATTCTGATCGACTTATATTATTATTATTTTCATCTAACAATCCCAACTTATAAGCTCGAATCCGAATTTTTTCTAAATCAATACCCCTGCCATCATCTTTAATAGAGATAGTGATTTGTTTTCCTCGTTGGATTGCTTTTAACCAAATAGTTGCTTGAGGATTTTTTCCTTGATTAATACGAGTTTGAGGATCTTCAATTCCGTGATCGAAAGCATTACGTATAAGATGATTCAGAGGATCTTTGAGAATTTCTAAAATTTCTCTTTCAACGGAAATAGTCTCTCCTTCAAGATTTAAGCGAACATTTTTCCCATATTGAACGGAAAGTTCTCTAACTACTCTGGGAAATCTCCCTACTATCTCTGATAAAGGACGAGTTAAGGTACTATAAATTTTGTTTTGTAAATCCTTAGAGGTATAATTTAGAGAGTTAGTTGCTTGTTCCATGTCTTGTAAACTCAATTCAATATCTTGAGATACTTCTTTAAGTTGAACGACAGTTTCTATTTGCTCTTGAGAAATAAGATGTAATTCTGTGTAACGATCCATTTCTAAAGAATCAAACATTTCCTCATAATCACTACTTTCAATAGACTTGAGATAATTTATCTGATTGTTAGAAGTAGAAAAACTCTCTTGAGTAGATTCTTTATCATACCACTCACGAACACGAGAATTAAATTCTTCTAATTGTTTCATTCTTTTTTGCAGTAATACCACAAAAGTTTTGAGTTGTTTTAAATTTAGATTAAGGTTATTACGCTCTAAAATTAACTTCCCAAATGATTTATTAATCTTCTGAAGTAATTCAGTAGAAACTCTAACATTGCTATTTCCCTTAGAAGAAGATGATTTTTGTGAAATACTAAAGTCCTTGGAAAAGGATATTTGAGAAAAATCTCCTGTAGTTTTAGAATTTTGATTCTCAATAAGTTCAATTTTATCTATTTGTTCTTGTAACTCAGAAAGGTCAAAATGCTCTATTTCTTGGTTTTCATCTAACTCAAAATTCACTAATAATGAATCTTCTTCCTCAAAATCTGGTAATTCTATCTCTTCTATAGTTTCTTGTAACTGAGATAATTCATCACTATCTAATTCAAAATCCGAATTTTGGTCAGTATTAAATTCTAAATTAAATAAATCTACCATATTAGAAAGTTCATCTGTCTTTCCTAACATGATTAAAGATTGACAACGTCGCCAATACTTGATTCCCAAAACGGCAAGAGACTTAACCTCATCATCATTTACATTCTCAAGCCTTTCCAATATTGATTGAGATAAACGAACAAAAGGCTCTATTTCTATCATAAGTCCCAATTCAGATAAATTTTCTGCTGCCGAACTTAATCCTTCAACAATTTGTGGACCATGGAAATGACCTATTAGTAATTCTAAATTACTTAAACATTCCTCCGCCGCACTATCAAACATAAAAATGCGAGGATCTACTTCTTCCTCTTGTGCTAAAAGTAGATCTTCATCTTCTGGAAGAAGTTCCCCCAAACGTTGATGCAATTGTTGGAAAATAGGTTCGACATTAGATTCCATCCATTCGTCTTCAATAGGTAAGTCTTCACGATAAAATTGACAAATAGCCCGCAAACAATCTAATCCCCTTAATAAGAGATTTTCCAATTCAAGATCCATATCTTCTTGACGAGCACGAAGAATTTTCAAAAAATCCTCAATTCCGTGAGCAACTTGAGATAATCTCAAAAACCTCATCATTGCTGCGCCCCCTTTTACAGAATGAGCAGCACGCATTGCTTGATCTAATTGTTCTAATTTAGAGGAACTACTAGCTAACCCCAAGAAAATCTCTTCAAGGCTATCGAAATATTCTCCAACTTCCTCTAAAAAATCTAATCTGACTTGTAGCTCATTATCCATTGTTATTTATTTTTCAGTTAAAAATTTTTATTTATTTCTTAATTAATACCAAATTGTCTTTAATGATGATAGAGTTAAACCTCTCCAAAACCGGCACGATTCCCAGCCCAAAAACCCTCTTCCTTGTCCTCCTTGTCCTCCTTGTCTTCCCTTGTCTCCCCCTAACCATTGTATATCATCCTAATGGATAAAATGATATAAGATGGGATTGATACCCTGCTAATTTTATTTTTATTTTTGTGTAAAAATCTAGCGAAGGCATTCTCCCAACATTTTTAGTAATTAAACTGGTGTTTCCACTTTAGTTTCTGGTGTTTCCACTTTAGTTGCTACAGTTTCTATCTTCCTTTCTCCTTGAATTTCTCCTTGAATTTCTCTTGGAGTGTCTACCTTAAACTGTTCTACAGAAGACTGTAAATCACGAGCAATTTCAGCAGTTTTACGAACAGCTTGAGCCATATTTTGAGAAGAAATAGTTCTTTGCTCTGAGTTTTGAGTAACTTTCTGCATCAGTTCAGTTACTTTTTGAGAGGTTTGAGCTTGAGAAGTAGTAGCTGTAGAAATAGATTGCATCAATTGGTTAATTTGTTCTGAAATATCCAACACTTGAACCAAATTCTCCTTGGTATTATCAACCAACTCGGTAGTATTTACCACTTGATTCGTACCGATTTCAATTGCTTCTACCACTTCTTGGGTTGCTATTTGAATAGCTGTTGCTGTCTCGGCAATTTCTTTAGTTGCCTTGGAAGATTGTTCTGCTAAAGCAGCCACTTGTTCTGCTACAGCTGTAAAACCTTGTCCTAATTCTCCCGCTCTAGCGGCTTCTACACTAGCATTTACTGCCAGTAAGTTGGTTTTTAAAGAAATTTCATCAATAGAACTAACCACTTGGGAAATTTTCTGAGCCGATTCCCCAAGGCGTTTAATTTTCTTGGCTGTCTCACTTACGGTAGAACGTAGGGTTAAAATACTTTCTACTGTTTTGTCCATGGTAGTGTTACCTTGTTGCACAGTATTATAGGCAATATCGGAAATATTAGCTGCTTCATTAGCGTTATCGGCTACGTTTTGAATGGAATATGACATTTGTTCCATAGATCCCAACGTCTGACGAATTTCTTCGGCTTCTGCAATGGCTTGTTGGGCTAATTCTTGGATGGATTTTTCGTTATGTGTTAGGGAGTAATTTACTTCTCCAGTAGTCTGTTTTACCTGGATTACTGTTTCTTTAAGGTTTTCCACAATGGCGTTAAATAAGTCAGCTAAAATACCAATATCTCCAGCGGAGAGAGTCGCTTGAACATTAAGATCTCCATCTACAGCGTCTTCAACATCTTCCATTAATTTTGCTACATCTTTTTCTAATTCTTCCCGCTGTTGGCGTTGTTGTTCAGCATTAGCTTTAAGAGTGGCTTCTACTCGTTTTTGTTGGTAAATTATAAGGCCTGCTATGATAACGATCACAGAAACTGAACCAATAGCAAATAAATACCAGTATCTTGTTAAAAATCCTATTAAAGTAAGTTCTCCTAAATTTTCATAATGTCCGATGTTAAGCTCTAGGAATAAATCATCAACTGGACGATAATTAAGAGGTACAGTCCATCCTTCTGAATTAGATGCTACGGCGGCAGGACTATCTTTTGGTATTCTCAACAGGGCTGAGGCCACTTGTTCGGAAACTTCATTGGGGGTTCCCCTAGCAACTAGAAACGGCCATTCTGGATATAAAGAGGTACTAACTAAAAATGGAAATTCCTCTCCAAGATTGTCTTGTTTATTGATAACGGTAAAGTCTTCAAGATTGATTTTACCTTCTTTGACCATTCTTTCTAGAGTATCTGTTCTGATGGCACCTACATCTACTACACCATCTCTAACGGCATAAACTACTTCGTCATGGGTGTCACCAATACTAAAAGTTAATTCTTCTAAGTCTCTTGATGGGTTGACTCCTGCTGCTTGGATTTCTCGCCATTGCATTTGCCATCCCCCAAAGGCTGTTTCATCTACTGCCATTAACTTTTTTCCTTTGATATCTTCAAGGGTTTGAATATCATTACGATCGGCTCGTCGAAAGATTACGCCACCAAAGACTGTATAGGCATCACCTAATCTCAAATTTTTTAAAGTAGCAATCCGGTTTGTTCCATACAGTACTTCAGATGTTACATAAAATCCCGGATTACCAATGGCGAAATCAATGGTATTGTCTCTAACTGCTTGATTGATTTCTTCAAAGTCTAAGGGTACAACCTCGAAAGAATATTCTGGAATTTCACTGCTTAAATAATCCGCAGTTGCTTGCCACTTTTGAATTGCTGCATCATCTCCTAAGTTAGCTAAAACCCCTATTTTAAAGATGGTTTTTTGAGTTTTAGATTCTTGGGTTTCTTCTGTTTGAGCTAGAACTCCTTTCACGGGAATCAAGAATGAATTAGATAGGAATGAAGGCAATAGTAGGCTTCCAGTAATGAAAAAGACAGTTATAAATTGGCGATGCTTAGAGAAAGTTAGTTTGATGGCTGATTTAATGTTCATGATTTTTGGAGTCTGTATGTTATTAGGCTTAGTATTTAAAATTGTGTAAATTAATTAAATTATTTATTTTTACTCAATTGACTAAATTTATGTGCTAATTTTTCAATACTTAACAACATAATTTCTTCTTGATTTTGTGTAATAATTCCTTGTAGAGAGGTATTTAAGTTAGGTATACCTTCTTGAATTGTTGCTATCTCTTCAGGAAGTAAGCGCATAAGTCCTTGAATTTGATGAACAGCTAATCCTATCCAAATATCTTCTGAAGTATGAGGATCATTTTTTTCTTCATTAATTACAGAAGGAAGACGCACAACTATTACGGTATGCCTTTGAAGATTAGCAAACTTATGGGCTACACCTATGAATAAAGGTAAGTCGATTCCTAAAAATACTCTTTCTTGGGTATTCATTAAACCTAAAATACTTTGAGGTAAATTAGGAATTGGAGTGATCATTTCTGTAGGGATAAGTAAAGTTTCTTCAACTAATTTTAATGAGATTGCCCCAATTTTTTCGGGTGTAAGTTTAAATTTGAGAAAAGCCTCTCCTGATTGTTTTTGGGATTCAAACAATTCTGGAAGTAATTCCTTGAGCCTGGTATCTAGAGTATTGGTTGACATTACATTAATTGGTTATGGATTTAACGGCATCAATGAGTTCTTCTTTGGTAAATGGTTTGACTATATAAGCTGCAACCCCTTGTTTTTTTGCCCAGGAACGATCGACATCACGATTTTTACTAGTGCAAGCAATGATGGGAATATCAGCAGTTGTGGTATTTTTTTTAACTTGGCGACATAAGGTTAAACCGTTCATTTCTGGCATGACTAAATCGGTAATAATGAGATCTGGTTTTGTTTCCACGGCTTTTTCTAAGGCTTCTTGACCATTTATGGCAGTAATTGTGTCATATCCTCCTTGTTGGAGATAGCCACTGATAAGTTTTAATTCTGCTTTAATGTCATCAACAACTAAAATAGTTTTCATGGTTTTTTCCTCTAAATATTAGGTAGATATTTTTTAATTATTTCAATCAAGCTTTCTTTTGTAAATGGCTTAGCAAGAAAATCTGTAGCCCCAACTTCTTGAGTTTTAAGTTGAGTTTTTATTCCACTATCCCCACTAATCATAATAATAGGTAAATTTTTAAATCCACTACTATTTTTCAGCATTTGACAAAGTCGATTTCCGTTGATTCCTGGCATGGAAATATCCATTAAAATCAAGTCTGGTTTGACTTTAAATAAGGTAGGAATAGATTTTGTCGGATCCATTACTGAGACAATCTCAATATTTTCATTTTCTAGATAGTTTTGAATAGTATTTAATACTATGGGACTATCATCAATACAGACAATTTTATATGTTTTTAGTTTTTTAGTTTGATTCTTTGTTGGATTTAAACTAAAAATATTTTTTTGGGAATCACTTTGACTAACTGAGATGGAAGGAAATAAATTAAAAGGAGCTTGAGGAGATTCTAATTGAAATACGTTTTCTTTAATATAAGGATAAAGTAAACGGGCTACTTTCAAAACATCTTGCTTTAAAATCAAAGCTAATTCTCTAAGATTTATACCTTGCATCAGTTTAGCTATTTTGGAGAGCATTATGGTTGAAAGTTGACCTGATGGCACTGGCTGTTTCAGCAATTTTAGATTTTGACAATAAGGACGCTGATAACATGATGTAATTATGGGACTAAGTTTTTCCCATCCTTGTTTCTTTTTCTTTAAAGATTCAATTAATGGAGGAATTTCTAGATTTAAAGCAATACATGGTTTGTTTTCTGTTATAATTTCATTGTCACCAATGTAACATTCAGTAAATTCTCCTAATTCTTCAACCCATTGATATTCTCCATCCTTCAACCACAGCAAAGTTTCTAATGCTTCTTGAGTTATTTCTCCGAGCATTTTGATTTTTTCTGATCTATTTCTAGAGAATTCTTTGGTTTGTGCTTGTTTATACCATGTAGTTATGGGACCAAGGGAATTTGGTTGATGGTTATAATGTGAATTTGCCATGGCTAAAGCCATAGTAGAGTTAATTTTTTTAGAAGAAGCATTTTTATTATCTAAACATTTTTCGATTAATTCTAAAGATAATAGGGAATGAAAACCATATTGTAGTTTTCCATCAATTAAGCAAAGGTCCCAACTTACTTGATTACCGCTGATTTTCAAACATCCTGTACTTGAAGAACTAGATATTTTCGCTAGTATCTCTAGTAAACTAAAATTTTTGATCATTGTTTTTATCTAAGAAAAAATACTTAAACCTTTTTTGTATACAATATTAACCAACTATATAATTAAATAATAACCAATATTTGATAATAAATTCAGCTAAAGATATTATCAGATTACGGCATAAACTTTAAACCACAAGTTAGTCTATAAATTCCAACTATATCTATAGTACCCAAAATTTATTTTTTTTGACATATTTTTTAACAAATTGGTTGATTTAAATTTAAATAATCAGTATTTTCCCTAAAATTTGATTTTTAATTAAAATTATTTTTCTGTAATTTCAACTATTTCCTATAGCTAAAAAAATCCCTAGAAGACAAAAATTAGAAAACTAATATCATTTTCTGCATAATTATAGACATTGAGTGGAGAGATAGGGTAATAACATTTTATCCATTAGTCTGATAAACTTAGATAGAGAGGAGACAGGGGGAGAAGGGGAAGAAGGGAGATTGGTTTTAGCCTAGAAATCAGCAATTTTTGGGGAGCTTATATCACTTTTCCAAAAGTCTGATAGACTTAGTTGAAGAGGAGACAAGGGAAGACTTGGAGAACAAGGGAAGACTTGATAGACAAGGGAAGACTTGGGAGAAAAAGAGTGTATTTTATTTACTTATTACTTATTACTTAAATCTTGGGGAGATGGGTTTTGGGTTGGGAATCAGGAGGTAGGAGATAGCTTTAAATCTATCATCATTAAAGACAATTTGGTATTAAACTCTATCATAATTAAAAACTCTCTTGGTATTAAGAAACTAGAAGAAAATGAATAATATACCAAGTATTATTATAAGAAAATAACTATGTAAACTACAAATATTTACTTATATTTATATATTTATTATTGTAAGATAGTATTTTGTTTAAT
>JANQIW010000009.1 GCA_028281945.1 Prochloraceae cyanobacterium PL24a_bin.78
ATTATCAAAAACAACACTATCCGCCGTAGAAAAAACCACCGAACCATTGACATTTAAAGAAGCATTCTCCCCAAAAATAATCCCATTAGGATTTATAAAAAATAAATTAGCATCACCCAAAACCCCCAAAGTGCCTAATATCTCTGAAATATTATTCCCAGTAACCCGATTTAAAATATTAAATATACCAGCAGGATTCTCAAAAAAAGCCCCTCTACCTTCCAACACATTAAAATCTTGGAAACTATGAAATAAATTCCCACCTCTAGTCGCGCCTCCAGTAATGATATCCCTAGGTAAACCATTAACATTTCCCGGAGTTACCATAGAGTTTTCATTCCCCAAAGTATTATCTGGAGTGATTTGGGCATTAGCTTTTGTGATAATTAAACAGCTAATGATTGGTAAAGTTATGATGATTGGTAACTTTAAAAAAATTCCAAGTAAATTATTTTCCCTCATTGTTTCTATACATCTCCTCAAAATAAATTGTGTTTTCGGGAATATTTATAAATATTGATTTAAGTTATTAACAATAGAATTAGCAATTAATAAATATAGTTAATCGAAATTTTTTTTATATTATTAATCACAATCTAAAAAAGTCTTTGAAATCCTATATAGATAATATCATTTTTTATCTATTTAATCATAAATTTAAAAAAATTGATTATATATCTTTGATAATCCCCAATAATTTTTCTTATCGGTTAAGGAATCGATAAAACCCATCTTCCTCATGTCGAGTTGTAATATGCTCAATATTATATAAAAATTGGTTTTTTGTGATCACAATTTGGCTAAAAATAGATAATTTTTTAATATTACATTTTAAAGTATAAAAAGCAGGATAAAAAATGGCTTGTTTTTGATTTGTTTTTTGACAATTGAGCATTTTTAGAAAAGATTTAGTTGTGTTTAAAGTTATTAACGATTTACCAATATTAAAGATTTGTAAAAATTCTTATCGTATCTAGAAGAAATAATACAAAATGTATCAAAAATAGGGCCACAAAAATACTTATGAGATAATAGAAGGAAAGGAGACTAGTAATAACTTATATCGTTTTTCCCGTAATTGTGATAGACATTGATGAGGAGAATGGGGAGAATGTTTCTGGAGACTTGGGAAGACTTGGGAGACAAGGAAGACTTGGAAGAATTTAGTAATCTTATTACTTATTACCTATTACTTATTACTTAAATCTTGGATGGGGAGATTGGAGAGATTAGGATAAAAAGAGTACATCTCATTATTTATTACTTATTACTTAAATCTTGGAAGGAGAGAATAAATTTTGGTTAATTATCCTAGATTTGGGATTTTTTAACTCTATCATTATTAAAGACAATTTGATATTCTATAGCTAGAAGAAAATAATGATTGCTAATTTAGAAGCTTCATCAAAATCGATACATAAATATAAATTTAGTTACTCTCAAACAGGGATTGAGTTTAGTTACCGTAAAATTAAGAAAAATTTAACATTAGAAAATTTATTGATCAAAAATATAAAAATTAAAAAAATAAATAATTTTTTAGTGCCGACCACAGGATCAAATATTTAAATGCTTTTAATTAAAGTTAAAGATTAATTTAAAAATACACAAAAGCAACTTAGGAGTTGTTAAAATAATAGAGTAAGAGAAGAAAAAGAAACAATAATTTAATTCTTATTGAAAAATACTTATTCGGAGAAGATATGAAAACAAAAGATTATGGCATTTTAGATGGAAATGAAGCCGTAGCGAGAGTGGCTTACAAATTGAATGAAGTTATTGCGATTTATCCCATTACACCCTCTTCTCCCATGGGAGAATGGGCTGATGCCTGGGCTTCTTCAAGAAAACCTAATATTTGGGGTACAGTTCCTTCTATTATTGAAATGCAAAGTGAAGGGGGCGCAGCAGGTGCTGTTCATGGTTCTTTACAAGCAGGATCTTTAACTACCACTTTTACTGCTTCTCAAGGATTATTATTGATGCTGCCAAATTACTATAAAATTGCAGGAGAATTAACCCCTACAGTTTTACACATTGCCGCCCGTTCTCTTGCAGCTCAAGGGCTTTCTATTTTTGGGGATCATAGCGATGTTATGGCAGCAAGAGGTACTGGTTTTGGGTTATTGGCTTCCGATTCAGTTCAAACCGCTCATGATATGGCTGCTATTGCCACCGCCGCTAGTTTGAAATCGAGAATTCCTTTTTTACACTTTTTTGATGGTTTCCGCACTTCCCACCAAATTGATAAAATTGAGTTGATTGATGATTCTGTTTTAGAATCTCTCATTGATTATCAAGATATTATGGCTCACCGTCAACGTGCTTTGACTCCCGATCGACCTGTAATTAGAGGTACAGCCCAAAATCCAGATGTATATTTCCAAGCAAGAGAAACAGTTAATCCTTTTTATCTTCAATGTCCAGAGATTATCCAAGATCTCATGAACCAATTTGCCCAATTAACAGGGCGACAGTATAAGTTATATGATTATTATGGCAGTGATAATGCAGAAAGAATTATTATTTTAATGGGTTCAGGATGCGATGCAGTACACGAAACAGTAGATTATTTAACCGCCCAAGGAGAAAAAGTAGGCGTATTAAAAGTACGTTTATATCGTCCTTTTAGCACTGAAAAACTATTAGAAGCAATTCCAGATACAGTTG
This sequence comes from Prochloraceae cyanobacterium PL24a_bin.78, assembly GCA_028281945.1. Taxonomy (GTDB): domain Bacteria; phylum Cyanobacteriota; class Cyanobacteriia; order Cyanobacteriales; family JANQIW01; genus JANQIW01. The sequence continues at coordinate 2,671 of JANQIW010000009.1, forward strand.
AAAGAATCGCCGTTTTAGATCGTACCAAAGAACCAGGCTCTTGTGGCGAACCTTTATACCAAGATATCATTACTGCTTATATGGAAAATCATAACGGAGGGAAAATGCCTCAAATAGTAGGTGGACGTTATGGTTTATCCTCAAAAGATTTCACTCCAGCAATGATAAAAGGAGTATTCGATCATCTCAAAATCGATATAGGTAAACCTAAAAATCATTTTACTATTGGTATCAATGACGATCTAACTCATACTAGTTTAAGTTATGATCCCCAATTTTCTACAGAATCTGATGCAGTTGTTAGGGCAGTTTTTTATGGTTTAGGTTCAGATGGTACAGTGGGAGCGAATAAAAATACCATAAAAATTATTGGAGAAGAAACAGATAATTATGCTCAAGGTTATTTCGTTTATGACTCTAAAAAATCTGGTTCAGTTACAGTATCTCATTTAAGATTTGGAAAAGAACGTATACGTTCTCCTTATATAATTAATAAAGCTAGCTTTATCGGTTGTCATCAATGGGAATTTTTAGCGAAATATCCTGTATTAGATTGTGCTATAGAAGGAACAACATTACTAGTCAATAGTCCTTATACCCCTGAATCAGTATGGGATGAATTACCTAAAACTGTACAAGAAACTATTAAAGAAAAAAATATCCAATTATATGTCATCAATGCCGATGAAGTAGCCAAAGAAGCAGGAATCAAAGGGCGCATTAATACTGTTTTACAAACTTGCTTTTTCTCCTTATCTGGCGTATTACCTAAAGAAGAAGCCATTGGTAAAATTAAACAATACATTCAGAAAACTTATGGCAAAAAAGGTGCAGAAATTGTCAATATGAATATTAAAGCAGTAGATTCGGCTTTAGCTCATCTTTATAAAGTTAAAATTCCTGATACTATCACTAGTGATAAATCATTAAGAAAAATTGTCCCCGATGCTGCCCCAGATTTTGTAAAAAATGTCCTAGGACAAATTATGGCTAGGAATGGAGATGAATTACCTGTATCTGCATTACCCTGTGATGGCACTTATCCTAGTGGTACATCTAAATGGGAAAAACCCAATATCGCACAAGAAATCCCAGTTTGGGATACAGATGTTTGTGTTCAATGTGGTAAATGTGTTTTGGTTTGTCCTCATGGCGTAATTCGATCGAAAGTTTATGCTGAAGAAGAATTAGAAAAAGCACCTGCAAGTTTTAAATCCACCTCAGCAAGAGATAAAGATTGGCAAGGACTAAAATTTACCATCCAAGTAGCCCCAGAAGATTGTACTGGATGTGCTTTATGTGTGGATGTGTGCCCTGCTAAAAATAAATCTCAACCTCGTTTTAAGGCTATTAATATGGCGCAACAATTGCCTTTACGGGAACAAGAAAGAATTAATTGGGATTTCTTCTTGAATTTACCATTACCCGATCGTAACAATCTCAACCTGAAAAAGATTAGTCATCAACAAATGCAAGAGCCTTTATTTGAATTTAGCGGTGCTTGCGCTGGTTGTGGGGAAACTCCTTACTTAAAACTAGCTACCCAATTATTTGGCGATCGCATGATGGTAGCTAATGCTACTGGTTGCTCTTCAATTTATGGCGGAAACCTACCTACCACACCTTGGACTCAAAATGCCGAGGGGCGCGGGCCTGCTTGGAGTAACTCTCTATTTGAAGATAATGCGGAATTTGGATTAGGAATGCGCTTATCAGTGGATAAACAAACCCAATTTGCCCAAGAATTGCTTCAAAATCTAGGTGGGGAGATTGGAGATAACTTAGTTAAGGAGATTCTCAATAATTCCCAAGTAGAGGAAGCAGATATTTACCAACAAAGGAAAAAAGTAACTCAATTAAAATCTCGTTTAGAAGATTTAAAAGGTCAAAATTTAGATACTAAGGTCCAAAGTCAGATAGAGATATTAGAGTCTTTAGCAGATTACCTAGTGAAAAAAAGCGTCTGGATTATTGGTGGAGATGGTTGGGCTTATGATATTGGTTATGGTGGTTTAGATCATGTATTGGCTAGTGGGCAGAATGTCAATATTTTAGTCATGGATACGGAGGTTTATTCTAATACTGGAGGACAAGCATCTAAAGCTACTCCCAAGGCGGCTGTTGCTAAATTTACCGCAGGAGGTAAACCTACACCGAAGAAAGATTTAGGTTTAATGGCTATGAATTATGGAAGTGTATATGTTGCTAGTGTGGCTATGGGAGCTAAAGATGAACACACTGTGCGGGTTTTCCTTGAAGCGGAACGACATCAGGGAGTATCTTTGATTATTGCCTATTCTCACTGTATCGCTCATGGTATCAATATGACAACAGCCATGGGTCAACATAAATCGGCCGTGGAATCTGGACGTTGGTTGTTGTATCGTTACAATCCAGAGTTAAAAAATGAAGGTAAAAATCCTTTGATTCTAGATATGCGAAGTCCGAAATCTTCTTTAAAAGAGACAATGTACAGTGAAAATCGTTTTAAAATGTTGAGTCGCAGTCAACCAGAGGAGGCAAAAAAATTACTCAACCAAGCTCAAGAGGATGTTAATGAACGTTGGCAAATGTATCAATATTTAGCTAGTCGTAATTTAGAAGAGTAAAGGTTAGATTAGGACGGATTTAATTTGATTCGTTCTAAAAATTTTATTGCTTTTTTTTAAATTAAACAACAAAAAAAATTGTTCTATTAATCAATTTATTGTAAGGAAAAAAATTATGGATTTAACAACTACTTATATGGGTTTAACCCTAAAATCTCCCCTTGTAGTGGGTGCATCAGCCCCTTTAACAGAAAACTTAGATAATATTAAACTTATTGAAGACGCAGGGGGAGCGGCGGTAGTTTTACACTCTTTTTTTCAAGAACAATTACAGAAGGAAAGACTAGAATTAGATCATCATCTTAGTTATGGTACTTATACTTTTGCTGAAGCTTTAACCTATTTTCCTGAGCCAGAAATATTCCATATTGGGGCGGAGGAATATTTAAATCACATTCGTCAAGCTAAAGAAATGACGGATATTCCCATTATTGGTTCTCTAAATGGTTATGATTTAGGAGGATGGGTGGATTATGCTAAATTGGTTGAAGAAGCTGGTGCTGATGCTATTGAACTTAATATTTACAATGTGCCTACAGATTTTCAAAAGACAGGTGTCCAAATCGAACAAGAATATCTGGAAATTTTCAAAGCGGTAAAAGCTGGTGTTAACATACCTGTTGCTCTTAAAATTAGTCCTTTTTTCAGCAATATGGCAAATATGGCTCAACAATTTGCCTCAGCAGGTGTGGATGCTTTAGTATTATTTAATCGTTTTTATCAACCGGATATTGATTTAGAGCAATTAGAAGTAACTCCTAATCTTTTATTAAGTAACCCTCAATCTATGCGTCTTCCTTTGAGGTGGATAGCTATTTTATATGGTCGTATTTCTACTGATTTTGCTGCTACCAGTGGGATTCATCGTGGAGAAGATGTTATTAAAATGATGATGGTTGGTGCAAATGTTACTATGATTGTGAGTGCATTGTTACGCCATGGTATTTCATATTTGAAGGATATTAATGCACAAATGCTGAAATGGATGGAAACTCATGAATATGAATCTATTAAACAAATGCAAGGTTCTATGAGTCAAATTAATTGTCCTGATAAAAGTTCTTTTGAGCGTGCTCAATATATGCGAGCTATACAAACTTATAATCCTATTTGGAATGATATCTTATCAAGTTAACATGATGGCATTGCTTATTAAAAGATAACCACCATTAAAGCTTTGTGAGAGAATACTATGACAATTCTTCAATAGTTATGGAATTTCAATTGGTTAATTTCTTGGGCTTCTTTAAGCATATAAGTATCACTTCTCTCTATTAACTCTAGTGACATGGAAGATTCTATTTCTATTGAGATATTATTATCATCGACACAAATATTTATTCTTCCTCCATTTGTGGTAATAATATAGGTTAATCCTAATGATGTTAAAGCGATTACGATGGCGATCTTTATCCAAGCATTTTCAGTAAATCTAGTTTGCATAGTATATATTACTCTTTATTTTTAGTTTTCTTACTTTAATTGTCCCTATTAATTTTTGGGGAAAACATTTGAGTTTAGAGGGAGATAGAGGGAGATAGAGGGAGATATTTGCAGTTCTCATTAAAATAGGTTAAAATAGCATTATCTAATCTTGATTTCAAGTTTCAATGCAAAATTTACCCAGTGATTTCTTGACTAAATTAGCCCGTGAATATAATCTTTCTGAATTGCAAAGGAAAGCTTTTGTAGAGTTATATAGTTGTAACAAGAATTCACAAGAAATTGCAAATTCTCTTCATATCAGTATTAGTGCTTTTGAAAATCGCATGAGCGGGGTTTATCAAGCATTTCGTTTCACAGGAAAAGGACCTGGGAAAAAGCGAAAACTTCACGATTGGTTGATTTTGGAGTACCAGAAATCCAATCCAACAACAATTCCCCATCTTCCTGAAGATGATATTGATGAGTTAGTCAAAACAATCAGGGATAAAATAAGGAAGGATATTCAAAAGATTTGTGGTACAATAAGAGTCTTAGATATGACTCAACCCATAGAGTTAGGTAGTATCTATACAAAGGTCAATATTCTTGAGAGGGTTATCTCTTATAGACGCTTAAGTCTTGCTCAGTTACTAGAACAATATGATATTGAAGATTTCGATCGTTTCGGTTTGGGTAAATGCGTTGAAAAGAAGGTAGATGGATTAGAAGCAGTTGACAGATATCCAAATCTATTGATATTAGGAAAGCCTGGTATAGGAAAAACCACATTTCTGAAGCACATAGCTATACATTACATTTCAGAGGAATCCCAAAAGGAATTAATACCAATATTTATTCCCTTAAAAGTTTTTGCAGAAAAGGAAAATAAACCAAATCCCTTAGAATATATTATTGAATATTTTAGTGATTGTGGGGTTAATAATTCAGAATCTACAGCTAAATCTATTTTAACTTCAGGAAGAATATTAATCTTATTAGATGGTTTAGATGAAGTAAGGGAAGAAGATTACGATCGAGTCCTAAAACAAGTCAAAGAATTTCAACAAAAATTTAATAAAAATAATTTTATAATTACTTGTAGGATTGCAGCAAGAGAATATGATTTAACTACTTTTACAGAAGTGGAGATAGCAGATTTTGAAGAGGAACAAATAAGGGATTTCGTTAGTAAATGGTTTGAGATTAAGAATAATTTAGAATCAGCTAAAAATTTTATGAAACAATTGAAGGAAAATCGTCAAATTAAAGAATTAGCAACTAATCCTTTACTTTTAACTCTTTTATGTTTAGAGTTTGAAGATGCTGGAGATTTTCCGAATAATAGGGCTGAATTGTATGAACGAGCTACTGCTACTTTACTGAGGAAATGGGATGCTAAACGGGAAATTCAAAGAGAACAAATTTACAAACAATTATCTGTAAAGCGCAAAGAAGATTTACTTAGTCAAATAGCTTTTAGTACTTTTGATAGACAAGAATACTTTTTTAAGAAGAAAATTATTGAGAATTATATAGCTAGGTATATTTGTAATCTTCCTAATGCTCCTGAAAAAGGTGACAAATTAGATATAGATAGTGAAGCAGTATTAAAATCTATTGAAGCACAACATGGTTTACTGGTAGAAAGAGCAAGAGGAATATATTCTTTCTCTCATTTAACTTTCCAAGAGTATTTTACAGCCAGAAGAATCACCAATAAGAGTAATCCCAAACTTTTAGATAAATATTTAAAAGAACTTGTAGAGCATATTACAGAAAAAAGATGGCGAGAAGTATTTCTTTTAACTGCTGGATTAATGGAGAATATAGATTTACTATTGGAGTTAATGAAACAAGAAATCGATGGATTAATTGCAAAGGATGAAAAGTTACAAGAAATTCTTCGATGGGCAGTGACAAAATCTGAATCTATAAATGTCAAGTATAAGCCAGAAGCAGTAAGAGCTTTCTACCTCGGCCGACACCTCTACCTCTACCGACACCTCTACCTCGACCTCTACCTCCACCAAAACCTCGACCGAAACCTCGACCGAAACCTCAAGCGAAACCTCGACCTCGATCTCGACCGAAATATCTACCTCGACCTCAACCTCCACCAAAACATTTACCGAATGATCAATAATGCTTACAAAATTTATGGAGAGAATGATTTTGTAATATCATTGAAAGAACTCAAAGACCAATTACCAGATCTTAAACAAAGTGAGAAAGAAATAAAGCAATGGTGGAAATCAAATGAAAAGTCTTGGAAAGAGAAATTGAGAAGTTTAATGATTGAGTATCGCAATATTGGTCATGATTGGCAATTAACTCAAGAGCAAGAAGATTTATTTATTACTTATTGGAATGCTAATAAACTCCTAATCGAAATCCTTAAGAATGAAGATTTTTACGCCAGTCGGGAAGTACGGGAATCCATCGAAAACTCTCTCTTCTTGCCTGTTAATTCTAAAAGTGCAGAATTGACTTGAAAATTATCACATTGCCATACCCCTTGTAGGACTTCTTTAATTAAATAAAAGTAACCTTTGTTGTTTCAAGATTATTTTTCATCTTGGTTACATTTATAATTTCCTGAAAAGTTGGTTCTTTTTCATGGTTTTCCATCAAGGCATAACAGAAAGCTTTGGCATATTCTTGAGGTGAGCCTAGTATTTCTATGCCCTTGACATCAGTTATAAAATGGGAATAATAAAATTTAGATCTCTTTGAGTGGTTTGATATTTCACTAAACTTAAAAAATTCCATGTGGGCGATTCCTGAGAAATCTGGGCAATATCTTACTTCTAATTCAATTCCTAAAACCTCGATATTGAAAGTATTATAAGGAACTGTTTTTATTTGAGTTTCCCAAAAATCTCCGAATTTACAATAATTATTTAACTCTTCTATTAGTTTTTCAGGTTGATTAGTAATAATAGTTAATTCCCATTTTCCTTTAACATAACGACTTGAAATGTAATTTGGTAAGATATCTATTGACTCTACTTCTTCTATTTTTCTGAAGTGTGTTTTTATTTTTCCTAGTTTTGTTCTGTTTTTTCCACCAACAAAAGCAATAGCACATGATTGGTTAATGGTTATATATCCTACAAGTTTGGGAATAATCCACGTTAATCCTTGAACTTTTTTGAACTTTTCCCCAGTTTCCTCCATCATTGGAGTTATGGAATTTTCTTTGGTGAGATTGTCTCCTTTTTTAACTCTTAGTCTTTTGGGGGGGTAAGAATTACATCTTTCTAGGAGGGATTCCAGGATGTGGTTAAATTTTTCCCCCAGTCTTTCAACTGCCATGAGTAAGGCTTCCCAACTTATTCTACATCGTAAATCGATGGTCCATTTTTTCGTCAGAGGGTAAATTTTGGGGACATTGAGTTTGCTGAGGATTCGATAGATAAGGCTTTTGAAGGTTTTGGTATTGGGAGCTTGAAATAATTGTAGTACTTCTTGTTTCAAGTCTTTGAATTTCTTTTGGGCGTATTTTGCCGTTAATTCTTTGATTGACTTTTTTCTTTGTTTTAGTTCTAAAAGGTTGAAATTTTCTGAATTTTGTGTCATAATTTTATCTTACTTTATTTGTAATTTTATTGGAACATTAGTTTGTTCGGTATTGGCGTACTGAACCAAACTATTACCGACTTCATGGGTCGGTTTTTTCATTTGGACATCTTGAATATATAATATATTTAATTTCTTGTCAAGTCTTTGTCACAATTTTTTTGCTTTTTTCTAAAATTATTAATATTAATTTAGGTTTAGGTTTTAGGTTTTTTTGATTGGAATCGAATTTTCATGTATTTTTGCGAATAAAATATCCTAATTAATAATTCTTGACAAATGCTGGATATATTGATTTCTTTGATTAGGATGGATAATTATATCTATCATCCATGCTTGATTTTTTGGTTATGGGTTAAAGAATGGATAAAAAAGGGGAAAGTTTTTGATTTGTTTTTACAATTTGAGTATTTTCAGAAAACATTGATTTGTATTTAAAGTTATTAACATTTTTTCTCTTATGGCAATTTTTTAGTTTATAATACTAATTAGTTTTTTTACTTTTAGTCTATTTTTTTATATTTTTAAGTTAATTAAACCAAATATTATGAGCAAAAAATCTAGCAAAAACATCAAACAATCTTTTAAATTGCCACTAAAAATCAATCCCATTACCACAATTCAAAAACTAGCTAAAAAATTCTCTTATCTTCTTTTGATTGGTTTATTTATGATTTCCATGGTAGTGACTCCAGTAGTTGCTAAAAGCTTAGGAGAAAGCAATTCTCTGGTTGAAAATCAAAATACTTCTTTAGAAATAAACTCAGAAAGTAATGATAATTTTTGTGGGGATTCTAATGTAGATAAAACCATCACTGAATGGCAAAATAAAGTCCAAGATTTTAGGGATTCTGGTAATAAGTTAAATCAAGCCATTGCCCTTAGCAATCTATCAGTAATTTACCAAAAAAATTGTGATTGGAATAATGCTCAAAATTCAATAAATCAAAGTTTAAATATTCTGCAAAACTTAGAAAAAACCAATGAACAACAACAAATTTTAGCCCAAACTTACGATATAAAAGGACATCTAGAACAACAAATTGGGCAGTCATTAAAGGCAATAGAAACATGGGAAAAAGCTGCTAATATTTACTCGGAAATAGAAGATGAAAACTCCCCCAGTGGCTTGTTTACTAATAATCTAATTAACCAAACTCAAGCCTTACAAGATTTGGGATTAAATAATAGAAGTTGTGATGTTTTAGCTAATAGTTTTGGGTTTGGAGAGCAATGTTTTTGTTTAGTAAATGCTTTTACTGGTGACAATCCTAATCAAACAAATAATCCTCTAGAAAATCAACAAAGTAGACAACAATGCAACCCAGAAATTAAGGGCTTTGCAGATGTAAATAGTCTAATCCAAAATCTTCAAGGGTATTCATCTTTTCCTGATGAAGCTGTTTTTAATAGGGCTTTATATAGTGCAGGAAATGTTTTACAATCTTTATTCTATTTAGATGAATCTCAATGGGCTTTAGAAGCTAGTTTGGTAGTAGCAAAAAATAGAGAATCTTTAGTAGATGAAAGTAAAACTTTGCTGAGTTTAGGGAATACTCTTTTTGAAAATAAACAGCCAGATATGGCTTTGGAATACTATGAAAAGGCTGAAGAAACTGCTAACAAAGCTCAATTATCTCTTCTAAAATTACAAGCAAAAATTAACCAATTTAATGTATATGCACTACAAAAAAAATGGGAAAAAAGCAAGGAATTAGATGCTATTACTAATGATTTGAACAATTCTAATCTACCTCTTAATCGCTCTAGTATTTATACTAAAATCAATTTAGCAAAGAATATCTATTGTCTTGAAACACGAGAATCAAATTGTTTAAAACAAGGGGAAGCTAACAATAATTCCCCCAATTATAAGCCGATTTGGTTAGTAGAAAATAATTCTCCAGTTGTTGATTTATTATCCCAAGCTATTAATGAAGCTGAAATATTAGAAGATAAGCATACAGAATCTTATGCTAGGGGGCTTTTGGGAAGGTTTTATGAGGATTATTCTCCCCAAAATTTAGATGAAGCTATAAAATTTACTAAGGAAGCTTTGACTATTTCTAGGAATATTGAGGCTAATGATCTAAATTATCAATGGTATTGGCAGTTGGGAAGGTTGTTATTAATAGATAATGAAATCAATGATAAACCAGAACAAGAGTTGAAAGCTTTTTCTTATTATCGGCAAGCTTATAATATTTTGCAGACTTTACGGAGTGAGTTAAGTACTTTGAGTAAAGATGTACAATTCAATTTCCGTGATGAAGTAGAATCTTTATATCGCAAATATGTTGCTTTATTATTAAAGAATCCTACGGATGATTCAAGTTACCTCGTAGCTGCAAGAAATACTATCGAAACTTTACAATTGGCTGAGTTGGATAACTTTTTTAGGGAAGCTTGTATTCGTTTAAATCCAGAAACCATTGATAAGATAATTAAGAAGGCTGTAGAGGATGACGGAAATCCAACAACTGCTGTCGTTTATACTATTGTTTTGGACGATCGTATTGGAGTTATTCTGAATATACCTGAACAACCTTTACAAATCCATGAAACAATGATACTAAAGGAAGATGTTTTTTCCCTGATAAATGGAGCTGAGGATAATCAAGATGATGGTTTAGTGAATTATTTAAACAATCAGACTAGACTAGCTAGTGATATTACAAAGTATAGTAGTTCAATATATGATTGGCTAATCAAACCTTTTGAGGATAGTTTAACTAAAAATAAGATTGAAAACTTGGTATTTGTTTTAGATGATCCTTTAAGAAATGTTCCTATGTCGGTTTTATATAATGAAAAGAGCGGAAAATATTTGGTTGAGGAATACTCCATTGCTATAACTCCTGGTCTAAGAATTTTGGAATCCCAGCCTTTGGCAAAGTTTAAATCTAATAATAATAATTTTGGGGCGGGTTTAACTGAAGAAAAGATAATAGAAGGAACTCGATTTGATGCTCTTGATGATGATAATGTGAGAAAAGAGTTAAAAGCTATACCTAATATGGAAAAACCTCTTCTTAATGAGAGTTTTAAGAAAGAAAAGTTTACTGATCAAGTTGAGGATAATAGTTATAATATTGTTCACTTGGCTACACATGGAGTATTTAGTTCTGTTCTTGATCAAACATTTGTTCTCACTTGGGATGGGGTGATTAAGGCTCCTGAGTTAGATGGTTTACTTCAAAATAAGGAGGTTAATAGTTCTACTCCTATTGAATTATTGGTTTTAAGTGCTTGTGAAACAGCTAGTGGTGATAAGAGGGCAACTTTGGGTTTGGCGGGAATCGCTGTACGCGCAGGTGCACGAAGTACTCTTGCTACTTTATGGCAGGTAAATGATGGTACTACGAGTAATATTATGGTGAAATTTTACGATGAGATAAAAAACAATTCTAAGATTAATCGGGCTAAGGCTTTACAAGATGCTCAAAGAAAGTTTTTGCAGGAGGCTAGGGAAAGGAAGAATAATTTAAATCCTAGGCATTTGAATCCTTATTATTGGTCTCCTTTTGTTTTGGTTGGTAATTGGTTATGATGTGAATTCATTTTGTTATTCTTTCTATCTCTCTAAGTTAAGTTTACTTATCAAGTATAATACCAATTTTCTAAAATGATGATAGAGTTAAAGCTATATAAAACTTGCTGATTCTCAACCCAAAATCCCTCTTCCTTGTCTTCCTTGTCTCCCTTGTCTTCCTTGTCTCCCCCTCACCATTGTATATTATACTTTTGGAAAAAT
>JANQIW010000017.1 GCA_028281945.1 Prochloraceae cyanobacterium PL24a_bin.78
CTCCCCATTCCACCCATTCTCCCCTCATTATCCTCAAGAAAACCAATCTCCCCAATCTCCTCCATTTTTACTTTGCTTGATTCAACCTAAACAACGAATTGCCTCAAGTAAACCCTTAGCCTTATTAAGAGTTTCCTGATATTCCGTTTCAGGATCCGAATCTGCCACCAATCCTGCCCCGGCTTGCACTGTAACCAAATGGTTTGACTTACCATCTTCAGGGGTAACTACCATAGTTCTAATAGCGATGGCAGTATTTAACTGACCTTCAAAATCATAATAACCATACACACCTGAATAAACTCCTCTAGGTTCTTGTTCTAATTCATGAATAATTTCCATGGCTCGAATTTTAGGAGCACCACTAACAGTTCCTGCCGGAAAACAAGCTTGAAGTAAATCCCATGCTGTTTTTCCCTCATCCAATTTACCAATAACATTACTTACAATGTGCATAACATGAGAATATCGCTCAATAGTCATTAACTCATCTACTTCCACGCTTCCTTTAGCACACACTCGACCAAGATCATTGCGACCTAAATCTACCAACATAACGTGCTCAGCGATTTCTTTAGGATCTTGTAATAATTCTTCTGCCAAAGCCCGATCTTCAGCAAAAGTGTTGCCTCGCTTTCTGGTTCCGGCAATAGGGCGTAAAACCGCTTGTTTTTTCCCATCTGGTGAAATTTCTGCTTTTACCATCACCTCTGGAGACGAGCCAATGATTTGCCAATCTTCAAAATTGAAAAAAGCCATATAGGGAGAGGGATTAATCAAGCGTAAAGATCGATAAAGTTCAAAGGGATTCCCAGTATAAGGAGTAGATAAACGCTGGGAAAGCACTACTTGAAAGATATCTCCTGCACGAATATATTCTTTTGCTTTCTCTACATTTTCACAAAATTTTTCTTTTGAAATATTACTATGATATACTAAACCACTTAATTCTTGCTTATCTTTATTTTGATCAAGTTTCAATTCTAATGGTTTTGCTTCAACTGGTAGAGGTAATTGTAGTTTCATTACCAGTTTAGTAACTCGATCGCAAGCCTGTTCATAAGCTTCACTAAGATCTAGATTATTGGAACGTAAATCAGCATAAGCAATAGCCCAAATTTTCCGTTTAACCTGATCGAAAATAATGATATTATCCATTTGCATCCAGATACCATCTGGAATATTCCCATTTTTGCTAGGATAAACGGGTACACGAGGTTCGATCCAATTAATTAATTCATAACCCCAAAAGCCAAATAAACCACCGATTCCTGGAGGTAATTGGGGTAAAGTAACTGGTTTAATGGATTCGATGCAATTTTGCAGAATTTCAAAAGGATTACCATGAAAAACAGATTGGGAACCGCCTCGGTGAAATTGAGTAGTAGTATCACCATAGGCTTTTAAAACCCAAACAGGATCGCATCCTAGAAAACTATAGCGTGCCAAATTTTCCCCACCTTCAACTGATTCGAGTAAAAAACTGTAGGGTTGGCCAGCACAAATTCTATACCAAGCTGAAACTGGTGTTTCTAAATCGGCGATCCATTCTTTATAGACAGGAACAAAATTACCAATTTTTGCTAATTCACAAAATTGAGGGTAATGGGGAAAAATCATTTTAATACTTCCAAGGTTATTTGGGTTAGGTTTAACACTCTAGCTTTACAGAGAGTAGAGTGGGCCTCGATATATGGATACAATTTTAGCTAAATTTAACTCAGAATCCATGATGATGATTTAATTATCTCTATATCATCTCAATAGTTTCCAAAAGAAAAGCAAAAGTTTAGCGATCGAGCTGTAATAAGCCTTAAAAGAAGCCTAAAAAAACCCGATCGCCAAAAGGGAATTAAAAAATGATTACTATACCTCGTAAGGTGCTTTACCAGAGAACTTTAAAGTAGCTGGTTCAGGGTTTTTACCAATACTTCTATCCACTTTACCGTTGAAGCTACGACCTTCATTTACCTTTTCTGGGAATACACCATCTGCTGGATGCAAGAATTGGATTTCCCCACTAGGATAAATGCGGTAGATTTTATAATCTTGAATCTTAGGCTTAAACTTAGTGCGTAATTGAGTTCCTAAAGCAAGACATTGTTCTTTACGAGCTAAATAGAGGAGATTTTCTCCTTCATTCATAATTGCTGCGCCACCTGTTGGCATTTCAAATACTTGCTCTTTTGAGCTTGTCCAAGTGATGGCATATTTTTCTTCTGTTTCTGCTGCTGATAGTAAACCACCAGTGCTGCCGCCGAATTTAGGAGTTTTTCCAGTTAGTTCTTCAGTCATAACCAACGCCAATATTTATTGTAAAAGGTTTCTACGCAATGCTATCACGCTATGTTATAACTACTTGCTAGTTCTAGCTAGAAATGTAACAGTTTGTTATGTTTTAATCTTATCTCCAAAGTTTTTTATATTTTTTTATTCAAGTAGAGATTATCTCTTAGATTTTTTTCAAGATTATATCAATTTGTCTATTATCATGATAGAGTTTTCTGAAATAGTGTTTTTTTAATATTCTCCCCATCCTTGATTAATATGGTTTTGTCCATTAGTATGACATACAATGGTTAGGGGGAGACAAGGGAGACAAGAAGGACAAGGGGAACAAGGGAGATAGGTTTTGGGGATGGTATCAGCACTCTAAGAAGAGTTTTAAGTCTATCATCGTTAAAGACAATAGGTAATAAGTAATAAGTAATTAAGATACACTCTTTTTCTCCCAAGTCTTCCCAATCTCCCATTCTCCCAATCTCCCATTCTCCCAATCTCCCAATCTCCCACTCTCCCATTCTCCCACTCTCATTATTCTCCATTAAGATTTTCGGGCCATAGTATTAATTGATGGAGCAATAGTTGGCACAGTAAAACGGAATTTACTACCTTGATTTTTCCCATTTGATTCTGCCCAAATCTCACCTCCCCAATTTTTGACTATTTGACGACAAATTGCTAATCCTAAGCCGGTTCCACCGGTAGAACGTCTGAGAGCACCTTCTTCTTGATAAAAGCGATCAAATACAGTTTCTAGGCGATTTGGTTCGATGCCCCGGCCGGTATCTGAAACTGTTACTAATAAACGATGACTGTTATTTTTTTCCACTTCAATTGTCACCATGCCATCAGTGGTTGTAAATTTACAAGCATTATCCAGTAATTTGGTTAAAACTTCTACCAACCATTCCCCATCGATTTCAATAGAGGGTAATTCCGTAGAAACCTGATTTTCGATTTCTGGCAATTCATTATTAAGATTACGAGCTTTGACATGACTTAAAGCCAAATCTACACATTCACTAATAGATAATGGTTCTGGATTCCATTCAAATCTTCCACTTTCTAGTTGTGAAAGAGTCAGAAAATCTTGAATGAGAGTTCGCATTCTCTCGGCATCAGTAAGTGCTGTTTGTAGCATTACTTGTTGTAAATCTTCTGACATATCAGGTTCGCTAGAAAGACTTTCTAGGCAGACTTGTATTGTGGATAGAGGTGTTCGTAATTCATGGCCTACTATAGCTACTAAATTGGAGCGGGTTCGATCGAGTGCTTCTAATTGTTGGTTAAGATCTTCTAAATTTACATATGCTTCTGCTTGAATCAAAGCTACTGCGATTTGGGTGGCGATGGAATCTACTAAGGAAATATCTTCTGGTAGCCAATCTATGGGATTCTCTTGACAATGATGTAATTCCACCATTCCTAATAGTTTTCCTTGATATAATAAGGGAACTAATAACCATGACGATATTTTCCCTGTTTCAACTAAATCTTGTAATAATCTATTTTCTTCACTTTGTATTCTTGGATCTGAGTTTACTTCATCAATTTTGATTGCTTCTTTTGATCTGACAATTTGACGAAATAAAGGATTAGAATTTAAGGGCCATATTTCCCCTCTAATGGACTTAACCCCTTCATTAATAAATTCATGTTTAATTTTTACTTGGGTATCTGTTTCATTGCATCGATAAACTATACAACGACAAACTCCTACTCCTTGTCCTAATTTTTGTACTGATAGTTGAAGAATTTCTTGAGGATCTAAAGATTGTCTAATCGTTGTGGTGATGGAATTGAGTAATCTTTCTTTTTTTTCTTTAGCTGCTAGTGTGCGATTTGCTTTTAAGAATTTATATTGACCTGCTTGTAAATATGCTACTAATCTTTCTACAAAAGGATCTTGTTTGTCTTTTTTTTGCTTTACTAATTTTAATTCCTCTGATTTCAATTCCCCTGATTTTAATTCCTCTATCTCTTCTATCTCTTCTGTTTCTTCTTTTAGATATTTATTACTTGCTTGATCAATTTTCTCTAATAATTCTGGTCTATAGTTTACAATTTTCTCTAGTAATATAGACGCTGCTTTTTTACTGGTTTGTCGATCAAATGTCCAAATACCCTCAAATCTGCGATTATTATCTAAGTTTAAATCTGCTAAATACTTATTTTTTGATTCTGTTTTTTCTCGACAGACTAAACAGTAGGCATAATCCTCACTAATTACGATTAAATGCCATTCTTTACTCAACTCATCTTGAGGAGCAAATGCAATGGTTTCATAGTCTTCTGAATGATTTTTAAAATCTGTTTCTGGTGCAGATAAAACGTAAACTTGATTGCTGATTTTTGCTATTCGTTTATAACGATGAGCTTCTTGTTTGTAGAAACGTTCTCTTTGAAAGCTAGCAATCACTAATGGTTCCCCAATCCCAGCCAATACTCTATCTTCCATTGCATGGGAGAGGGCGGTTAAGGAAGATTTAAAATACATTTGCGATCGCAAACTTGGTAGGGCTTGCAGCAATTCTTTTAAAACAGAATTTGAGATACTCATGGATTTTGCTTACTGTCTCCTTAATCTAGAGTATCCTAACTCGTCTGCAAATAGCTTGGGTTTGTTTGTTTCCATTAGCTTTCTTTATTGTTTTAATTGTCTCACTAACATATGGGTTTACTCTCCAGTTTTACTATTCTATCAAGAATGTTGACTATTTTTTGCAATTTACTATGACATCTATTTCCAAAAATAATGATAGAGTTTCAATATTCTAAATCTAATCTATTAATTAATAATTAACAACAATTTATTCTCTCTACTCTCTTCCAATCTTCCTATTCTTCCTATTCTTCCCATTCTCCCACTCTCCCCATCGTTGATTAACTAATAAGTAATAGGTAATAAGTAATAAGTAATTAAGATACGCTATTTTTCTCCCAAGTCTCCCCTATTCTCCCATTCCCCCATTCCCCTATTCTCCCATCGTTGATTAAGTAATAAGTAATTAAGTAATAAGTGATTAAGATACACTCTTTTTTTCCCAAGTCTCCCCAATCCTCCCACTCTTCCCAATCCTCCCCATCTCCCATTCCCCCCATCTCCCATTCCCCCATTCTCCCCATCTCCCCATCTCCCCATCTCCCATTCCCCCATTCCCCATGAGGCTTATCTATAATGCTTTGGGGAAAAATGATTTTATCTGCATCTAGCCCCTATTTCCTGAAATCTTAAGTTAAAATTAATTAATATAGATCAATTCTTAATACTCCTGCTATATTACATTGGAAAATTTATAACTAATGACTTTTATCCGCGTACCTAAAACTTGGTCAATCTCAGAAAACAAAGTTACTTCTGCTGATGCTTATTTCAACCGCCGTCGGTTTCTGAAAACTTTGTTGGGAGCAGGAATTGGTGCTAGTATCATGCCTATTATGGGATGTGTTGATTCATCTTCATCTTCATCTTCATCTTCATCATCTCCTCCTACTTTAGAAGAAACTCTAGATTTACCTACTATCAAAGGTTTTAACACTAATCCTGCTTTTGCCTCTGTCGATCGAGCTATAGCTGATGACAAAATTGCTGGAAGTTATAACAATTTTTATGAATTTGGTGGTGGGAAGAATATTTGGCCTAATGCACAAAATTTACCTACTGAAAATTGGAAAGTAGAGGTTACTGGATTGGTGAAAAATCCTCAAACTTTCGATCTAGATGATTTCAAACGCAAATTTACCATCCAAGAGCGAATTTACCGATTTCGTTGTGTTGAAGCTTGGTCGATGGTTTTACCTTGGGTTGGTTTTCCTATGAAAGAGTTGATTGCTGCTGTAGAACCGAGATCTAATGTGAAATTTGTCCGCTTTACTTCTTTTTATGATCCAAAAATTACTACTGGCCCTGGTTTAATCTTTGGTTCTCTTCCTTGGCCTTATCGGGAAGGGTTAACTATTGAGGAAATGAATAATGAGTTAGCTTTTTTTGCTATCGGAATTTATGGGAAAGAATTGCCAAAACAACATGGTGCTCCTATTCGTATGGTTATTCCTTGGAAATATGGTTTTAAAGGTGCTAAATCTATTGTGAAAATTGAATTTATGGATACTCAACCTAGAACTTATTGGAATACTATTATGCCTAGTGAGTATGATTTTGAGGCTAATGTGAATCCTAATAAACCTCATCCACGTTGGTCTCAAGCTGAAGAAAGATTTATTAGTTCTAGTCTTAATTGGGAACTGAAAAAAACTTTACCTTATAATGGCTATGGTAAATATGTAGCTAATTTATATAGTTAGTGATTTAGTTGTTTTTTTAAGAATTTATTGGAATTTATTGCGATTAATTTTACTAAATTTTACTTAGATTTTACTTAGATTTATTTTATAATCTTTCTTTTAATATAAATATTTTGGTAGAATAATTCTTTTTTCCTAAAATTTTCTTAGGAATAAGTAAAAAATATCCTTAGTTGATTACTTCTTACTTATTAAAAGTTTTCCTAAAATTTAAGATTAAGTACTAACTAAATTGTAATAATTCTACATCAAAAATTAGGGTGGCATTGGGAGGAATAACTCCACCAGCACCTTGTGAACCATAACCTAACTCTGGTGGGACAATTAAGGTTCTTCTCCCGCCAACTTTCATGGTGGCAACTCCTTCATCCCACCCTTTGATTACTTGACCTACTCCAATGGTAAAAGAAAAAGGTCGGTTACGATCGCGAGAGCTATCAAATTTGGAGCCATTTTCAAGAGTCCCGGTATAATGTACTGTTACCGTTTGACCTTTACTAGGAGATTCACCTTCTCCTTCTGTGATTTCGATATATTTTAATCCAGAAGCAGTGGAAATAGCATCTTGGAGGTTAGGTGTGTTTTCTTGTTCTTGAGACATTACAGATTCTTTTTGAGTTTGTGTTTGTGTTTGTGTTTGTAATTGAGATTGAGATTGAGATTGAGTTTGATTGACAGAAGTTGAGCTTGTGGAATCTTTCGGTTTACTTTGAAATAGTTTTGAGACTATTAATAGTAGGAGAAAACCGACGATAGCCATAAAACTTATTAATATTTCGTTCATCGAAGTATAACTTATTTCTATTCTCTATTATTGCTTTAACGCCAATTTTTATTTTCTAAATCCCGAATTTGACGTTCGAGGCGATCGATTCTACCTCGTAATTCATCGATTTCCGATTGACGAGGCACTCCTAAATCTTGAAGAATATTACGCATTTGGCGTTCCATTTGCTCTTCAAAGTTACCTTGTTCGGATTTTACCCGATCCATTAAATCATCTACAAATCCTTTAGCTTGATCAGGATTAATTTTGCCTTGTTTTACCCATTCGTCGGTTACTTCTTTGAGTTTATCTGCTACTAATGATGTGGTGCCAACTCCTATCATGAGTATTTGTTTAATCCAGTCATTATTTTCCATTGTTTGTATCTGCCTCCGATATTTTTTTGTATGATTTTATACTTCAGATGGGTTTTTGCTATCTTTGATTTTATGTTCTTTTTAAGTCTAATGACTTTAAGATGATTTTAGTTTTGAAGAATCTTATTTTGAGAATAGATTATTGCTACCTCTAAAACTAAAAAATATGGCAAAATAAAATAAAGTATTGCTAGTTTAGTTTTTTCCTAAAAATTTAGAAAAAGATCATTAACTATAGATTATTAACCATAGATTATTAACCATAAATTATTAATGATTAGGGATTAAATATTAGCTTTTAATCTTACTCTTTAGAATATTAAATTTACCAATTTTATTATAACAAATCCAATGTTAACTTGTCCTAAATGTCATCAATCTATTAAAGCTGAAGCAATTAGTTGTCCATATTGTAATTTTACTCTAAAAGCTTTTGGACATCCGGGGATTCCTGTGTCTCAAGCTGTTGAGAATGAATATCTTTGTAGTGATTGTATTTATCATCTTGATGATAGTTGTAATTTTCCTAAACGCCCTTATGCTAAAAGTTGCACTCTTTATAATAATCAATCTCTAGAAGATAAGGAATCTAAAAGTTATCCTAAGACTAAGTTTAATCTTGTTAAATCTATCCGGATTTGGTGTGATAGAAATAAAGGGTTACTGATAATTGTTGCTTTAATTATAGTTAGTGTTTTTTTGGCTTTACAATAATTTTTAGAGATGAATCTAGACAATTTTAAGATTTAATTTTGCTTAAGTTATTGTCAGAAATTACCTCAACTTTTTGTTGATACACTCCTAAATTGAACCAAAAGGTTGTACCTACTCCTACTTCACTAATTAAATTTATAGTGGTACGATGTCTTTCGATAATGTTTTTAACGATGGAAAGTCCTAAACCTGTGCCTTCTAGAGTATGAACTCGGTTTTCTACTCGGAAGAAACGATCGAAAATTGCATCTCGATTTTCTTTAGCGATTCCGATGCCGGTATCGGAGATTTCTATTCTTACTTGAGGGGTATCTTTAGAGTTTTCTGGGTTAAATTTGAGAGAATAAGCACGAATTACGATTTTTCCTCCAGCTTTAGTAAATTTTAGGGCATTTCCTACTAGGTTTGTGGTTACTTGAAGTAATAAATCATAATGGCCTAACACTTCTGGTAAAGATTCTTCTATTTCTTGAGTTAATTCTATGTTTTTATCTTTGGCATGAAGTTGATATGTTCTTAAAGTTTGGTCTATTAATTGTTTTAAATCTATGGCTTCAAAGTAATATATTCTACAGGATTCTAATCGAGATAAATCTAAAACGTCATTGACTAAACGACTTAATCGATCGGTTTCATGGTTAGCTGTTTCTAAAAATTCTCTTCTTTCTTTTTGACTTAAATCATCACCATATTCAAACAAGGTTTCGATAAAGGATTTTATATTAAATAATGGAGTTCTCAATTCGTGAGAAACGTTACTAATAAATTGACTTTTTGCTTCGTTTAATTCTGCTTCTCTGGTAATATCTTGGATGGTAATGACGATTCCTCTGATACTTTCACTGGCTCGATCGAACACTTCTGTTAATAAAACCCGAATAGTGCGTTGAGAAGGCTTAATTAAAAGAATTCGGAATTCGCCACGATAAGAAAAACTATCCCCATGAAGAGTATGGGAATCTCTATTAGGTTTTGATAGTTGAGTGGAGGCTATTTTTTGTAAAGGATGGGATATTTCTGTGGTTAATTCTAAGGGTAAATATTCTAGGACATTTTTGCCGAGTATTTCTATTCCTTCCCAGCCTAACATTTGCATTGCGGTGGGATTTACTAATAATAAGTTTAAATTGGTATCTAAGAGAATTGCGCCATCGGCAATGGTGGAAACTAAGGTTTCTAATTTGGCTTTTTCTGCGGTTAATTCTTCGATATTTTGTGCTTCAAATCCTTCTAATTTTTCAGCCATTTCATTAAAACTGGAAATCAATTCTCCTAATTCGCCACCGAAGGGTAAATCGATTCTTTGATTAAAGTTTCCAGCGGCTATGTTTTTAACACCTACTAATAATTCTTTGATGGGTTTGGTAATAGTTAAAGCATTAAATACTGCACCGAGTATTACCATTGACCAAATGGAGACAAAGACTGCTATGGTAACGTCTCTGGTTAAATTGGATGAGACTACTACGGTGGGATTGGGATTGATTCCTAATGCTAATACCCCTAAGTATTGGCTTTCATAATTGAGAGGCACAAATACATCTGTTACTTCTCCATTAGGGGTTTGATGCTGACGCACCATGGGTAAGTCTGAATTGGCAGCATAATTTTCTGGCAACTCTATCCGTCTTTCTATAGTTAGGGAGTTTTTGACTTCTGCTTCGGAAAAGGGGATGCCAAAGAATATCTTGCCTTCTGAGTCGGCATATATCATGTAACGCACACTAGAGGTGCTGCTATAAAAACGCCTGGAAAAGTTGGCTACTTGGGTTAAATTGTTTTCTGCAATTAAAGGAGCAACGTTGGCTGCTAGTAATAGGCCTAAGTCACTGCCAAATCGTGTGTCATTCATTCGGGCATCTTGTTCGATCGTATTTACTGCCCAGAAGGTTAAACCGCTCATTAGTAATGACACTACTAGGGTGACTCCTGCCATTAGTTTAGTCTGAAGGGTAAATTCAGACCACCAGCGAGTCAACATTTCTCGAATCGTTTGGATTAGAGCTAGCAAGGTAATTCCTGCTTATAATAATTCATCAGTTGGGTTTTACCATGTATTGTAGTCTATGTTTAAGGTTTATGTCAAGGAGTGTTTCTATAGAAATTAATATTACCCGCTGTAAAGTAATTTTATGATTGTTACAAGGAATTTGCGTTATTTTGAGGTTTAGCAGGATTACTTTTAATTTCAATATTACTTATGTTTTTGGATCGAATTTAAAAATGCTTGTTCACAAAATACTTGTTTTTATTAAGATATACTTGCTATTTTCAAAAAACACAGGTTTTTTGTTATAATTAATAGTTATCTTAGAATAGAAAGTTTTTAATTTAAAGAGTCTATATCAGAATAATCATTCTATAGAAAATTATCAATCGAGGAAAGTAAAGAGGATATCGAAAAATATGACAAATACTTTGACTATGACAAATAATTTGACAATGAAATATATATATAACAAAATATCAAAGAATGGTTTCCCTCTCTCCTATGTAAAAGAGAATGCTTTACCTAGTTGGTGGGATGAAGAATTAGATAATAAATCCATGGCTGTATTAGAATGTAGTGGATATATAGCCTCTCGTTTTGGCATAGACTTAGAATCTTTACTATCAAAGGATGAACCTCTAAGATTTAATCTTCGATATGATACCAAATTTTTACAACGTTCAGATAATATTTCAAATGTAGTTTATGGTTTAGCTAGTCATATTGCATCTATAGTCGCTTATGGCAATGAGATTGATTTCGCCTCTCTTCCAAATAATGTTGATGAAATTAGAAAAGAAATATTAGTTAATCATAAGACTATTAATTTAGCGAGTTTAGTTGATTACTGTTGGCATAAAGGTATTCCTGTAGTTCATTTTAATCGCTTCCCTAAGAACAAAAATAAATTTGATGGCATGATTCAATGGCACTTAAAAAGCCCTGTAATTGTTATTTGTGTTGATTATAAGGACTCGGCTCAATTAGCTTTTACATTAGCTCATGAATTAGGACATTTGGCATTAGGGCATCTTACACAAGGATTCCTGATGGATAAGAAGATTAAGTTTGATTCTGATGATAGAGAAGAAATTGAGGCTAATGATTTTGCTATTAAATTACTCTTAGATAATTGTGATAATTGTTTAGAACATAAAAAAATCTATAATAATCAACAACTCATCGAATATTCTCAGGAAATTGTTTCAAAGAATCCTACTATTGATATTAGTTCTGTTATTCTTAATTATGGTTGGCATAGTAAAAATTGGGATTTTGCTATTGAAACATTAAACTCTTTATACCCAGATGATAATGGCCAAATTTTGATTAATGAATATTTAGCTAATCAATTAAATTGGGATAATTTTGATGATAATATATATGAGTATTTAGAAAAAGCATTAGGGGTATAAAATTGACTGCTATTTTTTATTGCCTAGATAATGATATCCTTCTTAAATTAGCTACTTTAGATCTTTTTGATGAAACTTTAGAATTATTAAATACCAATTATTCTCAAGTTAGAATTCTTGGAACTTTTAAATACAAATTTGGTAAGCCAAAAAAACGAAGGCGAGGGAATAAATCACAAAATTATAATCTTGAAAAAGCTTTAGAAATAGCAGGAAATTTAACTGAAATCTCAAATGAAAATATGAATCCCTTACTTCATAAAAAAATACTGAAACTAGGTGTATTTACAGAAGATAATGGCAGGAAAATAGATGAAGGAGAAGCAACTTTAATTGCCTATCTTAATGAAATAAATCAACAAAGAGAGTCAGGTTATTTATTAACAGGTGATAAAAATTGTTTGAGAGGTTTAGCTACTCCTGAATTTGCAGAAATTGTTGAACCTCTTAAAGGAAAAATATTGTGCTTAGAGCAATTAATTTTGGGAAATATTCGATTGCATGGATTTGATTTTGTCAAAAATAAAGTTTATGATTATCTATATTGTGATACTAATCTGAAATGTATTTTTGGTTATAGCCAAAAGTTACCAGAAACTCAAGTAATTCATAGTTTAATAAATGAGATAAGAACTTTAAACCAGCAAACATCCAACTTACTATCACCTAAATTTAGCTGTTAATTAAGATTATTCTAAGCTTTATTTTTGACTTTATGTCCAATATCTTGGCGATAATAAATTCCCTCAAATTTGATTTCTTGGATAGCTTCATAAACAAGAGAAGAAGCTTTAGCAAAATTTTCCCCTACTGCTGTCACTCCTAAAACTCTACCGCCAGAAGTTACCAGTTGATTATTTTGAATATCTGTACCGGCGTGAAATACTGTAACTCCAATGGATTCAGCAGATTCAATACCAGTAATAGATAAACCTTTAGCATAAACATCTGGATAACCACCAGAAGCAGCCACCACACAAATAGCGGTTTGGGAATGCCATTTTATGGTTGGTAATTGTGCTAATCTCTGCTCGACACAAGCCAATATCAATTCATCTAAAGGTGTTTTTAATAAAGGTAATACAGCTTGAGTTTCCGGATCTCCAAAACGACAGTTAAACTCTAAAACTTTAGCCTTCCCTTGTTTGTCAATCATCAAACCTGCATATAAGATTCCGCGGTAATCAATACCTCTTTTCTTTAATGTATCTAAAGTAGGCTGAAGAATAGTTGTCTCAATTGTCTTCATCAATTCAGGAGTAACAATAGGTGCCGGTGCATAAGCCCCCATGCCGCCAGTATTTTTCCCTGTATCCCCTTCTCCGATTCTTTTATGATCTTGTGCGGGTATTAAAGGGCGAATAGTGATACCATCAGTTACAGCTAAAATGGAGACTTCCTCTCCTTCTAAAAATTCTTCGATGAGGAGTTGGCAGTAGTTGTTTTCAAATAAATTCTCTACGGCTTTGATGGCTTCTTCAATGGTTGTGGCAACTATTACCCCTTTTCCTGCGGCTAAACCATCGGCTTTGACTACAATAGGCGCGCTTTTACTTTTGAGATAGGCAATGGCAGCATTTTTGTCTGTGAATCCTGCTGATGCGGCGGTGGGAATTCCTGCTTCCACCATGAGTTGTTTTGCCCATGATTTACTGGCTTCAATTTGGGCACCTTTTTTATCTGGGCCGAAAACTGGGATATTTTTTTCCTTGAGACGATCGGCAATTCCTTGAGATAATGGTAATTCTGGCCCTACTATGACTAATGATACTTGATGATGATGACAAGCTTGGGCAATTCCGTCAAAATCATTCATTTTGAGGTTTATATTTTGGCAATTGGGGAGATTTGCGGTGCCGCCGTTACCTGGAATACAAAAAACTTTTTCTACGGAATCACTTTGTAGTATTTTCCATGCTAAGGTATGTTCTCGGCCACCATTACCGACAATGATAACTTTCACGATGTTTTCGCTCTTTGGATATTGTTCTTGAATATAGTTAGTATAGCTGTTATACCAAATTTCTAAAACGATGATAGATATTAGTTTTTTAGGGGAAAAAGCTGTTAAATTAGATCGATAATATTTTTTTTATTTTAAGTTTATGACAACTGAAATAGTAACTGGAGTCGCAGGATTTATAGGTTCTCATTTAGCAGAAACTCTTTTGAAAGAAGGTAAAAAAGTTATTGGTATCGATCAAGTTAATGATTATTATGATCCTAATTTGAAGCGGAAAAATTTGGCAATTCTTCAGGAATATTCTGATTTTAAATTCATTGAAGAAGATATTCAAAAGTTAGATTGGCAGGAATTATTAAAAGATGTAGAAGTAGTTTATCATCAAGCGGCCCAAGCAGGTGTAAGGGCAAGTTGGGGGGATACTTTTTATCATTATACTGAGCGAAATCTTAATGCTACTCAAGTTATTTTAGAGGCAGCAAAAGAGGTTAAATCTCTCAAAAGATTTGTCTATGCTTCTACTTCTTCTGTATATGGAAATGCGGAAACTATGCCTACTCCTGAGACGATTTGCCCTCAACCTGTTTCTCCTTATGGTATTACTAAATTGGCAGCAGAAAGGCTGTGTTGGCTTTACCATCAAAATTTTGGGGTGCCTGTAACTGCTTTACGTTATTTTACAGTATATGGCCCTCGTCAACGCCCTGATATGGCTTTTCATAAGTTTTTTAAGGCTTCGATTCAGGATTATCCTATCTCTATTTACGGGGATGGTAAACAAACTCGCGATTTTACTTTTGTTAGCGATGCTGTTGCTGCTAATCTCCTTGCTGCTACTAATAAAGAGGCGGTGGGTGAGGTTTTTAATATCGGTGGTGGTAGTAGGGTTGTTTTAACTGATGTTTTGGATGAAATCGATAGGATTATTGGCAAACCTCTAAAAAGAAATCATGTGGAAAGGGCGAAAGGTGATGCGCGTCATACTAGCGCGGATGTTTCTAAAGCGAAAAAAATTTTGGGATATAATCCTAAAGTTTCTCTGCCAGAAGGTTTGGCTTTGGAATGGGAATGGGTTAAGGGTTTATATTAAGTAATAAGTAATAAGTAATAAGTAATAAGTAATAAATGCTGATACTTGATAACTAATAATTATTAAATATCTAAGGTTAATTGTTGATTTTCGGTTGTTGATTTTTCTCCGGTTTTCTGTTGCTTATAAAACTGTTTAAAGAGTTGTTGTTGCTTTTTATGATCCACAATTGGCTGAGGATAATTACATCTTTCAAGCTCATCAGGAGGGATTTTTCCTGTTATTAAATACTCCGTATCTACTGAACTTAATTCAGGCAACCAGAGACGAATATATTCTGCATCAGGATCGTATTTTTGTGCTTGACTTGCAGGATTAAATATCCTTAAAGGTTTGGGATCCATTCCACTAGAGGCACTCCATTGCCAACCGCCGTTATTCGCTGCTAAATCCCCATCAAATAATTTTTGCATAAAGTATTTTTCTCCCCATTGCCAGTTAATAATTAAGTCTTTTGTGAGGAAACTTGCTACTATCATGCGGCAACGATTGTGCATCCAACCTGTTAGATTTAATTGCCTCATAGCTGCATCTACTATGGGATAGCCGGTTTTGCCATCGCACCAGGCTTGAAAATATTCTGGATTATTTTGCCAGGGAAATTCTTTAAATTCTTCTCGATAGGCACCTTCTGCTAATTCAGGGAAAAAATACATGGCGTGTTGATAAAATTCTGCCCATGCTAACTCTTTTTGCCAAGTTTGAATGCTATTACGAGCTTCTTCACTATTGGTATTTTTGTAAGCTTCTATGCTACTTTGCCAAACGGTACGAATACCTATAGCTCCAAATTTGAGGGCTGCACTTAACCTAGATGTCCCCTCAATTGCGGGAAAATTGCGTTGTTGTTCGTATTTATAAATGGCATTGGAGGTGAATTCTTCTAATCTTTGTTGGGCTGCTTTTTCTCCGGGAGATAATGGTAAAGGATATTCCCAATGATAACCTAATTCTTTTACATTTGGTAAAGGTATAATTCCTGCTTTTTTTGCTTTATTTAATTCTTCTTCTGTTAAACCTTGGAGTTTTTCTGGGGTTTTTATTGGAGAAAGTTTTGTTTTTTGAATCCAATTTCTCCAAAATGGTGTGTAAACTTTATAGGGTTTATCGGATTGGGTAAATACTTCCCCAGGTGAATGTAAGAGTCTATCCCAATAGCTTTGGGTTTCAATGTCTTTTTGTTGTAAGGCGGTGGCTACTTTTTTGTCTCTGATTTGGGAGTATGTTTCGATATCTTTATTCCAGTAGACTGCTTTTGTTTGGAGTTGAGTAGCTAGGTTGGGGATGGCGATTTCTGGTTTTCCTTGGAGGATGAGAAGTTGACTACCTAATTTTTGGTAGCTTTGTTGTAATTCTTCTAGGCATCCTATCATGTAGGTTATTCTCGCTGCCGCGATATTATCTTGGTTTAAAATGTTGCTATCTAGGCAAAATATTCCTACTATTTTTGATGTTTTTTCATGGGCTTTTGCTAGGGCAATATTATCAGTAATTCTTAAGTCTCGTCGATGCCAAATTAAGATGAGATGGGACATTTTTTTTGAGTTTTTGCCTGGTTATAGATTTTTTTATTATAGCATTTTTGAATTTTTTTTTCTAAAAGTACGATTCTAAATTCTTCTTATTAATTTTAATTAAATTCGTTATTTGTAATTGTATATTTTTAATTTAATTTTGTTATAGTTTGGTTTAAAGTTGGTTTTAAGGTAATGGGGGATGAATTTTATTACTTTAAATAATATGTCTAGATCTGGGATTTTTAATAATTTCTGATATCTTGGAATTTTATTTAATAACTTTATCCTTTTTCTCGCTAAAATCTAAAGTAAACTAAGGATGATTTTAAAGAGAGGATTATTTCATAATGATTGGCTATTGACTAAGTAATATGAATAGAAATATGAGGTTTAGAAATTTTCTAGAAATTGGTTAAACTAAAGTTAATATTGTTAATTAATCAGGGAATTAATCAAGAAGAATTTGAAAGCTAAAACTAACCAACAAACATGGCGTTATATACCCCCAATAGAAGCATCAGGCAAAATTCACATGACAATAGATTGGTGGCTACTACAACAACACAAACAAGGATTACATCCACCAACTTTAAGATTTTATACCTGGTCACCACCAGCCATTTCATTAGGTTACCATCAATATAAATACCCAGAGTTTTGGCATAATATCACTTGGCAAGGGAAAAAATTAGATATAGTACGTCGCCCAACAGGAGGAAGAGCAGTTTTACACCAAGGAGATTTAACCTATATGGTAGTAACTTCATCCATAGAGGGAAATCGCCAACAAGTGTATCAAAAAATTTGTAAATTTCTCATTCAAGGATGGTACAATCTTGGTATCGATGTAGATTACGGTACAAATCAA
Organism: Prochloraceae cyanobacterium PL24a_bin.78; assembly: GCA_028281945.1. Lineage (GTDB taxonomy): Bacteria > Cyanobacteriota > Cyanobacteriia > Cyanobacteriales > JANQIW01 > JANQIW01. Next base: position 17,289 of record JANQIW010000017.1, read on the forward strand.
AGAGGATACATTCATAACCCTAACTGCTTTGGCACAGCAACAGCAGCAGATTTAATAGATTCTCACGGCAAACTCATCGGTAGTGCCCAATTACGTCAAAAAAATGCTATACTTCAGCATGGAACTATGATTTTGTCAAGTGATCCCGATTTGTTTACAAAAGTTTTTAATCGACCTTTTCCTCGTTTAAATCAATTTCCCTTTGAATCGGAAGAACTAATCCCGAAATTAATCAAAACTTTGACAGAAGCAGCGAAAACCTGTTTTAACATGGAATTAGTAACTCAACCCTTGTCAAAAAATGAATGGCAACAAATCTTAAGATTAAGTCAAAAACTAGAGAATAACTGCTTATATTCCCAATTGTAGCCAATAAAGTTGATAAGTTTAAAATATTCTTAATAAGGAAGTTTAACAGGGGAGTGTCAAAACCTTGGTAAACTACAAGGTGTGATTCAATTATTATCCAATAATCTCGATAGTATGAGTGTAGTTAGTAAAGTTATTCTAAAAGCCGATGACGAGCTTCGGTATCCTACAAGTGGCGAACTAGAAGGTATCGAGCAATTTTTGCAAACAGGCCAACAGCGTATTCGTATTGCTGAAATATTGGCAGAAAATGAAAAAAAGATTGTGGAACAAGCAAGTAAGCTTTTGTTCAAAAGAAGACCTGATTTCCGTGCTCCCGGTGGCAATGCTTCTGGGCAAAAGGAATACAATCAGTGTTTACGTGATTATCGTTGGTATTTGCGCTTGGTTACTTATGGAGTACTTGCAGGTGACAAAGATCCCATTGAACAAATTGGCTTAATTGGTGTTAAAGAGATGTACAACTCTCTTGATGTTCCAGTGCCAGGGATGGTAGAGGCCATTCGTTGCCTTAAAGAAGCTTCTGTTGGTTTACTTACTAAAGAGGATGCCGATGAAGCTTCTCCCTATTTTGATTACATGATTCAAGAAATGTCTTAATTTGATGAGATTTCCATCAAGTCTCTTCTCAGAGGGGGATTATTTCCTTCTCTTTTGGACTTTTAAATTGATAGGATAACTATCTATTGGTTGAGAATAGGTCTTATTCCTGGTTAGGGGAATGACGATCGAATTTCAACTTCTGTTACTGAGTAGGAGACTCTAGGACTTTACCCTAGATTGTTATACAAAACAATTTTTATCAAAGTAACGATCGTGGGAATATTCTTAGATTCTCCCTTGGTAAAATATAACAAAAATATTGAAATAAAAATTTTAAAATTATATTGTGATTATTGATTGTAATTTATAGTCTAAATTCAAATAGATCTTATGTCTTTATATAAACATATAACTTCAATCTCGATGGTTTTCCTTTTTTTAACTTATACCGTTTTTGGTTGGTTATTAGTTCAAGGGAACGAAGAATTTAGTCATTGGGCAATGGAAACTGCGGAAATCTGGGGTTTTAGTCTCAATGGAAAAATATTATCAATGATTTTATTAGGGTTAGGATTGGGTTTGATTTGTTTAATTGCCGTGGGTTTAACTCTTCCTTTTACTTTAATAAGATTTGTCAAAGGGGCGATCGTTTCTGATAAGAAAGCTTTCGGTGCAGTTTTGCTTTGGGCATTTATTTTTGTGCTATTGGTTTGTCGTATTGATTTAGTTGCTAGATTATTAGTGATGCTTGCGGCGGCAATTTTAGCTCGTTTAGAATTGGAAAAAGTAGGTTTGAGCGAATGGACTGTATTTGTAATAATTCTTGTTGTTTGTTTGATTGGTTACGCTAGTGGAGTTTTAGGGTTTATATTTACACATGAAAACCTTTTCTTACAAGGTCATTAAATTATATTTAAAATAATGAATAAAAAAAAAGCGAAAAAAAAAGATAAGAAAATTATACAAAGAGTAATAGTTATTGTTTCGGGAATGGCTTTACTAAGTTATACGATTTATGCTTTAGTTCTTATTGCTAATAATAGCCCTTCGGCTTCCGAAGATAATAATGAACAACTTAGTACATCTATTGAACAACAATTGGAAGAACAAGCTCAAGGTTATGAACTTGTATTAGAAGGAGAACCGGATAATCGCTTTGCATTGGAAAGTTTGGTTAGAGTAAGTGTCCAACTGAATGATTATCAGCGTGCACTTGAACCAATGACAAAGTTAGTAGAGTTATATCCAAATAATGGGGAATATCAAATAGTTTTACAACAAATACAAAATCAATTAAATCCACCACTCAATGAAGGGATAACAGGCGAAACAGAGGAAAACAATTCTGAATCAGAATAAATTTATACTGTTTAAATTGGCTATTAATCTTTCTGAATTTTTTAAGATTATTTTTAAAGTATTGATATCTTTTGCTTAAAGTCACAGCTTAAGAAAAAATTTCTTTGATCTGGCCTATTGTATTATTATTATAACATTTACTAAAAAAAACGATCGCTTTTTCTGAATAGATTTGCGATCGCTTTGTGTTTTTGGTTAGATTAACCCAACGTCAACATCAAAGTCTAATTGGGGTTGAGGGATGGGTGGATGCCCAATCCCTCGATAGTTTTGACTATCTATTTATTAATTACAATCAATTTCCCTGTAAACAATATACTTAAATTCTTGACAAATAAAGAAACAATCATTAGTTTCTTTTGGTAACATGTCAATATTAAGTTCAATGTTAGCTTGGTCATCATATACTTCTGTGCTTTTTATGTAATCCAGAATAATTTTTTCAAGTTTTTCACTAGTTTTCTCTTTGCTAATAATCCCTGTTGATAAAAATTTTATTGTTTCTAAACTTTCAAATAGTTGTATAATTTCAGATTTATTAGCTTTTGAAAAAAAATCAGTGACAATCTGATATAAATCAGCTATACTAGACAAGGGACTTAAACCTCCTAATAATTTGGTTAATAAATTTATCTAGGAAGATACGACTGCCAGGAAGTTCAGCCTAGATAAATTTGAACGACAAGTACAAAATCTTATACAAAGATAATGGGATATCTTGTTTTGATTTGCAAAAATGATTCCCTAATTTTTGTGCTTATCTATATCTAGTATAAACACAATGCCTATCCCCCCATGACGGATTAAGATATTGCTCTAAAATCCTTAAACTTGGACAAATTAAAACAATTTTTTGAGTTGAGGACTAATTTTTTGTGCTTAATTCTACTTGAGATTACGTACTGTAACGCAATAATAATGGTTTCAACCTATCCACTTGAGAGAATTTACGTTGTTTGAGCTTTGGGTGCGTAAGTTCTAATACTTAATGTCCTTCTAAATTGTTGTTTCGTATTGTCTAATTTTCTAGATTAGTTTTCCTGTTTTTTGACTATAAAATGAGCAATTTAACTTAATTAACTGTAATTTTTTTAACTATTACTATTTTTAATAAAAAAGAAAATAAATTCTATTATGAGCAACTCGCCAAGAGAAAAAGAAATCTATAAATATCTTTTTTACTTAGCCACTATTTTAAAAAAAGAAAATAAAAAATCTAACAAAGAAAAAGATAAAAAATCTAACAAAGAAAAAGATAAAAAACCTAACCGAGGAAAAGATGAAAAATATAACGAAGAAAAAAATATTAATTTTCGTCAAACTTCAATCAGATTAGGATTAGGAGAAAAGTCAGATTTTGCTATAGCAATTTACGATTTTATTAATGATCAAGAAAGCAAATATACTAAACCAAAAGATTTAACAACAGAAGAATTAATTGAGCGAATCAAAAATATTAAATCAAACTCAGAAGATAGTTATAAAAAGGATAAATCAAATAAATTCCCTAAAATTTTAAGAAAAGAAGATATTTTAACTCTTTTAGGTTATTTAGTTAATTTATCCCCAAAAGAAAGAGAAGACTTGGGTTTAACTAAATCTGAAGCAGATACTATTTTACAGCAAGCTTTACTAAATATTTCTCGTTATGAAAATACCGAAGAAAGACAAGAAAAATTTCTTAAAATTTATAAAGAATCTATTGCCATAACCAAAGAAGAGATTATTACATCAGAATTTTTACCAAAAGACAGAGAAAATTTTATTATAGAAGCTACAAAAAAATATCTTGATTTTTTAGGGCTACAAACATGGAAAAATAAATTAAAAAAGCAGGAGGAATTATTTAAAGCAATTAATCGCCATCTTCTGCGTCTAGAATCACAAGCAGGCATTAGGCAATTTCCAGATAAAAAAGCAAGCCAAAAATTTCGGAAAAACTATTTGACCAAAGAATTTCTTCAAAAATTGATTCATAGCACAATTGATAATTATATAATTCGGGAATCAATACCTATTTATATTCAATATTTCAACATTGAACAATTACCACCTCTACCCCTTTATTTTCCGGATGAACAATATTTTAATGGGTTATTAAATCCTGATTTTAATCATTCACACGATAGCCCAGATAATACAGGATTAGCATCTCATTCAGCTTATAAAGTTAGTATTAGTTTTAATTTAAAAATTTATGATAAAAAGCTGCTTGAAAAAATCACAAACCGTTTAACTCCAGAAGTTAAAGTTCGATTGATTAAAGAAGGTAAAGAAGGATTGGTTTTTACTGTAAGTAGTTTCGGTGTAGGAGGGCAATTATCTCAACTAATTAAAATTATTAATCGTGCTTTATTTTGGGATGTTGAATGTCTTAGAAATAAATATTTTCCCATTGCTCATGATTTAGTAATTAATCAAGATATTATTAAAAACAATATTGTTAGCCCTCTTTGGTGTCACAATTTAGTCAGATTGTGCCGTCAGGATTATTTAAAACAAGCATTAATGGAGGGAAAATCTTACGAGGAATGTGCTCATATTGATGAAATTGCTACAGGAGATTATTGTGGTTTTAATTTGATAGAATCATCTATTAAATCGGCTTTACAAGCTAGACTTGCTGCTATTATCAAAACTCATATAGATACAAAGCAATACATTGAAGATTTAGCTAAAACTATAGAGAGAAGAGAGATTTTAAGAGTAGCAGAAGATTATCTAAACTATTATCCATTTTCTTTAAGTGCAATCAAAAGTTATCTTGAGACTCATTTACTAAATAAAGAAGAAAAAAAATCTTATTTTTACTATGATGCTTATTTAACAATAATAGAAGCATTTTTAAGAGAAGGTTTGTATCGTAAATCCTATGAGTATCTATCTAAAATTCAAGAATTAGAAAATATTTCTCTATGTAATCTAGAAAAAGATTTTGAGGAAGAAGAATCTTCTCCCTATTCTAGTACCACTTTAGTAAAATACGAAATATGTAAAGCAAATTATTTCTATTTGTGCCATTCAGAAGATCCTTACAGTGAATATAAAAGAGAAAAAATAGAAACTCCTTGTTTTGATATTCATCCTTACAATCGAGCAATGTTAATCAACAAAGCTTGGGAATGTTTAGAAAAAGCCGAAAAACACTTAGAAATCCGAATCGAAAAATATTCTGCTATTAATGAAATTTCTCAAAGTATTTTTACATCCCATTTTATTTTATCGGCTAAAATAAATTTCTTGAGAGCTAAACTATTTTTGTTTTTCCCTTCTTATGCTACAACCCATTTAAATAGTAATGATGACAGAAGAAACTATCATTATGCTCGTATTTGTTATTTAGAAAATTCTAAAATTTATGCTGCTAAAAATGCAGATACTGTTGCTTATGCTTGTTATACCGCTTGTCAAGTATTTGCCTACATTATGACAGGTTATTTAGAGAATAAAAAAGTCAAGTTAAATTCTCAATTTAATGATTCAAAAACAATAGATTTAACTAGAGAAAATTGTTTAAAATGGGCTAAACGTTTAAGAGATAATTCTCTGATTTCCTATGCAGAATTTGGTCGTAAATGTTATTACCAAATTAAAGAAAAGAGTGGTGTTGATATTTCACAAATATATGGGAATATCTCTATCGATCCTGTGCCATTAATTCAAGAAGTTTGTGATCGAAATCTTCAAGGTTATGACAAAGAACGTCAGATTCTTGGTATTGATATGTCTCTTTTATTTATGAAAAAGCTGGATAATAGTAGTGAAGAATTAGAAGAGTATATTTATATTTTTGGAGCAAAAGCAGCAATTATTTTGTTTGCTCGAGCAATTTATGAATTATGTGGAGACGAAAATACTCAAACTCAGAAACAATGGCAAAAAAAACTTGATAAAGCTTACCGTTTATTTAGCTATGCTTGGGGAACTGCTGAAAATGGTTGTGAAATAAAAGAAAATCAAGACAATAATCCCGCGAACCCTACTCTAGTTAGACCTGATTTTACTAAAGAGAATGATGAAGATGATGAAAAAGCTAGATTAAATCGTGAATTATTTCCAGAGGCCACGTCTATAAGAGATCTTTATCCCCATCGTCAATCGGAAATAGCAGATATAGGGAAAGTTTATGCAATTGCTTGTAACTTATTGTTACTTTATCTTATTTCAGATACAGAAGAACAAACACGTAAACGCGATCAAATAGAGGAATTAAAAAATCAATTTTGCAAAATATCTCGATCAAATGATGGCTATTTCGGGCAAAGTAACTTTAACTATCATTTAAAACCATACTTTGATAGAATTAAAAACATAGTTCAGGATGAATTAAAAAGAATCGAAGAAAAAACACATACTCCCGATCCCAAAACTGGAATGCCAAAGATTAGAGATCGAATAATGAAAAACTTTTTTAGTGCTTTCGCCTAAAACTTAATTCATGCTCAATTCTGATGCCAATACTTATAAGCAGCATAAGCAAGAGTAACAACCCCAGTAACAATAGCGGATTCATCCACTTCAAACTGGGGATGATGTAAAGGATGATTTTCTTTATCTAAAGATCCCACTCCCAAACGGAACATACTACCAGGCACATCCTGTAACAATAAGGAAAAATCCTCCGCCCCTAAAGAAGGCTCGGTAAGAATTTGAATGTGATCATTTCCCCAAGCTTCCCTAGAAGCCTCTTCTAAAACCTGAGTTAAAGCTATATCATTTTGGACACTAGGCACTCCACGACTATAATTCATCTGATAACGAGCACCATAAGTATCGCAAACCGAACTCACAATATTCTCAATCCACTGAGGTAAAGTAGCATGAGTATCAGGATGAAGAGATCGAACCGTTCCAACCATTCTCACTTGATCCGCAATCACATTAGGTGCTCTACCGCCAGTAATTTGTCCAATAGTCAAAACCAGAGGGCGTAAAGGATTTTGAGTGCGACTAATAGCCTGCTGTAAACTACAAATCACCTGAGAAGCAACCCAAATCGCATCAATGGCCTGATGAGGGCGCGCCCCATGGCCGGATTCACCAAAAATCATAATTTCCAAATCGTCAGCCGCAGCAGTTAAGGCACCATAACGAATCCCAACCGACCGAGCCGGAATGGAAGGAAAAACATGAACCCCAAAAACCCCACTCACATCACGTATTGCCCCATCACGCACCATCCAAGAAGCACCCTTAGCGATTTCTTCGGCTGGTTGAAACAGAAAACGAAGATTCCCTGGCAAAGCCTCTTTCAACCCAGATAAAACCATAGCTGTACCTAATCCCACCGTAGTATGAACGTCGTGTCCACAAGCGTGCATAATTCCTGGTTTACAGGAGGCAAATTCCAAATTAGTTAGCTCTTGAATTGGTAAAGCATCCATATCTGTGCGAATAGCGAGGATCCGATTATCACTACCATTTCCCGATAATTCACCAATTACACCGGTTTTTCCCACGGCTTCTTTAACATGAAGTCCACAAGAAGATAATACCCCAGCTACATATGCCGCAGTTTGATACTCTTCCCCACTTAATTCAGGATGAGCGTGAATATGACGGCGAATTTCTATTAAACGAGGTGCTAATTTTTCAGCTAAATCTTTGATTTCTGTTAACATTTTTAATTTCTCTAAATTTGTTTTATCGTTAATTAAATTATAAATTTTTCTAATTGATCGAACTTTTTTATAAGTCTTCCGTTATTAAATTCAAAGCTTTTTTGTTAATCCAATTAGTTAATTAGTTTTTGTTGATTACTTTAACTAATTTATTCATTAGATTTATCTTCATTTTCTAGGAAATCACGCCACTTTGCAGCCAAAGAAATCTCCGTAAAAGGAATTTCTCTAGAAATATCATCCATTATAAACTGAAGAACAACCGAACCAGATTTAGGTAAATCATTCCCATCACAAATGTGGCCATTCACCAATAAATTAATTGTACAAACATCCTCTAAAGAAAAAGTTTCCTCCACTACAACTCCAGAAATAGTAGGTTTTCCCCAAGTCAAAAATTTGCCTTTCTTTCCCAAAACAGCATAAATATCGTATTTAGCAGTATCAAAATCTTCGGCCCAAATCTTATAAGCTTCAACCTTTTGATATTCCCGCCATCCACTAACAGCAAGCCAGAAAAATACTAGCAACAAAGATAACCACAATAAACCACGTTCCATTAGATCCAATTATAATAAGACCAATTTCTAATTTTAAACGCTAAAATAAGAAATAACACTAAAATTTAAGAGGAATTTTACCGATTAAACCCTATGACATCTTATGCAACCTCTTCTGCTAGAGCCGAAATGAATGAACTACGTCGTTTGAAAACTTTGCTACCCCCTGAGTTACAAAGTTGGGTGATGATCGAAGGCTCTACCGAAATCAATCCTCCTCTGCTTCAGTGCGAAGAAATTGGCAGAGATGAAGTAGAAATCCAAATTGACTTAGCTAAATGGGAAAATTTTGCGATTGATCAACGTAATCTCTTATTTTGGCATGAAGTAGCTCGTATTCAAAATGACACTATCCCTAAAGAAGGCTGGGAAATGGCTGCCCTAGCTATCGGATTAGGGGGAGCGGTGGGAGAACTTTGGGTACAAGATGGTATTCTTTTATTATTAGCCTTATCTTTATGCGGAATTTCTGGATATCGACTCTGGCAAAAAAATAATGGTGAACGCTCTTTTCAAGAAGCTATTGAAGCTGATCAAAAGGCGATTTCTTTAGCTACTCGTTTTGGTTATTCTTTACCTAATGCCTATAAAAGTCTCGGTAGTGCTTTGAAAACTCTGATTGAGCAAACCCCTAGCCGTCGTCAACGTAAGCGTTTTGAAGATCGTTTGCAATCTCTGCGACGTAGTGCGACTAAAGCTAAAAAGAAAATGAAGAGTGAAATTTAACTCTGGATAATTCAGCTATACAAGATAATTTTAAAAATAATAATTTAAGTTTAGATAAATCAAAGATAGTCGGGGATGGTTTACTATTAAGTTTTGTTATCGGCTGAAGATAATTAGTTTAAGTTAGATTTTATCAATCCCTCTAGTTGGTTTATTTTATTTTTTATGGGATAGCTCTATAGGAAAAATTTATAGCCATAATGCTTGAATGTCTAGTCCCCCATGAATCTATCCCTCTTATTTATGTAAAAAGAAGGTTTTGAATCCCTGTCTATGAATGTTTACTATCCAAATAAGGCTTTATCTGTAACTGGGTTAACTAATTATTTAAGAGTTTTATTAGAAAGCGATCCTCAATTACAAAATATCTGGGTTATAGGTGAAGTTTCAAGTGTTCATTATCATCCAAGTGCGATTTTTTTTACTCTATCAGATCCAAACAAAGAGGCTTCTATTCGTTGTGTAATTTGGGATAGCAGACGATCGACACTTACCCAAGAACCAAAACAAGGAGAAAAATTATTTGTGGTAGGAAATATTACTCTTTATCAAAAAAGGGGGGAATATAAAATTAATGTTTTTCAAGTGTTACGAGCCGGTGAAGGATTACAGGAGATGCGCTATCAACAACTCAAATCTCGATTAGAGGCTGAAGGTTTATTTTCTCCAGAAAGAAAGCGTGTTTTGCCCTCTCATCCTCAAACTATTGCGGTGGTGACATCTTCTGTGGCGGCAGCTTGGGGGGATATTCAAAGGACTTTTCAACAACACTATCCGGGTTTGAAGATTCTTTTTTCACCAGCTGTAGTTCAAGGAGAAAAAGCTCCTGATTCTATTGTAGCTGCTATTCATCGAGTAAATCTGGATGGTAGAGCGGAAGTTTTGATTTTGGCGAGAGGTGGGGGTGCGGTGGAAGATTTATCTTGTTTTAATGATGAACGGGTGGTTAAGGCTATCGCTTGTAGTAATATTCCTGTCATCACTGGCATTGGGCATCAAAAAGATGAATCTTTAGCAGATTTGGTGGCTGATAAATGTGCTCATACTCCTACAGCAGCAGCGGAAATAGCAGTGGCATCTTATTATCAAATTTTGGAAGAACATCAACAGAGAATTAATAGATTAATTCAGGCTTTTCAGGACAGAATTACTACAGAATCTGAGTATTTGAAACATTTAAAAGAACGATTAAAAAATATTTCTAGTTACTCTAAAAGTATCTCCCAAGCTACTGCTAGGTGTGAAATGTTAAAGGAAAAATTGGCTGCTCTTAATCCTAGTTCGGTTTTACAAAGAGGTTATGCTTTGGTAAAAAAAGATCCTAATTTTTTGATTAATTCTACTTTGAATTTACAAAAAGACCAAGAGTTAGTTGTTATTTTAGCTCAAGGAAAGTTGAAGGTGAAAATTGTTGAAGTTTTAGAATAAATTGAATAGTTATTGATTAGTTATTGAAAATTTTCAAAGTAAATAAAAATGTGATGAATAAGGAAAAAGAAGAAGCTAATAATTGGAATTATGAGGAATCAGTTAAAGAAATAGAGAAAATTATTGAACAAATTGAATCAGGTGAACTTCCTTTGGAACAAGTTTTTGAAAATTTTGCCCTTGCTGTAAAAAAAATTAACCAATGTGAAAAATTTCTCGATCGAGGTAAAGAAAAAATGAGTTTATTAATTGAGACTTTAGCAGAGGAAGAAACAATTTAAAATAATTTAAAACAATTTAAAACAATTTAAAGCAATTTAAATTTATAAAGCCATTGAGAATTTAAATTTGATAAAAATAACTAATAATAAAAAATGGAATTAGCCACAAAATTATTAACAGTAAAAAAATACTTAGAAGCCGAAGCAAAAAGTCAAATTCGTCATGAATATCTTGGTGGCCAAATCTTTGCTATGGTGGGGGCAAGTAAACAACATAATTTAATAGCTTTAAATATTTCTAGCTTATTTCGTTTCCACTTAAGAGGGAATCCTTGTCAAGCTTTTATGTCGGATATGAAAGTGAGAATAAAGACTGCGAATAACAAAGCAGATTTGTTTTATTATCCCGATATCGTTGTTACTTGTAATCCTGAAGATAAAGAAGATTATTTTCTCCAATATCCTTGTTTAATTGTGGAAGTTTTATCACCTTCGACAGAAACAATAGATAGGCGGGAAAAATGGTTAAATT
>JANQIW010000028.1 GCA_028281945.1 Prochloraceae cyanobacterium PL24a_bin.78
CTACATGGGGAGTAGAAAGGAAAAAAGCCGGTAAATTTTGGATTTACGAACAAATCATTGGGATTCAGTACTATGGAATTTATGAAATAAATCGAGAAAGATTGGAAGTATATGCTTTAGAAAATGGCAAATATCAAAAACTAAATCCTAATGAACAGGGAAATTATTCTATCCCACCGTTAGGAGTCTCTTTAGGTTTATGGAAAGGCAATTATCAAAATCAAGATCAAACTTGGTTGAGATGGTGGGATAGTCAAGGAAATCTCTTACTTACGGGAAATGAACGTGCAGATGCTGCGGAAAATACTATTAGACAAGCAATCCCTAAATTATTAGCAATGGGATTAAATCTAGAACAAATAGCAGAATCTTTGAATTTAACTCTCGAAAAAGTTACTAAAATATCTAATCATCAGTAAATGCTTAAAAATAAAGGCAAAGTTTATCTAATAGGAGGAGGATTAGGACCCATATCTTATCTCACAGTTAGAGCATATGAACTTCTTCTGCAAGCAGAAATCCTAATATATGATGCACTCATTTCTCCAGAATTACTAAAATTAGTACCTCTAGATTGTCTCAAAATAAACGTTGGCAAGAGAGGAGGAGGCAGCCAAACCCCGCAAAGCAAAATCAATCAATTATTGTGCGCCTATTGTCTTGATGGCAAACAAGTAGTAAGATTAAAAAGTGGAAATCCTTTTATCTTTGGAAGAGCAACATTAGAAATAGAAGCTTTAACAGAGGCTAATTGTAATTTTGAAATTGTGCCAGGTATTTCTTCTGCCTTAGCCGCACCAACTCTTGCTACCATTCCTCTAACAGATTCTCTGTTAAGTAGTTCTTTTGTAGTGTTAAGTGGACACGATCCAGAGAGCCTTGATTGGGAAGCCTTGGCAAGAATCGATACTTTAGTCATCCTAATGGCTGGGCGCACTCTTGAGGTAATCATCAATAACCTTTTATTATTCGGACGCTCTCGTGATGAATCTATTGCTATTATTAAGGATGGAGGCAGAAGCTCTCAACAAATATGGCAAGGTAATCTTAGTAATATTTTAGGAAAAATACAAGGAATTTCCCTTTCTCCTTCGGTTATTGTTATTGGAAAAGTAGTAGAATTAGGTAATAAATTGAATAATAGTAAAACTTTACCTCTAAATGGTAAAAAAATTATTGTAACTCGTGCGGCAGAATCTACTAATAAATTCGGAAATTTGCTGCAAAAACAAGGTGCAATTACCATTGATATGCCTGCATTAGAAATTACTCCACCTTCAAGTTGGCAGGAATTAGATGATGCAATTGCTAAATTAAATGAATTTGACTGGTTAATACTTACCTCAGCAAATGGAGTAAATTATTTTTTCCAACGTTTAGAAGTGTTAGGAAAAGATGCTCGTGCTTTAGCAGGAATAAAAATAAGTGTAGTTGGGAAAAAAACTGCCATCAGTCTTAAAGAAAAAGGATTGCAACCAGATTTTATTCCACCGGATTTTGTCGCAGATTCTCTGGTAGAAAACTTTCCAGAATCCATAAAAGGTAAAAAATTTCTCTTTCCTCGTGTAGAAACTGGAGGCAGAGAAGTTTTAGTCAAAGAATTAAATGCCGCAGGAGGTATAGTTACAGAAGTAGCCGCATATCAATCTCGTTGCCCTCAAAATATTCCATCTGAAGCATGGTTAGCAATCCAACAACATCAGATAGATATAGTGACTTTTGCTAGCTCAAAAACTGTTCAAAATTTTTATTATTTGTTAGAATCTGCTTTAAAAGATTATCCTGATATTACTCTAGAATCCCTCTTAGATGGAGTTTATTTTGCTTCTATCGGCCCTTCTACAACCAAAACTTGTGAACAAATTTTTGGTAGAGTAGATATGGAAGCTCAACAATATACTTTAGAAGGTTTAACGGAAACTATTATTCAATGGGTAGGTAATAATTAATTAATCAGTATTAAGTAATAACTCGTAAGTATTAAAGAATAAATATTAAGCAATAAGTCGTAGGTAATAATTAAGGTAATAGAATAGAAGAAAATATTCCAAAATTTCCACTAAATCAATTACCTAAACTCCATTGATTCAAACCAGTAATGGTAAGTTTTTTGTATGAAATTACCAATATTTTTAAAGACCAAATAATACAAAAAAAGTTGATATATTCAGATTTTTTTTATCAACAAACCCCAAACTATACTACAGCAATAGAAAAATGGAATATTAAAAATTGACTGTCCAAAAAAAACTTGTATTTTTTCGGTTTTTAGCTATATTTTTAGGCTAATGTATTATAGCAAGTTTCTCATTATTGTCTATATTTAACCATTAATTAGTGAACTACATTTATACTTATTTCATGGGGTTTTTGAAAAAAAAGATAATTTCTAAATTTAATAAGTCAAGGAAGCATATAATTATTAATTATTGTCTGAATAGCTTGCTAAGCTTATCATAACTTTAACGTTATATTCATTTTCAAAAATCTCTTTTTTATAGTTAAAATCCCATAACTCTAAAGCACAATCATCATTAGGCAGAGAAGGAATTAACAAGAAATGTACTTTTTTATATTCTGGATCATATTTACATTGTAATTCTTTAATTGCTTTAAACTTCCTTTTATTTAAAGATACAGATAAACGCAAAATAGCACTTAATTGTTTAACAATTTTGCGATCATGAGAGGATAAATTATTAAAATTTTCATGTTTTTTCTTAGGCTTACTTTTACGATGATATCGAGCTAGATTTGCGATTATTTCCAATTCAATTTCTGAAAATCCTAATAATTCTGCATTTCTAATCAAATAATAAGAATGTTTATGATGGGCACTATGACTAATATATAAACCACAATCATGTAAAATTGCAGCAGCCCAAAATAATTCTCGCTCTCGATTTCCCCAATTATGAAGAATTCCTTTAGTTTGGTCAAATATACTTAGAGCAATATCTGCTATTCTTTGGCTATAATCAAGTTCTACCTGATATTTATGAGCAATTTTCATCACACTACGAGGCCGCACTTCACTTTGATAACGAAGACGATCTTCAATTAAACCATTTTTTAACATCCAATCCACAATTATCCCTTCTCGCAAAGCTCGCTCACAGACTGTAATGTAACTCAGGTTTAACATAATCATAGCCTCTTGCAGAATCAAACCACCTGCAACAATGATTTCTGCCCGTTTATCAGACATTCCAGGGAGATTAAAGCGTTCTTCATAACTCATAGAAGTCAGACGTTTTACCAAGTCTTTTAAATCTTTTAAGCTTATCTGATAGCCATTCAGAGATTTTGGTGCACATCCTTCTTTTTCTATAGCAATAATTTCCGCTAAAGTTTCAATTGTTCCAGATGTTCCTACCAAAATAAGTGGTTCATTAGATGATAAGTGTGATTTTAATCGATCAACTTCTGGTTCTAATGCGCCATGAATGAAAGCTTTTAAATAAACCAAATCCTTTTCTGTAATAGGATCACTAGTGATAAATTCACGAGTTAAACGCACCGCACCTACTTTAGTGCTGCTAAGAAATCTTGATTCATGGGAATCTGCAAGAATTAACTCTGTAGAACCACCACCAATATCAATAATAACATGAGAATGAAAATTAAAATCTATTCCCGATAAAACACCTAAATAAATCCTTCGTGCTTCTTCTTGTCCTGAGATTAAATCCACACGAATTCCAATTTCTGATTCAATCTGATGGATGAATTCTTTTCCATTAGCTGCTTCTCTAGTAGCACTAGTGGCAACAGCAACTATTTCCGTGACATTGAAACTCGCCGCTAAGTCTTTACACCTTTGTAATGAAGCCATGGCTCTTTTAATGGCTTCTGGAGTGAGATTTCCTGTTACAAGATCCCGATCGCCTAATCTCACCGTATCTTTTAAGGCGGTAACAATACTAAATGCTTTGAGTTGAGGATCGATCTTTACTACCACCATGTGGATGGAATTTGTGCCAATATCGATCGCAGCTAAAAAACAATCTTTAGTGCTATCACCAAGAGATGTTGTAGCCGAATTAAGAGTATTAACCATTAAAATTGAGAAGTAAAGTAAAAATTCTATTAATAAATCATAATATCAAGCTTATGGTGACTCAAACAGAATTCAACCAACAACCTTTATGGTTAAGAATCATTCGTTTATTACGTTGGGATAAACCCGCAGGACGTTTGATTTTAATGATTCCAGCCCTGGAAGGGGTATTTTTAGCAGCCGATGGAATGCCTCCTTTACCCTTAGTGGGAGTCATAATCCTAGGGAGTTTAGCTACATCCGCCGCAGGTTGCGTGATTAACGATCTCTGGGATCGCAATATTGATCCCCAAGTAGAACGCACTAAAAACCGTCCTCTAGCTTCTAAGTCTCTTTCTATCAAAATTGGGATTATCGTTGCTATAATCGCCCTTTTTTGTGCGGCTGTTTTAGCGTTTTATCTTCAACCTATTAGTTTTTGGTTGTGTCTAGCAGCAGTACCTGTGATTGTTTGTTATCCATTAGCCAAGAGATTTTTTCCCATCCCCCAATTGGTTTTATCTATTGCTTGGGGATTTGCAGTTTTAATTAGCTGGAGTGCTGTTACCAATGATTTAAGCGAAAATACATGGTTGCTTTGGGGTGCAACTGTTTGTTGGACTTTGGGTTTTGACACTATTTATGCCCTTGCCGATCGAGAAGACGATTTAGCAGTTGGGGTAAAATCTAGTGCTATTTTCTTTGGCAATTTCGCCCCAGAAGCTGTGGGGATTTTTTTTGCTTTAACCATCGGATTACTTGCCTATCTTGGGCTAATGATGCAGTTACAAATCAGCTTTTGGATCGCTTGGGGCATTTGCGTAGTGATTTGGGTGATTCAATATATTACTCTTCGTTATAATACTGAACCAGAAATTTACGGCCAATTTTTTCGGCAGAATGTTTTATGTGGTTTGATCCTGCTTGCTGGAATGATTCTAGCTTAAGTCTTTTTTCCTAATATGTTGGTTTCTTGATAATTAAGAATATTAAGAAAAAATAAAATAGCTGGAATTTGTCCAGAAAACTGTGTAATACTACACAGGAGTAGGGAATGATTAGATTTTACTGAATTGACTATAAGTTAGTTCTGAGAAAAACTTAAGAAATTCCTTGCCCTCTAGGAAGAAAAACTGTATAATATCTAAAGACTCTGAAAAAACTAAAAAAGTTCTTAAAAATTATCAAAAAGTTGGAAAGTTCTTAAAAATTTTTTCTCAAAGAGTCCAATGAAGCCACTGAATAACCTGGCATGCTGCCTGTAAATTTCCAATACCCAGACAGCATAAGATCTGCTTCTAGTGAGAAGAATAGCCACGGTAAATATACGTAATTCAAAAGAAGTTTAACGCCTTCTTATCATCATATTAACCTAACGGAGACAAATTTGCAATGAGTAATTCCAACGCAAGCAAGCTTAGCGTATTGCTAGCTACTTTATCTGCACTTTTAGGCACATCTTTACCAGCACAAGCTCAAATCACTGTTCCTGAAGCTTTCCGTAGCATCAACGGAACTGATGTTGAACTTTTAATCGACACTTCAATTGCAGGTACACCTTCTACTGATGTACCAGCTGGTGAATCTGAAACTCCTTTAGTTCGTATCACTGAAATTATCGAGAACCAAACTGGTGGAGCTGTTACCTTTACTCCAGAAGAAAGTTTCTTCTTCCGCCAATCTGACGTTGACGGTGATGGAGTTCCTGACGTTGGTGGAGCTACTGTTTTTGGTGATATTCCTAGTAATGCCGATTTTGAAAATTTAATCGCTCCTAGTGGTAACATCTTTGAGAACCCACGTGTTATCAGTAACACTATTGTTGATCAAACTAATACTCTTGCTACTAACCCTGTAGATGCTTCTGACTGGATCTGGCAATGGGGTCAATTCATCGATCACGATACGGATCTTAACGAAGGACCAGGAGCAGGTGGTGAAGTTCTTATTTTTGAAACAGGAGAAGCAGGTTTAGGAATTACAACTGAAGGTTTTGATCCAATTACTGGTGGAGTACCTATTGTTCGAGTTCCTTCTGTTGAAGAAGTCCCTTCTAGTGACGGACTTAATGGTTTCCGTTCTGGTTTAACAAATGAGTTAACCCACTTAATCGATGGATCTAACATCTATGGTTCTACTGATGAAACTGCTGAAGCATTAAGAGATCCTAGCAATCCTGGTAGATTATTAACTCAAACTGTTGATATTACTCTTCCTAATGGCACGCAAGTAACTGAAGAATTATTACCTTTCGCTGATGATGTAGGACCTGATGTAGCTGTAGCTTCTGGACCTCTAGGAGGTGGAAGTGAAGATATTTTATTTGCAGCAGGTGACCCTCGTCCAAACGAAAACAATGGTTTAACTGCAGTACATAACTTATTAGTTCGTGAACACAACCGTCGTGCTGCACAAATTGAAGCTATTTTAGCTGATGGTGATCTTAATGGTGGAAACGACCTAACAGATTTAAGAGATGCTTATTTAGCAGCTAATCCAGATTCTGATGAAGCAGACTTTGTTTTCGAGCAAACTCGTGAAATCGTAGTTGCTCAATATCAAAAAATCACTTACGAAGATTGGGCACCACTATTAGTTGGTGAAGGATTTACTCCTCTAGCTGCTGATCCTGGTACTCCTTTAGGAGACGCAGGTCTAAATGTACTAGGCGGTGGTTTTGGTATCGCCCCATATAGTGGAACTTTTGATCCTACAGTAGATCCTCGTGTAACTGAAGAATTTGCTAACGCTGTTTTCCGTTTAGGTCACACTCAATTAGCTGAAGATATCATCAGAATCGATCCAGTAACTGGTATAGCGATTGAACCTTTAAGCCTTTTCGATACTGGCTTCAATCCAACTGAGATCTTTGATGAAGCAACTGGTACAGGTTCTGGTGTTGACTCTCTTCTTATTGGTTTAACTGCTCAACAAGCTAATGATATTGACGAAGATATCGTTGATGGTGTTCGTAACGGCTTACCTAACCTTCCAACTGGTGGTTTTGACCTTGCTACAATCAACCTTCTTCGTTCTAGAGAAACTGGTGTAGGTACTCTTAATGAAACTCGTCCTTTGATTGGTTTAGCACCTTTAGAAAGTTTTGATGAGATCTTCGCCCTAGAAAGTGATGCGTTTGATGACGAAGGAAACTCTGTTGCTGCTCAGTTTGCGGCTGTTTACGATGACATTGGTGACGTAGAACTATGGATTGGTAGTATTGCTGAATCCGAAGTAAATGGTGGTTTATTAGGACCTACTTCTAACTTAATCGTATCTGATCAATTACAACGTTCTCGTGATGCTGATCCTTTCTTCTATGAAATCCCAGAAATCGAAGATCGTGTTAACGATATTCTTGCTTTAATTAACAGTTTCGATGGTTCAGTATCTGATAATGGTGTAGCACCTTCTGATACTGTAGGTGACTTCACATTAACTGAGTTAATTGCTTTCAATACTAATGCATCTTCTGCCGTTATTACTGACATTGTTGGAGTAGATGCCTTAACTACTCCTGATCCTAGTGATGATGATGTTGATATTCCTGAGCCTACTTCTGTAGTTTCTCTATTAGGTTTAGGTGGGTTATTTGCTAAATTACGCAAGCGTAAAAAATCCTAATTTTAAATAATTCTAAATTCCCCTAGGTTTTTTCTAGGTTAGTTAGTGTTTAGGGTACGATAGAAATATTTATCGTACCCTTTTGTTTTTTTCATTTGTAATTTTAATTACTAATCAAGAAAAATCCAGCTTGTAATAAGCCGATAAATAATCCTAATAAACCACCTAAATTGACAATCGCTTGTAATTCACTTTTGACAATCCCTTGTGTCGCTTCTTCCAAATTCTCAGGAGATGTAGCATTAACTCGATCGACAATTACTTGATCGATAGATAAAATAGGAATAGTTTGAGTAACAATTTTCTCCAAATCTTCTTCTAAATAACGCTCCAAAATCAAAGCTAATTCCTTGCTAATGGTATTCATAGATGAAGTAACGGTGGTAGAAGATTGTAAACGATTAATAATTAGAATTGCCAGCTTATCCCAATCAATAGATTTACCAAAATCTTGTAAAAATTCTGCGCCCTTTTCTTGTATATAACTGCGGGCACTATCTGCGGTGGTTTTCCGTAATTGTTTCACAGTAGAAACGGGTAAATTTTGCAAAGATAAACCCTGTAACCATTCCCGTAGGCGATTACGAACTTCAAAAGACAATAATAATTCCTGGAATCTGGTATTTGCTATTTCCTTTTCATCAATACAAAAACTCCTTAAGCGAATAAGAGTATTACGTAAGCCAAATAGATTTGCTACCACCCAATATGTTCCTGTAGTCTTTTCTCGGAAACTTTCATCCATTACTTGAATATTTCGATCAGTTAAAAACTCTATTATTGCTTGTCGTATAATATCCGGAGAAATAACCGAAGTTAGAATCCATTCCGATAATTGTTTAGCTTGACTCTCCGTTAATTGAAACTCTAATAAAATTCGATCGAAAATTTGATTAATTTGTTCTTGAAGAAAATCCTCCTTACGAGCCAAAACCCTAAGTAAGCGAGGAAGAGATTCTCCAAATAAATCCCTTAAAATATCAGCTAAAATTTTGGCTGTTTTAAATTCTTTATCAGAGCGCACTTGTGATAAAGTCAACTTCAATAACCAACTAATTGCTGCTTCGATTCGCTCAGTCTCTAACAGACGCTTGGCTAAATTGTGTAACTCTTCTGGAGTTAACAACGAACTCATAATAGTATCTGATACTTTTTGAGCGAGACGAGCTTGATTATGAGGGATTAAACCTGGGGTAAAAGGTAATTTTTTTCCTGCTATATAGATAGGTTTATAAGGACGAAATAACATTTTAATGGCTAAATCGTTAGTGAAATACCCGATTATTCCCCCGGCAATGGGTGGAACTAATAATTTCCAATAATTTAATAAATTTGTTAACTCCATTTGGTTACTACTAATACTCCCATCATCCCAGCAACAATGGGATAGTGACAAACTCCGTCGAAACCGGCTGCTTTTGCTATTTCTATTTGTTCTTGGGCTTTGGGAAAACGATCTAAACTAGGATTAATGTAGGCGTATTCTTCTTTCTGGTTAAAATACTCTGCTACTGATACGACTATATTATTGAGATACCATTTTTGAAATTCCAACAGATATTCTCCATCAGGATGATTAAAATCGAGAATAGCAGCTTTCGCTCCCGGTTTTAATACCCGGTGTAATTCCACCAGACAGGCTGGTATATCTTTTACATTTCGTAATCCATATCCCATTGTAGCACAGTCAAAATAATTATCCTCGAAGGGGAGGTTAAGGGCATCTGCTTCTATCCAAGTAATAGGCAAATGGGGATATTTTTGAGTTGCTTTTTCCTTAGCGATTTCTAATTGGGATTTGGCAAAATCTACTCCAAATACTTTTCCTTGAGGAATTTGTTTGGCTAATAACTCGGTTATATCTCCACTGCCGCAGCAAACATCTAAGGCTATATCTTCTGGAGAAGGTTGACACCATTTTACTGCCATTAGTTTCCAAACTCGATGTTGCCCTAAACTTAACCAGTTATTTAAGTTATCGTATACTGGGGCGATTTTATTGAATAATGCTTTTATGTCTGATGATTCTGGGACTTGTGTCTGTTTCATCTCTTTAGTTTATCTAGATATTTTTCTGGATATTTTTCTGGATATTTTCCTGAATTATTTTTATTTTTTTACTATTTAGTAAAACTAATTTATTTTAAAGTCTTTCTTTTTAGTTTTAACCTGTTAATAAATCTATCTACTGTACTATTTATATATACTTGATTCATACTCTTTTTGTGATTAAAACTATTTTGAGAAGGAGTAAAGGAGTTCATATTTAGATAAAATTTAGATAAAATTTAGATAAAATCAGATATTTTTTTAGCATTATCTATCTCTTACCTTTTTTTTCTCCCTTTTTGGTTTACCTTTCAATTTAGCTTGGATTAAGATCACTTGATTTTAGCTTATTGCCGATTAATTTGAGCAAATATTTCCTCTAAAATCTCAGTTGCCCCTTGTTCACGAACCATAGAAGCTAATTCAACTCCTAATGATTCGGCATTATTACGAGGACCAGTTACAGAATCTTTCACTAACCTTTTGCCATCTAAACTAGCAACCATCCCAATCAGGGTTAAATTATCCCCAATAATTTCAGTATTTACACCAATCGGAACTTGACATCCTCCCTCTAATGCCCGTAAAAAAGCACGTTCTGCATAACAACGATCGCGACTTTCAGGATCTTCTAGAAATTTAATTATATCTAAAATAGAACTATCACCATCTCGGCATTCAATGCCTAAAGCACCTTGTCCCACTGCATGAAGGGAAATTTCAGGTGGAATTACTTGATGAATGCGATCGTTCATATCTAGACGCTCTAAACCTGCCACTGCAAGAATAATAGCATCATATTTACCATCATCTAATTTAGCTAAACGAGTATTGACATTACCGCGAATATCTTCAAACTGAAAATGAGGGAAATGATGACGTAATTGGGCCAAACGCCTTAAAGAAGAAGTACCAATCACGGAACCTTCCGGCATGGTTTCTAATTGCTTATCCTTATGTTTTTCATTTACCACCATTGCATCAGCAGGATTAACTCTTTTGGTAACGCAACCTAACATTAAACCTTCAGGTAAATTTGTTGGTAAATCTTTAAGAGAATGAACTGCAAAATCAGTTTTCTTCTCTAGCATACTTCTTTCCAATTCTTCAGTAAATAAGCCTTTATCGCCAATTTTCGAGAGAGAAACATCAAGAATTTTATCTCCTTGAGTGCTCATTTTTTCTATTTCAAATTTGCATTGAGGGAATTCTTTTTCTAACTCTGCCTTTACCCAATTAGTTTGAACTAATGCCAATTGACTTTTGCGAGTACTAATACGGACTGTAGTATTTGATGTCATAAGATAAAATTATAAAATTAAGCACTCGATCTAGATTATCGCAATCTTACACCCAGTTTAAATTTTGATTATTAATTTTTTCTAGTGAAATATTAAAGTATTTTTTTAGATTATAAGACTTTTCTTGATTCTTGATCTAAATGCTTTTTCCATTTGGATAAATACAATGATAGACAAAACCATTGCCATTACTGCTCATCGAGGGAATTGTGATCAGGCTCCTGAAAACACTATTAGTGCCCTATCTGCCGCTATTGTGGCTGGGGTAGATTTTACAGAAATTGACGTACAACAAACCTTAGATGGGGAATTAATTGTGTTTCACGATTTTAATTTACGAAGATTAACCAAAACTTGTGATGCCAATATTTGGGAATTATCCTCCAATCAATTACAGAGTTTGGATGTGGGAAGGTGGTTTTCTCCTAAATTTGTTGGGGAAAAAATACCTTTTCTCTACCAATGTTTTGATCTGGTTAAAGGAAAAATCAAGCTGAATTTGGAACTAAAATTAAACGGATATGAAGTTAATTTAGCCGAAGCTGTTGTTAATTTAATCTCTCAAAAGGATTTCTGGAAAGATTGCATAATTAGTTCTTTTGATTATGATACTTTGCTAAAAGTTAAAACCCTCGCTCCAAGTTTAACTGTTGGTTTAATTATTAATTCTACTATTTCTAATCTAGAAGAATTTCAACAAAAATTTCAGGTAGATTTTTATTCTGTTTCAGCCAGTTATCTTACTGGGGATTTAATTGAATTTGCCCATAAAAACCATCAAGAAGTTCACGTTTGGACTGTCAATTCTTTAGAAGAAATTAAACGCTTTATTAATCTAGGAGTAGATAATATTATTACTGATAAACCTCTTCTAGCTCTAACACTATTAAACTTCCACTAATTTGACAATATATAATATTGAAAAGATTCTCTTTATTAATGGATAAAAATATTGTAACTTTAGATTGTATTAAATTAAAGGCGTTAAATTTTCCTGTAAAGATAGAAATTGGGATCCGAGGTTTATAAAGAGTTAAGCATTAAGTATTAATCATTAAGCATTAAGGACTAACTAATTTCAAAAAATCATTACTACACGGATATAACGTTTGATCAAGAATATATTTTTTCAACAAAAATTTAATTGAGATTGTGGAAATTTATTGGCTTAATAATATTAAAAAAGATCAACATTTTGTAGTAGGAGAAAAAGCTTTTGGATTGAGTCAGTTGCAACAATTAGATTATCCTGTTATTTCTGGTTTTGTTATTAGTGCTATTACCTTTAAAAACTTTTTGGAATCTATCAATAATACTGATTCTTTTCTAGCAGATTTTCCCCTATCTTCAATATATCTCAAAATAGATAATTATAAAGCATTGCAAAATGTTGCACAAAAAAGTCGTCAAGATATTCTAAATAAGTCTTTACCCAATGAATGGTTATCAAAATTAGTTTCTGAGGCAAATAAATTAGAATCTCCTTATTTAATTTTGAGGGCTTCTATTTCTATTTCTATTTCTAATACTTCTATTTCTAATACTTCTATTTCTAATACTTTTTATGGCTTAATACCAGCAGAAATTTCTCTGAATAATCCTCTAGGATTAGATATAACATTAAAAAAAATGTGGGGCAAATTATTTAGTGCTCATAATTTGTTCTATTGGCAAAAAATGGGCATAGGAATTGAGAATTTAAATTTAGCAATTTTAGTTCAACCAATAAAAGAGGCAAAATCTTCTGGAATAGTTTTAGTCAAAAATAATCATTTTAAAATTAAATCCACTTGGGGATTAGGACATAGTATTATACGAGGAGAAGTAAAGCCAGATTTGTTTCAAATAGAACGTCAAACTAGAGAAATTAAATTTAAAGAGTTAGGAAATAAAATTATTGCTTATAATCTTCTCCCATTAGATTCTCAAACTTTACTTGATAATTATTTAGAATCTTATTTAGTAAAAGAAGAACAACAACAACAATATTCTCTCGATGAAATTACCATTGAAAAATTAGTAAAATTAATCGAAAATATTGAATTAAATTGGCAAAAAATCACTTCTTTAGAATGGACAATTTTTGAAGATAAAAACGATGAAATATCCATTATCCAATGTCAACCTAGCCTTGGAAAATTACCTAATAAAATATTGAATTCTATGGCAATACCTGAATCAGAATTGAAATTAATCTTGAGAGGAAATGGTGCATCCCCTGGAGAAATTCAGGGAAAAGCAATAGTAATTCCTAATTTACCATCACAATCTTTATCCACTTCAATTCCAAGTCAGAGAATTTTAGTTATTAATCATATTAATTCTGATTACTTAGATATATTGAGAGAAAGTAAAGGCATTATCACTGAAATTGGAGGGCTTACTAGCCATGGTGCAATTTTGGCTAGAGAGTTAGGAATTCCTGCTATTGTCAATGCTAAAAATGCTACTAAAATTATTAAAACAGGAGATGATCTTTTAATATCAGGAGATCAAGGAAAAATTTATATTTTAAATCAAATCAATCAAACTCATAAAGAAAAAACGTCAAATCTAGAAATTAATCCAGAAATTAATATCAATCAACAATTACCAAAAACCCCAGAATTATCAATTTATAATTATCCAATTGCTACCAAACTATTTGTAAATTTAAGTCAAACTAATTCAATTAATACTATTGCTAATTTACCAATAGATGGAATTGGTTTAATTCGATCGGAATTAATGATGCTAGAATTATTAAAATCTCATTCTTTAAAAGATTGGCTAAAAGAATCCCAAAAAGAATTATTTGCCCAAAAAATAACTAGATTAATTAGTAAATTTGCAGCTGCTTTTTTTCCTAGGCCTATATATTATCGTAGTCGAGATCCTAATATTGAATTATCTCCTTTTAATACAACCCATTCCTTTTCCCAAAGAGGTATTTTAAATTATTTAAGAGACTCAACTTTATTCGATTTAGAGTTAGAAGCTTTAGCTAAAGTAAGGGCACAAGGTTTAAATAATGTCCATTTAATTTTGCCTTTTGTTCGTAGCTTAGAAGAATTTACTTTTTGTCAGGAAAGAATCAAAAAAATAGACTTAAACAAACAAGATTCTTTTGAAATTTGGATTATGGCAGAAGTGCCTTCTATTAGTTTTCTTCTACCACAATATATTGATGCAGGAGTTAGAGGAATTTCCATTGGCACTAATGATATAACTCAACTTTTATTAGGAGTTTCTAGAGATCAAACTATTGATAAATTAAATGCTTGTCATCCTGCCATTCTTGATTTCATGGAAAAGTTAATTACTCAAACTCAAACCGCCTCCATTCCTTGTTCAATTTGTGGCCAAGCTGTAGCTGAATATCCTGAATTGATTGAAAAATTAGTTCAATGGGGCATCTCTTCTATTTCTGTTGAATCACAGTGTTTACATAAAACCTACTGGGCTATCGCTCGTGCTGAACAAAAGTTACTTTTAAATTTTGCTCGATTGCAGATGAAATAGCAACCACCCTTGGAATATTGGGAGAATGGGAATTATATCGTTTTATCCATTAGTATGACATACAATGGTTAGGGGGAGACAAGGGGGACAAGGGAAGACTTGGATTGACTTGGGAGATAGGTTTTGGGTTGGGAAGTGACCAAGGAAAAGAGAGCTTTAACTCTATCATCTTTAAAGACAATTTGGTATTATTTAATTTAAAGAATGGCGAGATAAATTTTGGTTAATTATCCTAATGATTTGAGATTTTTCAAATCTATCACTATGTATAGACAAATTGGTATTTTTTTTTATAACTTACTTTTATCAATAACTATAATAATTATATTTTTAACTCATAACAATCTATCTTGCTTTATGAACTAAAATCAAGTTATTTCAATTTATTTAATAATTTAGTTTTATATGCAATAGTTAATGTTATTTATTTGAACTAAATTATATTAGATTCTTGTACAACAGAAACATTTATAATTCGCCAATTATTATTTATTAGCATTATTTCGTATTCAACCAAAAGAATGGAATCATAAGATTTATTACGATCGATTTTATTACCAATATAAGACTTAGCAATTTCCCTCACTTTTGCTTTAATAGTAGCTTGATTAGGATTTGCTGGATTTAAATTAACCTCTTCCACTTCAATATTATGTTCATAATCATAATGAATCTTATTACGCTTTAAAAAGTTAGAACGTTGAACCCAAGAAGAAAGAAGTGGCTCTGCCAAAATAGATTTTAATTCTTCAACATTATATTCAGAACTTGTAGCTAATAATTTAGCTTTTAACCAAGTTTCAATAACTTCTTCTGCACCTTGATGATTTAATATTTGATCATCCAATGTATCTTTTTGCTGTTTAATTGGTTGTGGTTGTGGTTTAGGCTCAACAATAGAAATATTAGTTGATGGAGGATTCTTTTGAAGTGTAACTGGTTGTTGTTTTTTGCTTGGCCTCAAAATTAATAGTAAAAAACCTATGACAAAAATCCCACCTAAACCTAACACTATTGAGGTAATTTTAAGAGAAGGTAATTTAAAACTTGAAGTGATTTCAGAGAGAATTTTATTTGGGGAAAACTGTCTAAACTTTCTGCTTTTTCTCAAATTATATCCAGAATCATCCTCCAGATTTGTTTCTTGAAATTCATCATCAAAATCAAGATCTTCTTGAATATCTTCCTCAATATTTCCATTATTAGGAGAATAAAATTTATCTTCGACATATGTTGTTGATCTTGACCTAGATGTTGATATTTCCTTAGTCTCTTCAACTAAAGGAACATTGCCATAAAAATTTTCATCAGAAGCAAAACTATAAATTTCTTCTTGTTCAAAATCTGAATTTGTTTCTAAATTTGTTTCCAATTCTTCATCAACAAAATCTCCTTGAAATTGAGCTTGATTTTGGGAAATACCTAAGTTTTTATGATGATAATGAGAAGAATTTTCTAACTCTGTTGTTGCTAAAAATTCTTCCAAATAATTTTCAACTTCTTCATCAGCAAAATATTCCTTTAAAGATACTTTCATACCAGCCAAATCCCGAAATTGAGAAAATACCTCTGTTTTCAACCAATTTTGAGAATACAAACATAATCCAGGCAATAAATCCCATTCATCAGGAGAATTTTCTTGGATAAAAATTAAAGCTTCTTCATCTTGACTTTCTCTTAATGAAGCAGTTGCTTTTTCAGGTTGACCTAATAATAAAGTACAAATTGCCTTCTCAAGAGAAACATCTTGATGTTTAGGCAAATCTTGAAGCATCTTTTGAGCTTTAGCAATAAACAAAGGTTGTTTATGAGAAAAACCCTTAGCTATGAGAGCATAAACTGCCAAATAAGTTCCTACAGGAGATGGTCGATGAGCTTCTGCTATCATTAATTCTAACTGTTCTTCTACTGTTAAATAGGTTCTTAATTGTTGAATAAAACTAAGAAAATCATCAATATTTAAACCAGATCGATCGTCTCCACGACCATCAATTCCATGACGATCTGATAGCATTTCTTGTAGTAATTTTATGCCTTTAATTCTAGAGCTGTGGCAATCTAAATCTTGAGCAATTAATTCGAGGATTTGATAAGGACGAAGCTTGTACAATTCTGTTTGTATTTCTAACTTAATAGTAGGAAATAATCTTTCAGAAGATAATAATTTTTCCCCATTTTCTGCTGAAGTTGCAGCTAAATCGTATTGTTGTTGTTGCCAATATTCTTTAGCTTGTTCTAGATATACTAAGGCGATGATGAGAACTATATCATTTCGTTGTTGATCATCATCTATGGAATTTTTTAAGACTGGTTCTGCTAATTTTAAGATTAAATCATATTCTGCTAATTCTTGAAGAATTAAAAGTGCCCCTGTTAATTGTTGTAGATGAATTTGAATAGAAGGAGTATAGCGATCGATTAATTGATCAGTCTTAAAAGAAGGTAATTGCAAACTGTGACTAGATTCACTCTCATCGGTTTTCTCAAAAAACTTAGCATTGTAATCAGCTCGTTTTTTTGCATCGGATAAAATAGCATAAGCTTCATCTAATAATTGTCGTCGAGCATTAATAGCTACTTCTCCATATTCACCACGAGGGAGTTGGAGAGATCGATCGTGATAAGCTTGATTAATGGCTTCAGGATTTGCTTGAATTGGAAGGCCTAAAATTCTGTAATAATCTAATGGAATACGCACGGTTTTTACATTATCTTAAATAATTTTACTAACACAAAAATTTTAAACAATATTATTAGGAAATCCATAATATTTCCAATTGTTTTTTAATTTATCCCTTAGAAGCCAAGATTTATTGAACAGTTAAGAAAATATAACTACTAAGCTATTAGTCAAATCTAAATTGTCATAGATCAATCAAGAGAAAAAAGCTATGATAAGCAGAATAATTGATAAAGCTTGAATTTTTGCGAATTTACAATACTTATGGTTTCCGAACGTAGTTTACCCGTATTTGACACTGCTTCAGTGAGTATAACGAAAGAAGAAGGTTTAACCCTTTATGAAGACATGGTTTTAGGACGCTTATTTGAGGATAAGTGTGCTGAGATGTATTACCGAGGCAAGATGTTTGGTTTTGTCCATCTTTACAATGGTCAAGAGGCAGTATCTAGTGGAATAATTAAAGCACTTAAACCCGATCGAGATTATGTTTCTAGTACATATAGGGATCATGTTCATGCTTTGAGTTCTGGAGTTCCTGCTAAAGAAGTGATGGCCGAGTTATTTGGTAAGAGCACGGGTTGTAGCAAAGGGCGAGGGGGTTCTATGCATATGTTCTCGGCAGAACATAAACTTTTAGGAGGATATGCTTTTGTGGCTGAGGGAATACCTGTAGCTACGGGGGCAGCATTTCAAAGTAAATATCGCCGAGAAGTTCTAGGAGAGGCCAATTCTGATGGTGTAACTGTTTGTTTTTTTGGCGATGGTGCTAGTAATAATGGTCAATTTTTTGAGTGTCTAAATATGGCGGCTCTGTGGAAATTACCCATTATCTATGTTGTGGAAAATAATAAATGGGCTATTGGGATGGCCCATGAAAGGGCTACCTCTTCAGAAAAAATTTACGAGAAAGCCAGGGTTTTTGGAATGCCCGGATATGAAGTGGATGGCATGGATGTTTTAG
This sequence comes from Prochloraceae cyanobacterium PL24a_bin.78, assembly GCA_028281945.1. Lineage (GTDB taxonomy): Bacteria > Cyanobacteriota > Cyanobacteriia > Cyanobacteriales > JANQIW01 > JANQIW01. The sequence continues at coordinate 18,159 of JANQIW010000028.1, forward strand.
CTGTCTATAGTTTAGCCCAAGAGGCTGTAGCCCGTGCTCGTGCAGGGGATGGTCCTACTTTGGTAGAAGCTCTGACTTATCGTTTTCGAGGACATTCTCTTGCGGATCCTGATGAACTTCGAGCACCTGAAGAGAAGGAATTTTGGAATGCTAGGGATCCAATAAAAAAATTTGGTGCTTATCTTGTAGAGAAAAATCTAGCTTCTAGTGATGAACTCAATGAAATTGACAAGAAAATTCAAGTTGTCATTGATGAAGCTGTCAATTTTGCTCAAGAAAGTCCTGAGCCGGATCCTAGTGAACTTCATCGGTTTATTTTTGCTGAAGATGATTGATAGATGATGAATTTGTCTCATTGTTAATTTTTTTCATCCCTTAAACCAAAAGTACCAACTTATTCTATCTTTAAGTTTAAGCTGGTACTTCTGTTGGTTCGGATGTATCAATTGGGTTTTATAATTAGGGTCTTTATCTAAGTTGGCTTCATGGGTTCTATAGATTATCATGCTAGAGATCGAGACAATAGTTGGCAATCTTAACACTTTAACTTTATTCTATTTTGATTTTTTTTAAGGATCTTTACAATAGATCCTTATAGAGAGAATGGGGAATAAAATACAAACATATATTAAAATCCTAATTTAGGATAACTATTAGGATCACCATAGACGGTTAAACATTTTGTCTTGAGAATTTTTCCTGGAAAATTTATTCTTGATATTTTCTTTCTTGGCTTTGAATAAATAAGATCTTGCCTATTTTTAGCCCTTAAGTAATCATATATTTTGGTCATAGTTTTTGTGATTAGTTTAACCATACTCAAGAATTTTATAAAAAATCTTGTAATTTGAGAAAAATTCATTTTATTTTTGTCTAAATACAATTTTAATTTTCCCTATTAAGATGAAAATTGGCTGTTGTCAAGATCATTTAATGTTTTTGATTCATGGTCTTGATCCTTATAGTCAAGTTGATATTTAATGAGATTGGCTAAATCTTGTAGTTGATTAATAGCTTCAGCACCTTCTAGTTTCATTAATTCTCGATCGTCACGCATTTCCGTCCAAGTAATACCATAATCAGAGACTAAAAAACGAATCAGATGATTATGGCCTAGACTTACCATAAAGGATGCACTATTCATTCGATCTCCACAGGTATAGCAAGAAGCTAAATAACCTCTATTTTCCAAAACAATTGCTAAAGCTTGAAGATTCATCACCAAATCTTTAACAAATTCCCGGTGTTGTTGTGCTAATCTAATAAACACTTTGTCCTCCAAACAAAATACCTCATTTAACTATTTTAATACTGAAACAGTATTTAGAGCTAGTCAAATAAGGTATAAACCAACACATTAGTGGTTCTTTGCTTTTTATTAATCTTACGTTTTCTTTTTTTGTCTATATTGGATTCTGTTTGGGCTAATACCTCAAACTTCGAGCTAACAATACTTCCGTCTCAATTGGATCTATGAATCAACTTAATCAATCTGGAGTATTAACATTAAAACTGAGAATGAGTAGCAAGGAATTTAAACATCAAAACCAAAATGAGGGAATAATCTTTCTTTGAAAACAAAACTATTTCTGAATCATCAATCTATTAAATTTAATTAATTTAAAATAGTTAAAAAGCTTAGTTATTACTAGACCATTGGATTAAAAGCACCACTTCTTCTTCTGTTAGGTCTGTTGTTATTATTTTCCCGAGGACGTGCTTTATTTACTTTCATATTGCGGCCCATCCAAGAGGCCCCGTCGAGAGTTTCAATTGCATTGTCTTCTTCTTCTTCTGTTTCCATTTCTACAAAGCCAAAACCGCGCATCCGCCCTGATTCTCTGTCAGTTGGTAGATATACTCGTTTTACACTTCCATATTCTTGAAATACCTCACGAAGGTCATCTTCTGTCACCTCGTATGATAAATTGCCCACATAAATAGACATAGGTTTGTCTCCAAAATCATTATTACTTAGTAAGATGGAGCTTTCGGAAACAAGCCTGTCCGTATTGCTAGATAAAATCGTTTGAACACTTGAACTAAACTTTGCCACCGAACTAATTTCTCATCCTTCAATACTTTAGCATATCATTTTAATTTGAGAAACAGGTTAAAATAAGATTTACAAATTGTAATAGAAGGAAGCCCAATGGCAATTTTCTAGCTGGGAATTGTCTAAATTGGCACTTTGACTTGTTTTTCTATTAGGAGTTAACTAGATATTTTTTAGTTAAATTTTTTGAGCTTAAGTCATTCTCTAAATATTCTTAAGTAAAATTTTAGAAATTCCTCTGACTTATTTTAGTGATTTTTTACTTACTTTTTGAAAGGCTTTTTAACTTTTGTGATCATGATATTTTGACATAAATTATTTAGTTTTAGTCTATGATTTTTCTCTAAAAATTAATCTTTGATAATTGTGAAATAAAATAGGTTATAATCTTGAAATTTGATATTAGTTTAATCCTCATAATTACAATTTTTTCTACCAAATCAAAACTAGATTTATCTGCTTTAGAATTGATATTATTTCAGATTAAATACCCTCTCAAGAGGGAGGTTTTCTTGTGTTTTTCCTCCTTAGAATTTAGCAAATTCAATTATTAAAGTCCCAAAATAATTCTAGCAATTTTGAAATAAATTAAAACCCCTAAAACATCAACTACTGTAGTAATAAAAGGAGCAGACATTAAAGCAGGATCTAATCCAAAAGATTGAAACAAAAAAGGTAAAGCTGAGCCAGAAATAGAAGCCAAAGTAGAGATAATAACTAAACTGATACCAACAGATAAAGCCACAGAAAGAATTCCATTAAACAAAAAATAAGTCCAAATAGTAGCCAAAATTCCTAACAATATACCAAGTACTATTCCCGCCAAACCTTCTCTAAAAATTACTTTAATTGGTCCTAAATTAGTAATTTCATCAGTATTTAAACCGCGAATTACTACAGTAGAAGATTGAGCGCCTACATTACCTCCAGTGCCTGTTAATAAAGGCATAAAAGCTGCTAAAATTGCCATTTTCTCTAAAACATCTTCTTGAGATTGAATGATTGATCCCGTAACTGTATTGGTTAATAATAATACTAATAACCACACAATTCTTTTACGAACAACTAGCAATAAATTAGTTTGAAAGTAATTATCTCCATCAGATTGTAAGCCTCCTAAAGCATAAATATCTTCCGTTGTTTCTTCTTCCAAAATATCGATAACATCATCCACCGTAACTACTCCCACTAAACGTTGCTCTCGATCGACAACTGGTAAAGCTAACAAATCGTAACGTTGAATTAGACGAGCTACAGCTTCTCTATCGGTATCCGTATCACAATAAACCACATCTTTTACAATAATATTAGATAGTTTTGTATCAGGATATGAAATTACTAAATCTCGTAAAGATACGATGCCAATTAAACGACGAGAAAAATCAGTTACATAAAGATAATAAACTATTTCTGAAGCATTAGCTAAATTACGAATTCGTTCTAAAGTCTGAGATACAGTAAAAGTTTCCTTTAAAGCAATATATTCAGGGGTCATAATTCGCCCAGCAGTATGCTCTTTATATCCCAAAAGTAAATTAGTAGCCTCTCGCTCTTGAGTACTTAAGTGAGGAAGCAAACGACTAACAACTTTAGCAGGTAATTCATCAAACAAACGAGCGCGATCGTCAGGAGACATTTTATCCACAATATCTAAAACTTCCTGACGTTTAAACTTTTCAATTAAGGATTGTTGAACTGTAGAATCAAGATATTCATACACTTGAATTGCTTCACCTTTTCCCAATAAGCGAAAAGCAATGGCCTGCATGGATTCTGGAAGCTCTTCGATAGCTTCAGCAATATCCACAGGTTGAACTGGAATTAACAGAGATTTTGCGCCCTCAAGATTATTTTGGCCTAGCAAGATTTCTAATTGAGAACAAACTAATTCCCGTAATTCACTACGAGAACTTATTTTGGCAGAGTTAAAATCACTCAATGTTCACCTCCCCTTAAGTAATATTATTTTTGGCAAAGTTATAGTAGATTTGGATTAGAAGAGATAAGGCATAACAAAGGACAAGTCAGGCACGGCACCACAGAGTAATAAATTTTTGGGTAATTGGACACCTATTTAATTCATTACTTAAACTTTATCAAAAATAGGCCAAAAATTGGGATAAAGTACTTGATATTATGGGGATTGATCTATTTAGTGAAACTTGATTATTACAATTTCAATTTTCAAAAAAATAATCTAGGGAGGATTTAATTGATAGAATTAAGAGGAAAACTTAGCAGAGTAGTTTAATATATAAGTAAGCTCTTTTCGCTTAATAAATTAATAGAAATAGTAAATAATATTATCCAAAATAAAAAAATAACTAAAGAAAATTAAAAAACAAATTTTGACCCTTTTATGAGAGAAAAAAATTTAATTATTTATTAATTAATTAATTAATTACAGATTTAGGAAACTTTTTCTGCAAAACTGGCAAAATTGGACAAGGATTTTTGGCTTGAAAATTTATCCCTTCATCCCTCTTAAAAAGGCTCCATCGAAACGGGCCATTTTGAGCAGCAGAAAGCCATAATAAACGTTTTGCTCGTGTCATTGCTACATACAACAATCGAAATTCCTCAGCTTTTTGAAGGATTCCAGCTTCATTCCAAGCCTCTTGAGGAGATAGTATTTCTGTGGTGAATTTTTTAGCAGAAGATATGTCAGGAATGAATTCTTGATGAACTGCTTTGCGAATATGTGCTCTAGCGACATCTGCTAAAGTGAAATCACCTAAAAATTGAGATCCAATTGGCACCCAAGGTTCTCCTGGAAGAACGTCAGAATGAAGAAAAGGTATAAATACATAATCCCATTCTAATCCTTTAGCCTTGTGCATGGTTATAATTGTAATCTGTCCATTTTTTGTGTATTTAGTATCTTCTTTTTTAGCTTTATCATTGTTATTCTTTGTACTTTCATCTATTTCTTCTTCTTCTACTCCTTCAAATTTTTCAGAATTTACCAGTTCTCTTAATGTAGTTATAGTAGTTTTAACGGAGCTATTATTAGTAATTTGTCTTTCGATTCTCTCTCCTAATTTTTGTACGGTAGCTAATTCATGTCCACTGTATTGTAAGCTCATTCCTATAAATTGTATCAATTGATAATGAGGTAATTCTAAACGGGCGCGAAGTAGTTGACAGCAAAGGCGACTAGCTTTTTGTATTTCATCTTTATGAGGTAATTCCATTGGACTTGGATAGAGAAAGTTTTCTGGCTGTGTAATTAGAGAATTTAAATCTTCTAGAGTAATTAACTGTCGCTGTTGAAGAACTTCTAATGCTTCTTTAAGATGATCTGGTGAATGTGGGCGATCTATAAATTGTAATAGTTTAAGAATTTCTTCTGGAATACGAGAATTGGTTTCATTTTCATTGGCTTCGTATATTTTAATATTATAGTTATCTTGAAGATAAATTAACTCTTGCGCTAAAAAGCTACCTTGTTTATTCTCTCTAACTAAAATTGCTATATTTCTTTCTGAATTTTCCTGATATAAATTAATTATTTTTTCCCCAATTAATTTTACAGTATGATATATATCTTCAGGAGTATGGATTTCTAAACCTTCACCTACTGGTTTTGGATTAGCATTTGGCTGTGGATCATCTGAATCTACCGGTAAAATATCCTGAATTATAAATGGTTTTTCAAGTTCTGTATATTCTTTTTGCCAAAATTCATTCACCCATTTAATCATAAAATTAGCTGTATTAATTATAATTTGACTGCTGCGACCTGCTAATTTCATGGTTTCAAGTTTGCTTTCTGCTTTACATTTCTTGCAAAATTGACGAAAATAAAATGGATCGGCTGGAGTAAAAGTTGAATTAATTGCCTGATTAGGATCTCCTACTCTAATTAAATTAGGAAGAGAATTCCTTTTTTTAGAGTTTGTAGCTAGTATTCTAATTAATTTTTGTTGTAGAAGACTGGAATCTTGAGCTTCATCTTCAAAGACAGCAAAAATTTGGTTTTGCCAAAAAGAGCGAATTTTCTGATTATCTAAGACTTTCAAGGCAGCAAGAATCATGTCATCATAGTCGATTAAATTGCGATGACGCATTAATTGTTGGTATTTACTATACAAACCCCCAGCTACAGTTAAAATCTGATATTCATCATTTGTTTCTTTTGCCAATTCTTCGACCTTTTGTGGGGAAAAACCGGAACTTTTTGCTTCTCTAATTGCTGTGTGAGCTAATTTCGGTAGTATTTCTGTTCGTAATACTAATTGACGATGGAATCTTTCTGTATCCTCACCATCAAAACTTTTTCCTTCTAGTAAGATTTGATACAAAGGATTATTCTGATTAATCCATTCTTCTACGCAATCTCTGATAATTCGATGACTAGGGGTAGGTATAATTAAATTAGTATTATTTAAATTAAATTCTAATAATTCTGGATGGCGATTAGCAATATTTAAGGCTAAACCATGGATAGTTTGAACGATGAAACCTGTTTGAGGAAGACATAATTCCTTTAGTTTTTCTTTTATTTTTCTTTTAATACTTGCTGCTGCTGAACGCGTATAAGTGACAATAAGGACTTGTTTAACTATTTGTTTTTGGTTTTTTAATTTATTTCGAGCAATAATACAAGCACTTGCAACTGCAAGAGAGTGAGATTTACCCGCACCCGGTACGGCGGAAACTGCCATTTCTCCTCCTTTCCAGTCTACTAAAGCTTTTTGCCCTTGACGTAAATTATTACGAAATTTTTCTAATAAATATGCTAATTTTTCTTCTAGATCTTTTTCAATAGTGGTTTTTGAATTCATTTATTATTGATTTAATATAAAATTTTTAAGTTTGAATAGAAAATTTTTCATAATCTATTCCCCAATTTATCCAACAAATTGCGTTTCTAGCGGATTTAATATTAGGAGGCACCCGTAAAACATGAATAAATCCGGTGCTAGGGCAAGTCATTTTTAAGAGATGAATTGTTTCAATATCGATTTGATTTACTATTTCTAATAGGGTATATTCTTGCCAAGAATCTATAGTTTTTGCTTTCAATTCTTGACAGATTTTTTCGTAACCAATTCCTTGAATTAAGACTCTTTTGATTTCTGCATTTTCTTCCTCTATTAACCAAGTTGAATGCCATTTTTTTGGGTGGATTTCTCCATATTTTTGTGGCAAACTTACGCCATGATTAGCATAAATTTTAAATCCATCTTGATACTCAATTGCTGCTTCTCCTTCTCCGTGTAATTCCTGTTGGTTATCAAACAAAATTTTAACAGGCCGATGACAAATTATACAAACATTTCTTGCAGGCAAAATCCAACCACAATTTGATATTAATCCTTGATAAATTTGCCAAATATTTTCCTTAATTTTCCCTCCTAAAACTTCAACAACATATTCTATTAATGCGGCATCTAAACCAAATCCACAATAAAAAGGATTAAAACCAAAACTATTACTAAAAGAAAGATTGAATTTAGTTTCTGAGATAATTTTATTAATAATAATTAAGATAAATTTTCTATATCTTTCTTGAAAACTTAAAACTCCTTCTCTTCTATATATGCTCAATATATTAAAATATTTGCATAAATCGTATAGTTTAATCTTGTTACTAATTTGAATTTTAAGACGAATATCTAAACTAACTCTTAAATCTTTAGCTAAAATGTTTGAATTACCTTGAAGATTAAATATTTCCCAAGCGTGTTGAGGGCTATTTGCAAAAATAATTTCAGGTTTTTTTTCTCCCATTAAAACATAAGCATCTTTGACAAATTGAGTGGCTTTTTCTGGGTTAATTGGTTGAGAAGAAAATGGAATTGATGCCCATTTTTCCAAATAAATAGGGAATAAAGCTTCTTCCTTTTGAGATAGTTTAATGGTATTTTGATTGGTATCTAACATCGCAATTTATCATTAATCTTTTTGATAACTATATTATAATACAGATATCTTATTTAAAGCAAATTAAACTATGACTTTCCTAAAAAATTTTCAGCTATTAACTAACAAAATCCAAAAACAATTAAAGTGGAAACATTATCTAATACTAATAAGTATTATCTTAATAGGCGCAATATTAAGATTTTGCCAGCTAGATTCAAAGCCTTTAGGTATAGATGAAATGATAACAGCTTTATTTAGTTTAGGAAAAAGTTATCAAGATGTGCCTCAAAACATCTTATTTCCCCTTTTTATTTTACCCAATTTATTTCAATTAGAATCTACTAGTAACTGTCAAGAAATCGCCGATAATATTATTAATCAATCTACTCATCCACCCTTATTTTTTTGTTTAACAAATTGGTGGTTACTATGGCTCAAATCTTGGCCTCAAACCTTAGTTTGGAAATTAAGGGCATTGCCAGCTTTGTTTGGTATAGTGGCAATTTTTGTTATCTATCTTGTCAATCGAATTGCTTTTTCTCCTATTGCTGGATTAATGGGCGCAGCATTGATGGCGGTTTCTCCTTTGGGGGTTTATTTTAGTCAAGAAGCTAGGCATTATACTTTGCCCATTTTGTTAGTTAGTTTAGGATTATTAGGATTAATTAAAATTCAAAAAAGTTTAGAGAAAAATCAATTTTCTTTATGGTGGTTTTTTTGGATAATTATTAATGGTATTAGTTTTTATGTTCATTATTTTTGTATTTTAGGTATTGTTGCTCAGATTATTACTATTAATTTAATTATTTTGAAATCAAAACTTAGGTATTGGTGGGTTTATTTTGGGTTTTCTTTGACACCTTTTTTGTTATTAATTCCTTGGATTTCTATTTTTTTACAACATATTAATAATCCTAAAACAAGTTGGTTGTCTTCACCAGAAAATATTGCCCCTATTTATCAAACTATAATTGCTTGGTTATTAATGGTAATTGCTTTTCCTATCGAAAATCAACCTGTTATTATTATTATTATTTCTGGTTTATTAATTCTTGGTTTTGGGATTTGGTTAAGTTTACAAATTAAAAACAGGATGCAATTTTTATGCCTTGATACTAATACTAATAGAGCATTTTTTTCTCTAAGTTGTTTTTTAGTTTGCGTCTTAATTGAATTTTTTGCTATTGTTTATTTTTTGCAAAAAGATATTACTATTGCACCTCGCTATCATTTTATTTATTATCCAGCAATTTGTTGTCTTTTGGGAGGAATTTTTGTTAGTAAAATTAGTAAAAGAAAACCTCTTAAAAAGATTGATTACTCAGCTTTAATTGTCTTATTTATTGGAGTAATTAGCTCTATTTTTGTTGTCTTTAATTTTGCATTTCAGAAACCTTATCATCCTGAATTAGTTGTAGATAATTTAAATCAATCTTCTGATTCATTAATTATGGTAATGGGTTATACAGATGCAACTTATATTGCTTTAGGATTGAGTTATGCTTTAGAATTACAACAGAAAAGAAAAAATCCTGAAGATACATTTTTAATCTTAATTGATAGCTCATTAGGTTATGATTTAGTATGGCAAAGAATCGCTCAAATTTCCAAACTACCAAAAAATTTGTGGGTATTTGCACCGGGATTAAAAAGAATAGGATATCCTCAAATTCTTGAAGTAAATAATAATAATTGCTATATTAATACTAATCAATATTATCGAGTTGGTATTCCTTATCAACTGTATCAATGTAACTAATAATCTAATGATAATCTAACAATAATCTATCTAATTTATCCAGCAAAATTATTAAAATAGATACCCCAACTACTGCCTATATAGTAACCTTTTTAAATTTAACTAAACGGAGATAAATTAACCTTTTAACCTAGATTTTAGGAGCTATTTTCATCTTTAATCTGAGCAAATTTTTTAACTACATCAATTAAATTAATACACTCTAAACCCCAAGCAATACTAACAGCAAAAGCAGCACCAATATAGCCATAATTTTGAGTAGCTATAATAGAAATTGGAATATACCAAATAGTATTAATTACCCTAACTTTAAACTTTTTTTCTGCTAAATCCATAGCATCCATAATCGGTGCCAACCAAAAAAAACTTATTTGTAAACCAACTCCTAAAAAGAGGATATTAAAAGGAATTGCTGATATCGCAAATTTCTCTCCATAAACTAATTGTATAATAGGTTTAGCTGTAAAAATTGCTAACAAAATGATAGTTAACATAGTTGGAAGCCAAAGTTTAGTAATTCTAATTAATCCTCTTTTTAAACTTTGCCATTGTTTAGCGATAATAACTTCGTTAAAATCTTGATAGATTACTGATGATAAAGAATCTAATAAAGCTCTAATTAAACTAATTAAACTTTTAGCTAATCTATATATTCCTACTTCTTCAACTGTTTGATAATATCCTAGCAATAAAACGTCTGCATTTTTCATGAAAGTAGATAAACAAGTTGAAAGATAAGTAATTTTCATAAATTGCCAAAAACCAGATAATTTTTGTCTTTTTTTCCAGCAACTTTTCCAAGGTAAATTCCATAAATCTATCTGATATTCCTGACTTAAATTATGTTTTAAATTCCAAAACTTCATGATAAATTGAACAAAAGAAACTAACAAATTAACAATAACAAATGACGTTAAATTAAGTGCATTTAAAACCCATAATATAATTAATAAAATTAGTCTTGAAAATGCTAAAGCTGAAGGAAATATTGCTAACAATTTAAATTTTTTTAAATCTCTATTTACGGTATACCAAGTTGCCTCAATAAAAGTAAAAAATACGATCCCGCTATAAAACCAATATATGGGCAAAGATTTCTCTCCACTTCCTAATATATCAACCACTAAACCTGATAAAGCGATGATGAATACCAAAATAATAAGATTTACAATCAAGTCTGTGAGTAATGCTGTAGCGATTAATAATTTTAATAAATCAGTATTTTCTTGTTTTTTATATTCAACAAAATAACGAGTTAAAGGATTTAAAGTAGTAAAACTTAGAAATGCTTTAATTGTTTGGCAAAAAGCTACGACAATTCCCCAGATTCCATATTCTTCTACTCCTAAAGTACGAGTGACAATAATGCTTTGAATGAATACCATTATTGCTCCTCCTAATCTTCCTAAAAATAAAAAGGAAGAATTTCTCAAAAGTTGACGTAGTGATATACTCACACAAACCTACTAGTTATGATTATTAATTGTTGGATTTTAATTGTTAATGATTAAACTCTAGTTAAGGAAAATTTTAACCCTAACAATAAGCAAGACTCAATTATATCATTGTTTATGTCATTGTTTGATTTTTAGTTGCTATCTTTTGCTTTTTCTTCTAACCACTCATAAAATACTGTTATTGCTGCTTTTATTTTATTTAAAACAGGCTCAACATTTTGTGCTAAAAGGAGAAGCTTTTCTTTTTTTAATTGAAAATTATATATGTTTAAAACTAAGCTTCTAAATTTTCTATATTCATCTAATTGTAATAATAACGAACCATTCCATAAAGGTGGACGATTATCTTCTCCTGAATCTGCTACTTGGCGCAATAATTCTTGATACCAATGCTCTCCACTAGGTATACTTCCATCTAAAGTAACTGCTACTCTTTTACTAATACGTTCAACTCCTTTATAAAAATCATTGATATAACTAGCTAATGCGGGAAGGATTATGATATCTTCAGTTTGATCTAGTTTAGCTAGAATTTGTAAGAAAGTTTCAAAATTTTCCTCAATAGCAATCATTTCATCTTCTATTCGACATTTAAGTGCTAAATATTTATTATTAGGCAGAGATTCCTCTTCTAAAATCCTCATACGTACTCTCAAAGGTACTTTTTCTATTGCTACCAAATCTACTTTTAACCACATAGGAGTGATATTTTCAATCATGGAATAAGCATCCCAAATGCCATCATTAGACATTCCCTTGACTGCGATATCCAAATCCGATTGCCAATGCCAAGGAGTATCCCCCCGGGCGGAACCAAAAATAATAACTTCAGTTGCCCGAAAATCTTGACGCAATATTTGAGATATTTTATCACCCCAAAATAGTGCTTCTTTTTTTCTTTCTTCTAATGTTTGAGATTTTTTTTTATTTTTAACAGTTTTAATTTGATTCATTTTCCCAAATAATTATTTACTCCTCACCTCTAAGCCATAATTTCTGACTTCTAAATATACTAATAAAGCATTTATATCCGCAGGATTAACCCCACCTATGCGTGCTGCTTGCCCAATTGTTAAAGGTTTGACTTTAGTTAATTTCTCTCTTGATTCCATAGATAAGGTTTCGATTTTCATATAATCTAAATCTATAGGCAAAGTACGATTATTATTACGAGCAATTTGTTCGATTTGATTAGTCTGACGTTTTATATAACCTGAATATTTAATATCGATTTCTGCACCTTCTTTTTCTCCTTGAGTTAGTTGAGAATTGCCCACTCCATATCTATCGAGATTTACATAATGAAATCCTGGGCGACGCAATAAATCTGCTAGGGTAACTGAGCCTTTGATTTTTTGTTGAGTGTCAGCAGCAATGGTGATTCCTAATTCATCTCTTTCTTTAATTCTAGTTGAATAAAGCCTTTCTTTCTCAGCAATAATATTTTCCTGTTTGTCGCAAAATACCTGCCAACGACGATCGTCTATCAGCCCAATTTCCCTTCCCAAAGGCGTTAAGCGTCGATCTGCATTATCCGATCGCAGAATTAACCTGTACTCAGAGCGACTAGTAAGCATCCGATAAGGTTCACGTAAATCCTTGGTACACAAATCATCAATTAAAGTGCCAATATAACTTTCTTCCCTTGGAAAAATAATTTTATCTTTTCCCTTCACAAAATGAACAGCATTAATTCCTGCCACAATCCCTTGAGCAGCCGCTTCTTCATATCCCGTAGTGCCATTAATTTGCCCCGCACAAAATAAACCTTCTACTTTTTTAGTCATCATGGTAGGAAAACATTGAGTAGCAGGCAAGTAGTCATATTCCACCGCATAAGCAGGACGCAACATGGCACAATTTTCTAAACCAGGCAGAGTGCGCAACATCTCTAATTGTAAGGTTTCTGGTAACCCAGTAGAAAAACCTTGGATATATAACTCAGGAATTTCACGCCCTTCCGGTTCTATGAATATTTGATGGCTTTCTTTATCTACAAAACGGACAATTTTATCTTCAATGCTAGGGCAATAACGAGGCCCAACGGAATCCACCCAACCGCCATATATAGGTGACAAATGTAAATTATCTCTGATTAATTTATGAGTTTCTTTGGTAGTGCGAGTGAGATAGCAATTCATTTGTTCTTTTTCTACCCATGCTTGGGGATCGAAACTAAACCATCGCAATTCCTCATCAGGGGGTTGAGGTTCCATTTTGCTGTAATCTACCGATCGTTTATCTACCCTTGCAGGGGTACCAGTTTTCAGCCTACCGGTTTCAAAGCCCAGACGATTGAGGGTTTCCGTTAAGCCTACAGCGGCGAATTCACCCGCCCTACCGGCATCCATAGATTTTTTGCCAATCCAAATTTTTCCTCCTAAGAATGTACCAGTGGTGAGAATCACGGCTTTGGCAGCGAAGGCAGATCCGAAATAGGTTTCTACTCCTATGACTTCATCATTTTTCCCTAAGACTAAATCTGTAGCCATACCTTCCCTGATTGTCAAGTTGGGTTGATTCTCCACAATTTCTTTCATGACGGCAGCATATTCACGCTTATCGGTTTGCGCCCGCAATGCCCATACTGCTGGGCCTCTTGAAGAGTTGAGGACTCTTTTTTGTAGGTAGGTACGATCGGCCATTTTGCCGATTTCTCCCCCTAATGCGTCTACTTCGTGGGTTAATTGGGATTTGGCTGGGCCGCCTACTGCGGGGTTGCAGGGTTGCCAAGCGATTTTGTCGAGGTTGAGGGTTAGCATTAAGGTGCGACATCCTAATCTGGCTGCGGCGAGGGCGGCTTCACATCCTGAATGGCCTGCGCCTATTACTATAATCTCGAATTCGTCTTGAAATTCTTTTTCTAAGGTCATTTTTGCTTTTTTAAGAGTTTTGATAGTTTTTTTATTATAATTTCTTATTTTAGTATAAACTATATTACAATTGTATTTTTCAGTCTAAGCTTAAGTAAGAGTTAAATATGTTAAACTAAGAAAGATATCTAAGTCATCCTCTTTAATTTAAGTTATGAATCAAGAAATTTTAACACTCCAGATCGATGGCGATAAAAAAGCAACTCTCGATCGTATTGCTGCCTATGTTAATCGGGATTGTAATTCTCTCATTAATGATGCCATTGATACTTATCTTGATACCTATAAATGGCAGGTTGGAGAAATTAAGCAAGCTCTTAAGGAAGCAGATGAGGGAGATTTTGCTACAGATGAAGAAGTTCAAGCTACTTTTACTAGGTTGACTCATGAAAGTTAAATGGCTGCGCCGAGCATTAAAAAATCTTGATGAGGTATACCAATATGTTGAGCAAAATAATCCAGTTGCAGCAAGGGCAGTATTATTAAAAATCCAGAATGCTATTAATAATCTTGTTTATTTTCCCATGATGGGCAAACAAGGTCGTGTTGAAGGAACTAGAGAATTGTTTGTTTCTCAGACACCTTATATTATTATTTATAAAATTTCTTCTCAAACTATTATAATTCTCCGTATTTTACATAGTTCTCGACGCTATCCAAATTGAAATTATTTTATTATAACAAGGTTTTAAGCCTTGATTTTTCCCAATTACAAAAAAAATATAAAAAAAAATTCCTAAACTTTCACAAAATTACTAGGATCTTGATCGTAACGATGCCGAAAAGGAATAGGAGTCCCCTGAGAATCACCCACGAGAGAAGCAGTAAACTCCAGAGCATCCTTAAGACGTTTAGCCGCATAAATAGACATATCCCTAGGAACACTAATTCGATCGCGTAAATACCGTAAAGCAGAATCCGAACCAGAAGGAGGAGTACAAGAATCCCCAGTTTTCATATAAGTTAAAGCACAACGAAGAGCCTCATCAAACAGAGAATCATCAGCAGGATTTACCCGAATAATATTCACCCGATGCTTCAACACCCGATAAAGAGCTTCAATTTTAGAATTTTCAGGCTCAGGATAACCCACATCAGGCAAACCAAACCAAGGCCCATTATCCACTCGTGACTTATTTTCCAACATCTGAGGCTCACTATTTTCCCAACAACCACCCATTTGAGGAGGTAAATCATGGACGTGGGTATGAAAATCACTTTGAGTGCCACGATAAGTTAGTCGAGTTTCCATAGCATCAAACCATGCCTTAAAATTAGGATTCTCTTCTCGCAAAGAATAACCCTTATAATAATAAAGACTAGCATTCATTCTCTCCACATAAGGAGTAAAAATCACATCAGCAGTACCAAATTCTTCGAGAAAATAAGGACCGGGAGTACTAGCTAAAGCTTCTTCCACCATACCCACAACCTTTACAAACTGCTCTTTATTCCCTTGTTCTTCTTTAGATGAACGGGCAGGATAACAAAGCCAACTACACCAAGCCCTAAATAAAAGCCTTTCTAACTTCCGTAAAGGCATCACTTGAGGATCTTTCATGCCCAATACCAAAGGACCAAAAGCTCTTTCTAAAGAAATTAAAATATCATCGCTTTCCGTAATCAACCTTCCATCTAACTCAACTGCTGGTAACATCCCCGATCGAACTTTACGCTTATACCAATCCTCCTTTTCCCCATAACAAAACATAGTTACTTTTTCGATGCGATAGGGAATTTGTTTTTCCTCCAACCATAACCAAACCTTTTGACAGTAAGGGCACCAAGCATGATTATCTCGGTAAAGGGTTACTCTAATATCCGATTCACTCTTGCCAAAGAGACGCATTGTAGCTTGAGAATTGGTATTACCGTTAACGGTATCCACTTGGTAATCTTTTACAAAAGTTTCTAATTCTTGCCAACTTAAAGGAGAAATTTTCATAACTTAAATAATAGCAAATAAAGTATAAATAGTAATTTTATTTTAATCTAATCTTAAAAGATTTTAACACTTTTTTCTGTTGTTTCCCATAAACTTTAACTAGCTTTGCTTTGGTAATTTCATGATCTATTTTTTCCTGATCAATCAAGCACAATTACCCATTGATGAATTATGGTGAAAAATACTATAATTAACCAAGAACAATTAAAAGGTAATATTAATAATGATGGAAGATAGAACATTAAACCTATCAACATCGGAATATAGCTTGCTAACGGATTTATATCAACTAACCATGACAGCCTGCTATGTGGGGGAAGAAATATCCGAAAGTCGGGCAAGCTTCGAGATGTTTGTGAGAAGATTACCAGAAAATTTTGGCTACCTAATAGCAATGGGATTAACCCAAGTATTAGATTACTTACAAAAACTGCAATTTAACCATCAACAAATAGAAGCATTACAACAAACCGGCATTTTCCAAGATGCACCTAGCAAATTTTGGTCATTATTAGAATCAGGAAGCTTTACAGGAGACGTTTGGGCGATAGAAGAGGGAACCCCTATTTTTCCCAACGAGCCTTTTTTTCGAATCGAGGCACCATTATGGCAAGCCCAATTGGTAGAAACCTACATTCTCAACACCATCAACTATCAAACCTTAATCGCCACCAAAGCAGCTAGAATCCGTGATATAGCAGGTGAAGAAGCCATTCTTTTAGAATTTGGCAGCAGACGTGCTTTTAGCCCTCAAGGTGCCATTTGGGCGGCTAGGGCAGCCTTAGCAGCGGGCTTCGATGGTACTTCAAATGTATTAGCAGCTCTGAAATTAGGGCAGAAACCCCAAGGCACCATGGCACACGCATTAGTAATGGCCATTAATGCCAAAAAAGGCAGTGAAGATGAAGCATTTGCAGCTTTCCATCGCTATTTTCCCTCTGCACCTCTATTAATCGACACTTTTGATACCCTTGAAGCCGCCAAAGATTTGGCTA
This sequence comes from Prochloraceae cyanobacterium PL24a_bin.78, assembly GCA_028281945.1. GTDB lineage: Bacteria > Cyanobacteriota > Cyanobacteriia > Cyanobacteriales > JANQIW01 > JANQIW01. The sequence continues at coordinate 35,115 of JANQIW010000028.1, forward strand.
ATAAAGTTAAAACAGGAGAAATAAAAGTAACCGGGGTGAGATTAGATTCAGGAGATTTGGTGAAATTATCTCAAGAAGTGCGACAGCTTTTGCCAGACATCAAGATTTTTGCCAGTGGCGATTTGGATGAATGGGAAGTGCAACGTTTAAATTTTCATAATGCTTCCATTGATGGCTACGGTTTTGGCACTAAATTAGTAACAGGTGCCCCGGTTAATGGTGTTTATAAACTAGTAGAAATCGATGGCATCCCGACAATGAAACAATCTAGTAATAAAACTACTTATCCTGGGCGAAAACAAATTTTTCGGAAGATAGATAATTCAATTTATGAAGATAGATTGGGCTTGTTTAGCGACAAGATTGATTGTAACGAATTGCCTTTATTGAATTTAGTTATGAAAGAAGGTAAAGTATTGACATTAGGAGATTCTCTCCATGAGATTAGTCAAAGGATTAAGAATTCTCTAACTTATCTTCCTGTTGAAACTCGTCAACTAAACAATCCAAAATCTATTAAAATTAATATTTCTGAAACCTTAGAATCTCTAAGAAAATCTTTAATAAATTCTCAATAAAAATCTATTATTATTTCAAAAAATTTATGACAAAAATAGCTCTTTTTGGTACAAGTGCCGATCCTCCAACTATTGCTCATCAAATGATTATCAAGTGGTTATCACAAAACTTTGAATTAGTAGCCGTTTGGGCTAGTGAAAATCCTTTAAAAAATTGTCAAACTTCTTTAGTAAAACGAGCTTATATGCTGGAATTGTTAATAGAAGAAATAGATGATCCAAAACATAATATCTCTATTTATGATGAGTTAAGCTATCCCAAAACTCTTCAAACCTTGAAAAAAGCGAAGGAAATTTTCGGGAGAAAAGCAGATTTTTTTCTAGTAATTGGTTCAGATTTAGTCTGTCAAATATCTAGTTGGTATAAAGCAGAGGAATTGTTATCTCAAGTTAAACTTATAGTTATGCCTCGCCTTGGCTATCCACTTGCCGAAGACGAATTCTCATTTTTAAATGAGATAGGCTCTAAAAATGAAAAATGGTTCATAGCAGATGTTGAATTACCAGAGATTTCTTCTACCGATTACCGCAAAAGCGGACATAAAAATCTGATTATTCCTAGGATTAATAATTATATTGAAAAACATCAATTATACGAATGGCAGAAAACCCATTAACTAAATCTAATAAACAGAAATTAGCTGATTTTAAAGTAGGAGTTGATAACGTTATTTTCTCTGTAGATAGCCAACAAAATCGTTTGTTAGTATTATTAGTTAAAAGACAAAGTCAACCTTTTCAAAACCAATGGGGTTTACCCGGCACTTTGGTTAGAATTGGGGAATCTCTAGAAGATGCAGCTCATCGCATTTTAGCAGAGAAAATAATGGTAAATAATCTCTATTTAGAACAATTATACACTTTTGGTGGGCCGAAAAGAGATCCTAGAGAAGAAATTGATAGTTTTGGAGTGCGCTATCTTTCTGTTAGTTATTTTGCCTTAGTTAGATTTGATGAGGCAGAATTAATTAGTAATACTGGATTAACTTGTTGGCATAGTATTAGCAATTTAACTGATTTAGCTTTTGATCATCATACAATTTTAAACTATGGTTATCAACGTTTACGAAATAAATTAGAATATAGTCCCATTGCTTTTGATGTTTTACCAGATGTCTTTACTTTAAACGAGATTTATCAACTTTATACCACAGTTTTAGGGGAAAATTTTTCCGATTATTCTAACTTTAGAACACGTTTATTAAAGTTAGGATTTTTAGCAGATACTGGGGTAAAAATATCTAGAGGTGCAGGTCGCCCAGCAAGTCTATATCGCTTTGATGCTAAGGCTTTTGCTCCTTTAAAAGATAAGCCTTTAGTGTTTATTTAAACCAGAAAAATAACACACAAAATTAGCAAAAAATAAGGAATTAATAGAACATGAAAATTGCCATTGCCCAACTTAATCCTACCATTGGAAATCTTTCTGGAAATAGTAAAAAAATTCAAACAGTAGCTGAAAAAGCAGCTCAAGAAAAGGTGAGAATTCTTTTAACTCCCGAGCTTTCTTTGTGTGGTTATCCTCCTAGAGATTTACTTCTCAATCCCAATTTTGTTAACTCCATGTCGGAAGAATTAGACAAGTTAGCAACTCAATTACCTCCAGAATTAATCGTATTAATTGGCATGGTAACTGTTAATCCTGAAGCACATCTTCAAGGCAAAAAATCTCTATTTAATAGTATTGCTTGCTTAGAAAATGGAGAAGTTAAACAAATCTATCATAAACGTCTTTTGCCTACTTATGATGTCTTTGATGAAGATCGATATTTTGAAGCAGGAGGCCAATCTAATTATTTTAATATTGATAATAATATTCGCATTGGTTTAAGTATTTGCGAAGATATTTGGAATGATGAATTATTTTGGGGGCAACGGAATTATGAAATTAATCCAGTAGAAGATTTAGCGAAATTAAAAGTGGATTTGATTGTTAATCTTTCTGCTTCTCCTTATTCCCTTCACAAGCAAAAATTGCGAGAGAAAATGTTATCTCATGCTGCTACAAATTACCAAATACCTATTATCTATACTAATCAAATTGGAGGCAATGATGATCTAGTTTTTGATGGCAATAGTATTGCTTTTAATCGAGATGGAGATGTGGTTTGTCGCGCTAAAAGTTGTGCTGAAGATTTAGTAATTTTGAATTTCAATGAGGAGAAAAAAGATTTAGAAAAGGCTTCTATTAATCCTTTGCCTAGTTGTGAAGAAGAAGAGATTTGGAATGCTTTAGTTTTGGGAGTGAAAGATTATACTCGCAAATGTGGTTTTACTAAGGTAATTTTGGGTTTGAGTGGAGGGATTGATTCTTCCTTGGTTGCCGCCATTGCTGCTGAGGCTATGGGTGCCGATCATGTTTTAGGTGTGTTAATGCCTTCTCCCTATAGTTCGGAGCATTCTATCACAGATGCGGTGAAGTTAGTAGAAAATTTGGGTATTAAAAGTCAGAAGTTGCCCATTGGTAAGGCAATGAAAAGTTATGATATTACTCTAGAATCTTTATTTGCCGGTACAGAATTTGGAGTTGCCGAAGAGAATATTCAATCTCGAATTCGTGGTAATTTATTGATGGCAATTTCTAATAAGTTCAATTATTTACTGTTATCTACCGGAAATAAATCGGAAATGGCTGTGGGTTATTGCACTCTTTATGGAGATATGAATGGAGGCTTAAGCGTAATTGCCGATGTACCTAAAACGAAAGTATTTTCTTTATGCCGTTGGTTGAATCGCCATCAAGAGGTAATTCCAGAAAATGTGATCACTAAACCCCCTAGTGCGGAATTAAAACCTGGTCAAAAAGATGAAGATTCCCTTCCTGCTTACGAAATCCTTGATGATATTCTCGATCGATTTATTCATCAACATCAATCTGTAGCCCAAATTGTTGAGGCAGGATATGACCAAGAAGTGGTAGAGAAAATAAAAAAATTGGTTATTCGTTCTGAATTTAAGCGAAGACAAGCTGCTCCTGGTCTGAAAATAACCGATCGTGCTTTTGGTACCGGTTGGCGTATGCCTATTGCCAGTCGTTGGTAATCTAAACAACAAAAGTGGTGAACCTACTTTAGAAATACAGAAACGTTTAAAGAGTGGCAAAAGAAATATAAGTATTTAAGATTCGTTTTGGAGATTGATTTTTATGCAGAAAAATGGATTCAAAAGGTGGAAACCATTGACAGAATTACCTGCTGAAATGTATTTTAAAGAAATTTTGGATTTTGATAAAGGCTTAAGATTGTTGTTGAAAAGTTCTGATGATCCAAATCAAAAATTATTACAAATAATCTTTGAGTCCCCTTTAGTTTATAGAAATATAGATGAAGGAAATTTAATATTTTATAATCGTATTGATGAAGAGGATAATTTAGGGAGATGGGGGTTTTTTACTATTAATGCATCAGATTATCTAGAATGGTTTCATCATGTAAGTCAAAATATACATAAAAATGAAAAAATAACCCACTATGCCATATACACAATTGAGGACTGTCTTGACATTCTTTCCAATTTTCCTCCTTCTGTTAAATGGATAAAACATTTTTAAAAATAAGAAGATATACTTTGGGTTGATAGTGGCTATGGTGGTAAACGATTTGCTGATGGAGTAAGGATCGTGTGTGGTTCATCAGTAAATGTGGTAAAACGAAATCAAAAAGGTTTTCAAGTATTACCACGACGTTGGGTGGAGGACGCGAACATTTGGGTAGTTAGATCGCTACAGAAGATTAAGTAATGACTCAGGTTGAATTAGCTAACAAAATAGGTTATCCTGAAGAAACTACAAAAGAAATTATCCAAGGAAAAGGCCATATAAATCCAGAAATTTCATTACAACTCGAACAGGTTTTAGGAATTTCAGCAACTTTTTGGAATAATAGTGAAAAAAGATATAGAGATTTTTATCTTAATAGGAGAGATAAAAAGAATTAACAAAAGCAATCTTTTATAGAATTAGGAGTAAAAAATGAATTCAGCAATAATTTTAGATAAAATAACTTTAGAAAAATTTAAAAAATTACCTCCTGAAAAACAGAATATGGTCAAAGAATTTATATCATTCTTATTTGAAAAAGACTGTATAGAAGAAAAGCAAATCTCTTTTTTAGAAGATGCAAAAGAATTTATAGGTTGTGTAGATGGTGGACCTGGGGATTTAGCTACTAATAAAAAATATTTAGAAGGATTAGGACAAGAATGAAGTCAAAAGTTATTATTGATACTGGGCCATTGGTAGCTTTAATTAATCGAAAAGAGAAATATCATACGTGGGTTAGAAATTCTTTAGTTACCATTGCTTCTCCTCTTGTAACTTGTGAAGCTGTTGTCACAGAAAGTTGTTATTTATTAAGAAACATTTATGGAGGAAACGATGCTGTTATGGGATTAATTGATCGCGAAAAACTTCAAATTACTTTTAGTTTGAAGAACGAAGTAAAAGCAATTCAAAAATTAATGCAAACTTATAAAAGTGTTCCAATGTCTCTAACAGATGGTTGTTTAGTCAGAATGGCAGAATTAGACAAAGAAAGAATTATTTTTACTCTTGATAGTGATTTTAGAATTTATAGAAAAAATATACATCAAGTTATCAATTTAATTTATCCAGATGGAATTACTTAAAATATATAATAAAATACTTATTACCATTGCTTATTCCCTAAAATCTCCCCCCAAAAAAGGGGGAATCCATCAAAAATTACTTAGAAGCTGCAGCCACAGAAGCAGGCTGTAAAAGACTAATCAAACTACCTTCAGGGGTACGCATAGCAGCCACCTTCCCAAAAGAAGGTTCACGAATATTACCTTCCAACTGAGCACCCATTCCTTCAAGAGTAGCGATGGACTCATGGATATCATCAACATGAAAACTAAGAATTGGCGCGCCACCAGATTGGCCATTTTCGTGAGCAAAATGTAAAGCAATTGTAGTACCATTAGCATTCAACTCAGCCCATCCGGGGGTAGAAACTTTCACTTCTAATCCCAAACCTTCGCTGTAGAATTTCACAGTAGCTGGAATATCTTTTACCATCAACATGATGTGTTTAAATGTTGCTGCCATTGGGATTATCTCCTATCTTAGTTAAGCTTTCTTACAAATTTTTTCTTATTTAATTTTATCTTAAAACTTTTTGATTAGAATTAGCATAAACCCCTTAAATATTAGGGTTAACACCACTTTCCCAATTTGAATCTTGAATTAGCTTTTAATTAGTAATAAGTTATCATAGAAGCAAGAAAAAATTATAGATAAAAGTGCAATTAATAATTGCCGTAGTTTAACTAATAAAAAATTTGAAATTTTATGCTGTTTAATTTAGCAAACTTACCCTATTGGCTATTTCTAGGAATAGGAGTCATGTTTTTTGTATTAGTCATTGTTTCTGGGGGAGGAGATGATGATTTAGATACAGATACTGATGTAGATTTTGATGTAGATGCCGATGCTGATTTTGACATAGATACTGATGCTAATTTCGACATAGATACTGATAGTGAAATTGACATTAATACCGATTCAGATTCTAACAATTTGCCAGAATTTTTACCACTACAAATATTAGGATGGTTAGGTTTAGGAAAAGTCCCCTTAATGTTATTATTAGCAATTTATTTTACAAATTGGGGAGTAAGTGGTTGGATATTAAATGTTATTATTGGTAGTTTTATTGGCGAAATTCCCGGAGGATTCTTAGGAGGAATTATCTTTTTTGTTTCCCTATTTATTAGTATGTTTATAGGAGGATTAATTGCCCGCCCAGTAGGAAAAATATTTGCTTCTTTTGGAGAAGATGTTGATGGTAATCGCCTCATTGGTTGTGTAGGCATCGTATCATCAAAAACCATACCTTATTTAATAGAAGGAAAAATAGGGCAAGTTGATGTATTAGATTCAGCTAGAAATCTCGTTACTATTAGTGTTAGTTTGCCAGATTGGGCAAAAGTTATTCCTCATCGAGGAGAATCTATTTTAATAATTGATCAACAACAACATTGTTACATAGGCATTGCTAAAGATAGTTACGATGAAGATAAATGGCTCAATGGAAACTTGAAAATTTAAAAGATTAAAATTAAAAAATTACAATTAAACTATTACAAAAAATTAAATTATTAAGGAGAAAAAACAATGAGATTTTGGTTAGTATTTATTCAACATTTACCCACAATTTCTTTTCTAGAAAACTCAATTCAAAACCTAGAAATTAGAGAACAAAAGGAAATCGAAACTGAAGAAATTTTTCTAACAAAAACCTTTCCAACAATTCCCAATCAACCAATCATTGCTCAAACACCAACCGTAACAAATTTAGGTGGATCTATAATATTTTTTGCTGCTTTAATAGGAGCATTAGTTATTTTAGCCTTAATAGCATTATGGGCATATACAAGGGTTTATGTAATTACCCCTAATAACGAAGCATTTGTAAGAACAGGAGGAATAGTTACTAAAAATAAAGCCGTAATTCTCAATGGGGGTTGTATAGTTTTACCGGGATTTCATGAAATAACACGTGTACCTTTACGAGAAATTTCCATTGACGTTGTGAGAACAGACAAGCTTGCCGTGAGAACTAGAGATTATTTACGAGCCAATATGCGGGTGACATTTTATGTCTGTATAAATCCCGATAAAGATGCCGTTTTAACCGCAGCAGCTAGACTATCAAAACAAGGGAAAATATCAGAAAATGATATTAAAGATGCCCTAGAAAAACGTGCTGATGATGCCATTCGAGCGGCAGCTAAAAAGAAAAGTATTGCCGAAATTGATTCAGATAAATTAGGTTTTGCCGATGAAGTATTAAACTTAATTCAACAAGATTTAAAGAAAGTAGGATTGACATTAAATAATATTGCCATTTCAGAAATCGAAGAAAGTGATACTTATGATGAAAACAATTTCTTTGATGCTCAAGGTGTTAGATTAAGAACCGAAACCATTCAAAAATCTATTAAACAAAAATTAGATGTAGAATTGCAAACTACTAGAGAAAAAAGAGAAATAGAATTAAGTACAAAAGTAGCCATCGAACAAGAAGAATTAGCAGCAGAAAAGCAATCTTTGCAAATTAGTAGAGATAAAGAAGATGCTAACTTAACTCAATTAAAAGAAATAGAAGAATTAAAAGCACAAAGAGAAAGAGAAATTCAAGAAGCAAAAGATCAAGAAGCAGCTAAAATCGAAAAAAATAAAATCCTACAACTAAAAGCAGTAGAGGAAGAAAAAATTAAGCAAGATTTGGCAGTAAAACAAAGTCAAATCGAAGCAGATATTGCCTTAGAAGAAGAGAATAAAAAGTTGAAATTAGCTCAAATATTACAACAACAAGAGGCAGAAGTTGCAGATATTACTCGTCAAAAAACTCTAGAAGAAGAAAAAATTCAAAGAGAATTAGCAGTGCAACAAACTCAACTCGAAGCAGATATTGCTTTAGAAGAAAAGAAGAAAAAGTTGAAAGTAGCCCAAGCATTACAACAACAAGAAGCAGAAGTTGCAGATATTACTCGTAAACAAACCGTAGAAGCTTCTAGCTTACGGGCACAAATCGAAATTGCCGAAGCTGAACAAGAATCAAAAATCGCTCAACAAAATGCAGCCATTGCCATTACAGAAAAAGAGCGCGATCGTTTTGCTACAGAAGCCGAAAAAGCAGAAGCCGAATCAGCGGTAGTTACAGCCCAAGAAGTAGAAAAAGCAGAAAGAGAAAAAAGATTAACATTAATTGCCGCAGAAAGAGAAGCAAATGAGCGTAGAATTTCCGATCAAAACGTAGTAGAAATTGATGTTTATCGTCGTAAACGTCAAGCAGAAATAGCCCGTCAAGCAGCAGAATTAGAAGCAGAATCTATTCGGACTTTAGCAGAAGCAAATCGTTATAAAGCCTTAGCAGAAGCAGAAAGTAAAAAAGCATTAATAGAAGCCGAAAATACTCTTAACAATGCCAATAGAACTGCCGAATTACTGAAGACAATTTGGCCAGATTTAGCACCTCAATTACCAGAAATTCTTAAATCTTTAGCGCCCCAACCTGGAGTATTAGGAGATGCGAGAATTTATGCTTTTCCGGGTTTAAATGGCAATAATAGTAATAGCAATGGCAACGGTAATGGTAATATTAATAATAATAGTAATTCTGGAATTGGAGATATTAGTAAATTGTTGCTTTCCACCAGCGGATTGTCTTTAGTAAATCTTCTACTTGAAGACGGAAAATTAGGTAAAGCCATTACTAATATTAAGGATTTATTACAATCTGATGATCCTGATGAACTTCACAATCCTAAAAACCAAACAACTATTAATCAAACTCCTACCTCCCAAGAAAATCTTGACAACGAAGATTTAAGCAATCTAGAGGAAATATCTGAATCTTCAGAGGAAGATGATTTGAGAAACTGGAGTAGTTTAGGTTAATAATTTCCTTAAATAGCTGAGAAGCTTAATACAAGAGGTTTATCCCTTTCCTGAAAATAACTCAAAAATTTTTTTTAAAAACCCTTGACAAAACCCCAGTGGTAAGTGCTATTATAATAAACGTGGTTATAAGCCATTGGGACGTCGCCAAGCGGTAAGGCAGCGGGTTTTGGTCTCGCCATTCCTAGGTTCGAATCCTAGCGTCCCAGTTAAAAGCAAAAACTAAATACTAAGAAGCAAGAATCCAGAAGCAAATTAAAATTTTCCTCTAAAATAGGATAGAAAATTCCGATAGTACTTTAGGTAAGTATCAAAAACTGTGACTATTAATTTCTTAGATGTTTCAACTTTAAATGGAATCAACGGCTTTGTCATAAATGGAGTAACTCCTGGAGATGCCTCCGGTTTCTCAGTCAGTAATGGAGAAGATATTGATGGAGATGGTGTAGACGATATTATCATTGGTGCGCCTAATGCTGATTTTGGTGGTTTGAGTGATGCAGGAGAAGCATTTGTAGTATTTGGCAATTCATCAGGTTTTGCCTCTGAAATTAACCTCTCAAGTCTTAATGGTAATAATGGCTTTGTTATTATCAATACTGATGGTGAAGAAGATAACTTAGGCATTTCTGTCAGTAATGCAGGAGATATTAACAACGATGGTTTTGATGATATTATTGTGGGATCCATTGGAGGGGATGGTTTGGGTGCGGCTAATACAGGCCAAGCTTTTTTGATTTTTGGGGATGACGATTTTAGCAGCACGATAGATGTGTTGGAATTAGACGGAGACGATGGCTTTGCTATTAATGGAATAGAAACTTACGATAATCTGGGCATCTCTGTCAGTAATGCAGGAGATATTGATGGAGATGGCTTTGACGATTTAATCGTGGGGGCAAATTTGGCTAACAATCTCGCAGCTGGATTAGCTATAGGAGAAAGTTATATCGTTTTTGGGGCGGAAGATGATTTTCCTGAAAATATTATTGTTGAAGCTTTAAATAGTACTGATGGTTTTATCATCAACGGTACAGAATCAGAAAACTATGCTGGCCAATCGGTAAGTACTCTAGGGGATATTAATGGTGATGGTTTTGATGACTATATCATAGGTGAGCCTGGAGATGATGTTGGCAATAGTGAAAATGTTGGCCGCAGCAATGTGATTTTTGGTCAAGAAGATGGTTTTATCGCCACCTTTGATTTAAACCTCATAGATGGAACTAATGGTTTTATTATTAATGGCATCGATGCAGGGGATTATTCTGGTGGGGTAGTCAGTGGTGGTGGAGATTTCAATGGGGATGGTTTTGATGATATTCTCATTTCTTCCTATGGCGGAGATCCTAATGGCATTAATTCTGGGGAATCTTATCTCATTTTTGGCACTGATAATAGCTTTGGATTGAGTTTAGATTTATCTGATCTCGATGGTGATGATGGTTTTGTGCTTAATGGTATTGATGCAAATGATGTTTCTGGAATATCTATTAGTTTTGCCGGAGATATAAATGGAGATGATTTTGACGATCTTATCATTGGTGCTTATTTAGCAGATCCAAATGGAGTGGCAAATGCTGGGGAAAGTTATGTGATTTTTGGCACTGATAGTGCATTTGATGAATCTTTTGAATTGTCTAGTTTAGATGGAAGCAATGGTTTTATTATTAATGGGGAGAATATCGGGGATGGATTAGGAAGATCAGTGAGTGGTGGAGGAGATGTGAATGGAGATGGAGTTGATGATTTAATCATTGGTGCACCCTATGCAGGTTCAAATAATGCCGGAGAAACTTATGTTGTATTTGGTAATATTGCCCCAGAATTAGATTTAAATGGAACTCCTTCAGGTATAGATTTTTCTAATACATTTGATGGCACGGCGATAACCCTTGTAGATGAAACTAATTTCACTTTGACTGATTCAAATACTGATTCAATTTCAGGAGCTACCATAACTATTACCAATATAATAGATACTGATTCAGAGTTTCTTAACCCTACTACCACAGGAAATATTGATGCTGTCTATGATCCTTCCACAGGAATTCTAACTCTCTCAGGTGTAGATACCATCGCTAATTACCAACAAGTATTGCAAACACTCGAATATGACAATACCGCCACAACACCAACCAATGGCGATCGATTAATAGAATTTATAATTGATGATGGACAAGGATTTGATAATTTAAGTGCCACAGCTACTACTACATTAACAGTAAATATAGAAGAGGATGACGATGAAATAGAAGCGAATTTAGATATAGACGGTAATGCCACAGCAGATGCCCTCACAGATGGGATCTTAATTCTTCGTTTTCTGTTTGGTTTTACAGAAGATTCCTTAACAGATGGAGTAATAGCAGATGATGCTACTTTCACTACTTTTGAAGAAATCCAACCATTTTTACTAGCAGCGGATGAAACGTTTTTAGATGTAGATGAAAATGGGGAGACAGATGCACTGACAGATGGAATTCTTATTCTACGTTCTTTATTTGGATTTACAGGAGATTCACTAATAAATGGAGCAATTGGAGATAATGCAAATAGAACGACGGCAACTGAAATAGAAGATTTTATCGATTCTTTTCTTCCTGTAACGGAAACTACAACAACAAATATAGGATTCGATAGCTTCAATTCCCAGCTAATTTCACAATTGATTTCACCAGAGTTAGATCCATCTTTGATAATAGATATAAGTTAAATCAAAAATCTAATTAAAAATTTGAAAAAATCTTCAATAAACTCTATAATCAAACCTAAAAATATGAAACCTATCATGGAATCAATTATGACTATCTTTATCAAGATAAAAAAACAAATATTAATTATTCTTTCAATTGTTTTAGTTGCAGGCTGCGGAGGAAAAACTCAGGATTTAGAGGAAATTAAAAGTAAGATTGAGACTAATTTTCCTCAAGTTAATCATATATCCGCCGAAGTTGTAGCTAATTGGTTAAAAGAGGATGAATCCAAGACAATTTTATTAGATATTCGAGAAAAAGATGAATATAATATTAGTCATCTTCCTAATGCTTACAATGTGCCTCCAGATACTTCTATTGAAAAATTACAAGAGACTATCCTTAAAAATCTAGAATCAGATAGAAAAATTGTGCTATATTGTTCTGTAGGTTTACGATCGGCTATTTTTACTCAAAAGCTTCAAGATGCAGGGTTTACTAATGTATATAATTTCAATGGCTCAATTTTTGAATGGGCAAATCTTAATAAACCAGTTTATCAAGGGGATGGTTTAGTCAAAAAAGTTCATCCTTACGATGAAAAATGGGGGAAATTCTTACAACCACAACTTCGAGAGGATTTATCAAACTTAGAATCTAGGGAAAATTAGAGATATTTTCATTAAAAATTCTTATAAAGAGCAGCAATAAATTAAAAAAATATTGCCGACTAATTCCTAAATATTTTAATCTATGGTTTATTGGTTGTAAGTTCATTTAAGGTAGTATCTGGTTCATCTGAATCTGAGCTAAAAGCAATAAAAACTCTCACTTTACCCTTTTTCCACCCACTATTAGGTCTTAAAAGTTTGCAATCAACTCCTTCAAAAAACCATTTTTCTAATTGTTTGTTGCGATAAGTTAATTGAATTTTATCTAAAAATTCTGATGCAGTAAAAGTTGAATGAGGCATTAAACTCTTATCTTTTTCGTCTTCGAGATTTATTACTTCATCTCCATCCAATCTCTGCCATTTCTGACTCATGTTTTGCTCCTGAAAATATTTATCTAAATTATTTTAACATATATTTATTTTAATTTATTTATTATTTTATTGACTAATTATTAATTAGTACTGATTCCTTAAAGATTCTAAAGTTGCTTTAAATAACTAAGTAAATCAGCCATTTCTTGGGGCGTAGGTTGAAATTTAGGCATAGGAGGGGTTTTGCCACTAATTACTTGATTTATCATTCCAATATCAGATTTATGTCTAGAAATATGAGATAAAGTAGGGCCGACATAACCATCACCATGAATACCATGACATCCTGCACAATTAATCTGATAAATAGCATTCCCTTTGATAACATCTCCTTTGAGAGATAATACTTCTCGAATATAAGGATCCCAACTTTGCTTTAAATAAAAACCGGCAATTGTAGCAGAAATCAACAAAGCCACCACCATAGCCACTAAGAGTAGTTGTTGTGCATTTATTTTAGGTTTGGCATACTGATTATTCACTACTTTTTTTAACCCCTGACTTGTCTTTTAACATTTTGCAATATTTCTTCTTCTTAATGCTACTTAATTTAAAGCAATGTAACAAATTTGCTAAGATTATTAATGTATCTTAAGATTTATCGCCATCAGAGGCAAGGTTTTCTTAATACTTCTTTCGATTATCTGATAAAATTTTTAGTGATCTATTATCATAAATATCTTCCAGATTTCAAGAAAAATGACCTGGAAAAGGGATAGAGATTTGATAAAATGTATATCGATTAATTAACAACAGTGCTTTAGTCTCTATTGAAGATGAGAGATGCTGTCTGTCATAATTGATGCCATCATTAAGGTATCCAAAGGATAAAAAAAGCTCAATAACCATTCGTTGTACAACAATAAAACAAAAGGAGATATACTGTGATTGAACCCTTATTATTAGGAATTGTTCTTGGTTTAATTTTTATTACTCTTGCAGGATTATTTTTTGCTGCCTATATGCAGTATAAGCGCGGTAATACTCTTGAAATGGATTAGAATTAGAGCTTTATACTAAGCAAACTAACCAAGTAAACTAAGGGGGCGTTGAATTATGCCATCACTGGAGAAATTCATCGTCACCCGGTAATGAGGGATGGGGAGATGGGGAGATGGGGAGATGGGGAGATGGGGAG